>JBILNT010000155.1:0-8706 GCA_044374875.1 Rubrivivax sp.
GAACGTCCCAGATGGCACTTCACGCGCCGGCGACTCGCTTCGCGGCGCTTGCATCGCCGTGTCAGCCGCGCGAAGCACAGCCGGCGGCGCAAATCAAATGCCTCTCGGGCTCTGAGAGCCTGAGAGGCTTTCCCCCGATGCCCGCCTTGCACCCCAAGACACCCCGTCTCGTCGTTGCAGATCCGCGCCACAGCCCGAGCCATGGCTGTGGTTTGCGCCTGGATACGGGGCGTCTTGGCGCGCCTTTCGGCCACGGCGGGAAAACTCTCAGGCTCTGATGCCTGGGACCTGCGAGCGGGCCCCGCGGGCCAGCGCGTGCCTGGTGGCCGATCAACGCTCGCGGGCCAGGCCGTCGAGGTAGCGCTCGCACAGCGCGAGCTGTTCCAGGCTCACGTACTCGTCGGGCTGGTGGGCCTGGGCGATGTGCCCGGGCCCGCACACCACGGTGGAGATGCCGGCGCGCTGGAACAGCCCGGCCTCGGTGCCGAAGGCCACCAGCGTGGTCTGGTGCGTGCCGGCCAGGCGTTGCGCCAGCTTCAGTGCCGGTTCCGCCGGCGCGGCCAGGAAGGCCGGCACCGCCGCCGTGCTCTCGAAGCGGAAGCCGGTGGCCGGGTCGACCGCGTGCATCGCCGGCTCCAGGGAGCGCGCGTAGGCCTCCACGCCGGCGTTCATGGCCTCGGCGTCGGTGCCTGGCAGGTTGCGGATCTCGTAGCGGAACTCGCAGTCCTCGGGCACCACGTTGTCGGCGATGCCGCCGTGGATCACGCCGGTGGAGGCGGTGGAGAAGGGCACGTCGAAGCCTTCGTGGCGCGGCTCGTGCCGGCGCCAGTGATCGGCCATGCCGGCGATGTGCGCGACGACGCGCGACGCCGCCTCGATGGCGTTGACCGAGCTCGGCGTCAGCGACGAGTGTGCCGGCTTGCCGCGCACGCAGCAGCGCCAGCGGTAGACACCCTTGTGCGCGACGGCGGGCACCATGCCGGTGGGCTCGCCCACCAGGCACATCCGCGGCGCCAGCCCGGCTTCACGCAGGTCGGCGATCAGGTGGCGCACGCCGAAGCAGCCCACCTCCTCGTCGAAGCTGAAGGCGTAGTGCACGGCGAACGGCAGGTCGGCCTCGAGGTAGCTGCGGGCCCGCGCGACGGCCAGGCCGATGAAGGCCTTCATGTCGGCGCTGCCGCGGCCGTACAGACGGCCGTCGCGCACCGTCGCGCCCAGCGGGTCCAGCGTCCAGGCCTGGCCGTCCCAGGGGACGGTGTCGGTGTGGCCGGAAAGGATCACGCCGTCGGGGCGACCCTCGCCCAGGGTGGCGAAGAGGTTGGCCTTGCGGCGCTCGTCGTCGTAGGTCAGGCGCAAGGGCACGCCGAGCGTGCGCAGGTGGTCGGCGATGCACTCGATGAGCGGCAGGTTGGACTCGCGGCTGACCGTGTTCAGCCGCACCAGCCGCTGTGCCCACTCCAGCCCGTGCGTGGATGGTGTCTCGTCGCTCATGAGGCGAATGTAGCCGCTAGGGGCCAGGCCCGCACCCGCCCGGTCATCGCATGCCGAGGAAGCGCCGGACTTCGGCCACCGTGCGCGCCGGGTCCTCCTCCTGCGGCACGTGCCCGAGGTCGTCGAACACGACGAGGCGGCTGCCGGCGATGCGGCGCTGGAACTCGCGCCCGACCTCGGGCGGGATGAGCCGGTCGCGGCCGCCCCAGAGGATGAGCGAGGGCAGCTTGATCGTGTCGATGCGCTCGGCGTCGGCGCCGCGCTGGTACTGCTGCAGCCGCTCGACCAGCGCGCGGCGGTTGCCCTCGCGCAGCGTGAGCTCGAAGTAGCGGTCCACGAGTTCGGGAGTCACCTTCGACGGGTCGCCGTAGACACCGGCCACGCCCTGGGCCACCAGCGCGCGGGGCAGGGCCCACTCGGTCACCCTGTTGAGCACCGGCACGCGGGCGATCACCCAGCCCAGCGGCACCTGCTGCGGCTCGAAGGGCGGCCCCGCGGCATCGACCAGGATCAGCCGCTCGACGCGCTGCGGCGCCAGCGTGGCCATGCGCCATGCCACCTCGCCGCCCAGCGAGTTGCCGCCGGCGACGAAGCGCTGGACCTTCATCTGCGACAGCACCTCGAGGACGAATCGCGCCATCGTGTCGCCCCGGTAGTCGCTGCCCGCGCGCGTGCCGGTCCAGGGGCCGGTCAGGCCGAAGCCCGGCAGGTCCAGCGTGATGACGCGCCGCTGCGGCCGCAGGGCGAGCGCCCAGCCTTCCCAGGTATGCAGGCTGGCCGAGGTGCCATGCAGCAGCACCACGGGCGACGGGTCGTCGCGCGGGCCTTCGTCGCGCACGTGCACGATCTGGCCGCCGAGGTCGATGAAGTCCGATGGCGCGGGCGCCCAGCGCCCCACCAGCGTCTCCACCGGGCGGTCCGGTGCCCGCGACAGGGACAGTGCCACGGCGCTGAGCATCAGCAGGATGCCGAAGGTCTTCAGCAGGGTGGCCTTCATGCAGGGTGCACGCATCCGGAGTCGGGAAGCGAGGCATTCTAGGACCGGGGGGGCTTGCCTAGAATGCCTCGCATGCCTTTCGTTCACCTGCGCCTGCACACCGAGTATTCCGTCGTCGACGGCACCCTGCGCGTCGACGACGCCGTCGCCGCGGCGCGTGCCGACGACCAGGTCGCGCTGGCGATCGCCGACCTCGACAACCTGTTCGGCGCCGTCAAGTTCTACAAGGCCTGCCGCGGCGCCGGCATCAAGCCGATCGTCGGCGTCGACGTCTGGATGGAGCCGCTGCCCGACGGCGGCACCCTGCCGACACGGCTGCTGCTGCTGGTGCAGGACCGTCAGGGTTACCTCAACGTCAACGAGCTGCTGGCACGCGCCTGGACGCGCAACGTGCAGCGCACGCAGGCCTGGGTGAAGTGGGACTGGCTGCAGGAGCTCGGCGGCGGGCTGATCGCGCTGTCGGGGGCCGACCTCGGTGCCGTCGGCACCGCGCTGCTGGCCGGCGACGAGGCGCGGGCCCGCTCGGCGGCGCGGCAGCTCGCCGCGCTGTTTCCCGGCCGCTTCTACGTCGAGCTGCAGCGCGCCGGGCTGCCGACGAACGAGGCGCACGTGCGCGCGGCGGTGCCGCTGGCCGCGGCGCTCGGCCTGCCGGTGGTGGCTACGCACCCGGTGCAGTTCCTCGCGCCCGACGACTTCGACGCCCACGAGGCGCGCGTGTGCATCGCCGAGGGCGAGCTGCTGTCCAACCCCAAGCGCCAGCGCCGCTTCACCCGCGAGCAGTACTTCCTGCCGCGCGAGCAGATGGCCCGCCTGTTCGCCGACGTGCCCTCGGCGCTGGCCAACACGGTGGAGATCGCGCGGCGCTGCAACCTCACGCTCACGCTCGGCAAGCCCCGCCTGCCCGACTTCCCGACGCCGGGCGGCATGCCGATCGAGGACTACTTCCGCCAGGCCTCGCTGGAAGGCCTCGACAAGCGCCTGGCGACGCGCTTCCCCGACGCCGCCGAGCGCGAGCGCGAGCGGCCGCGCTACCTCGAGCGGCTCGAGTTCGAGATCGCGACCATCCTCAAGATGGGCTTCCCGGGCTACTTCCTGATCGTCTCGGACTTCATCGTCTGGGCCAAGGAGCACGGCTGCCCTGTCGGCCCCGGGCGCGGCTCGGGTGCCGGCTCGCTGGTGGCGTGGGCGCTGTTCATCACCGACCTCGACCCCATCCAGTACAACCTGCTGTTCGAGCGTTTCCTGAACCCCGAGCGGGTGTCGATGCCCGACTTCGACATCGATTTCTGCCAGGGCAACCGCGACCGCGTCATCGAGTACGTCAAGGACAAGTACGGGCGCGAGGCGGTCAGCCAGATCGCCACCTTCGGCACGATGGCGGCCAAGGCGGCGCTGCGCGACGTCGGGCGCGTGCTGGGCATGGGCTACGGCCACGTCGACTCCATCGCCAAGCTGATCCCCGCCCCGCCGGGCAAGACGGTCACGCTGGCCAAGGTGCCCGAGAAGCCCGACCCGGGCGTCATCTATGCGCGCAAGGAGGCCCCCGAGCTGGAGCAGCGCGAGGCCGCCGACGAGGAGGTGGCCGAGCTGCTGGCGCTGGCCACGCGCGTCGAGGGGATGGTGCGCAACGTCGGCATGCACGCCGGCGGCGTGCTGATCGCGCCCGGCCGCATCACCGACTTCTGCCCGCTCTACCAGCAGCCCGGCAGCGACAGCGCCGTCAGCCAGTACGACAAGGACGACGTCGAGGCCATCGGCCTGGTGAAGTTCGACTTCCTCGGCCTGGCCACGCTGACCATCCTCGAGCTGGCGGCGGAGTTCATCCGCGCCCGGCGCCCCGCCCTGAAGGACTTCGACTACGCGAAGCTGCCGCTCGACGACGCGCGCGTCTACAAGCTCTTCTCCGACGGCCTGACCGAGGCGGTGTTCCAGTTCGAAAGCCGTGGCATGCAGGGCATGCTGCGTGACGCGCGGCCCAGCCGTCTGGAAGACCTGATCGCGCTGAACGCGCTGTACCGCCCGGGGCCGATGGACCTGATCCCGAGCTTCGTGGCGCGCAAGCACGGCAAGGAACTGGTGGAGTACCGCCACCCGCTGCTCGAAGGCGTGCTCGGCGAGACCTACGGGATCATGGTCTACCAGGAGCAGGTGATGCAGACCGCCCAGGTGCTGGGCGGCTACTCGCTCGGCGGCGCCGACCTGCTGCGCCGCGCGATGGGCAAGAAGAAGCCCGAGGAGATGGCCAAGCACCGCGAGATCTTCCGCGAGGGTGCGGCGAAGAAGGGCATCGCCGCCGCGAAGGCGGACGAGGTCTTCGACCTGATGGAGAAGTTCGCGGGCTACGGCTTCAACAAGAGCCACGCCGCCGCCTACTCGCTGCTGGCCTATCACACGGCGTGGATCAAGGTCCACTGCACGGCGGAGTTCTTTGCCGCCAACATGACGATCGAGGCCGACGACACCGACAAGCTCAAGGTGCTGCTGGCCGACGCCAGGCTGTTCGGCATCGCTTTCGAGCCGCCCGACGTCAACCGCGGCGTGGCGCGCTTCGAGCCCGTCGACGACCGCACCGTGCGCTACGGGCTGGCGGCCGTCAAGGGCACCGGTGTCGGCGCCATCGAGGCCATCGTCGCGGCGCGCGAGGGGCGCGACGGCAGCGGTGGCGGGCCGTTCCGCAGCCTGTTCGACTTCTGCGCGCGCGTCGACCGCAAGGCGGTGAACAAGCGCGTCGTCGAGGCGTTGATCAAGGCCGGCGCCTTCGACGCCATGATCGCCGACCGCGATACCGGCCGCCCGCAGCTGCTGGCCAGCGTGGGCCTGGCCTTCGAGTGGGCCGACACCCAGGCGGCGAACGCCGACCAGGCCGGGCTGTTCGACTTCGGCGACGTCCACGGCGCGAGCACGCAGGAGCCGGCGCTGGCCACGGCCGAGCCATGGTCGATCCGCGAGCGCCTGCAGCACGAGAAGGTGGCGATCGGCTTCCACCTCTCGGGTCACCTCTTCGACGCCTGCCGCGACGAGGTGCGCCGCTTCGTGCGCCGCCCGATCGCCGAGCTCACCGAGAGCCGCGAGCCGCAGCTGGTGGCCGGCATCGTCAGCGACATGCGCATCGTCAACGGGCAGCGTGGCCGCGTCGTGATCTTCAAGCTCGAGGACGGCAGCGAGACGCTCGAGGCCTCGGTGCCCGAGGAGCAGATCGCCGCCCAGCGCGAGCTCGTCACCGACGATGAACTGCTCGTCGTGCAGGGCAAGCTGCAGCCCGACCGCTTCTCCGGCGGGCTGCGGCTGGGGGTTCAGCAGGTCTGGGACCTCGCGGGCGCGCGGGCCCGCTTCGGCCGCTACCTGGCCGTCGAACTCAACGGCGGCACGCCACCCGTCTCCGAACTGGTCAAGGCCTGGCCGGCGCGCCGCATCCACAGCGAGCACGGAGAGCTGTCACAGGGCCTGGGCGTGCGGCTGCGCGTGCGGCGCGACGGCGCCAGCGCCGAGCTCGACCTCGGGCAGCAGGCCCGGTTCTGGCCCTGCGACGAGGCTCTGGCGCGCTGGAAGGCGATCGCCCACGGCGGCGCCGCGGCCATCGTCTACGACTGAGAGCCTGAGGGCCTGGCCCAGGTGGACGGTGACGCGCTGTCGAGCCGCTTCCTGGATGGAGCGGCCTCCGACGTCTAGCGCCCGCGGCGGGTCAACCGCACGCCCGCCCTGCTGCCCTTCGAGCGGCCGGCGTTCTCCGGTTGGCGCGGCGCGCGGGCGCGCTGACGAGACCGGGGGTCCCGGCGCCGCACCAGGCCCTCACTTGGAGGCGGTCTTCTGCTCGGGCTTCGCGTCGGGGCGGGCCGCCGGTCGGGCGGCCGGCTTGTCGGCGGCCTTGTCGGTGGCCTTGGCGGCGGCGTCGAAGCTCGCGCCGCCGACCGTCATCCCGGCGCCCGAGAGCTTCGCGGCGCTGCCCGGCCCGATCCCCGAGACCCGCTCCTGCAGGTCGCTCCAGCTCTTGAAGGGGCCCGTCTTTCGCGCCTCGAGGATCTTCGACGACAGGGCGGGGCCCACGCCCTTGACGCTCTCCAGCTGCGCCTGGGTGGCCTGGTTGACCTCGACGGCCGCGAAAGCGGGCAGGGCGAGCGCGGCGAGGACGATGGCGACAACGTGACGGAACATGGTGGACTCCTTGGTGTGGATGGAAAGGCGCCCTGAAGACTGTCGCGTGAGCGTGCAGGCTCGCGGGCTGTGGCCATTGTTGGAGCGCATCCCCGGGGGGCGATTCCCCCGGCGGTGGTGGTCGACGCGTGCCCCCGTGCGCAGGCCCCCGGGTGGGGGGCGGCGGATAATCCGGGCCTTCCTGCACCTCGTTGCCGCCAGCCGCACCGCTTCACGCATGACCGCACTGCCTGTTTCCGCAGCCGTCGTCGTCGACCTCCACGACCGCCTGCTCGCCAGCGCCGGCTGGCCCGGGACTGTTGCCCCCGAGGGCGATGTCGCCAATGTCTGGCACTGGGTGAAGACCAACCACCACTTCAACAGCAGCCTGTGGGCCGAGGAAGACCTGGCGCGCCGCACCACCGTGGGCGACCACGAGATCGCAGCCAACAAGCGGGCGATCGACCGCTTCAACCAGGCCCGCAACGACGCCACCGAGCGCGTCGACGAGCTGCTGCTGATGGCGCTGGGCCTGGTCGACGAGGCTTCGGCGCGCAGCGACGCCCCGCAGGCGCGCGTGCCTGCGGGCGCGCGGCTGAACAGCGAGACCGCCGGCAGCATGATCGACCGCCTGTCGATCATGGCACTGAAGGTCCACGCGATGCGTGAGCAGACGCTGCGTGTCGACGTCGACGAGGCCCACCGCGAGGCCAGCCGCGTCAAGCTCGAGCGGCTGGAGCAGCAGCGTCGCGACCTCGGCGCCTGCCTCGACGAACTGCTGGCCGACGCCCGCGCCGGGCGTGCGTACTTCAAGGTCTACCGCCAGTTCAAGATGTACAACGACCCGCGCTTCAATCCGGTGCTGGTGCGCGAGCGCGCCGCGGCGGCCCGCTGAGAGAGCGCCCTTGCGCGTCCTGATCGTCAAGACGTCGTCCATGGGCGACGTCGTGCACGCCCAGCCGGTGGTGGCCGATCTGCATGCCCACATGCCCGGGGTGCAGGTCGACTGGCTCGTCGAGGCGCCTTTCGCGGCGATCCCTGCGCTCAACCCCGGCGTGAGCCGGGTGCTGCCGATGGCCTGGCGCAAGTGGCGCCGGCGCCTGGCCGACCGCGAGACCTGGCGCGCGATGGGAAAGCTGCGCGAAGACCTGAGACGGGAACGCTACGACCTGATCCTGGACCTCCAGGGCCTGCTCAAGAGCGCGCTCTGGTCCCGGCAGGCGATCGGGCCGGTAGCCGGCTACGACCGGCGCAGCATCCGCGAGCCCCTGGCCTGCCTGCTCTACCAGCGCACGGCCTCGGTCTCGCGCGCGCTCCATGCCGTCGACCGCTGCCGATGGCTCGCTGCGGCGCACCTGGGCTACGCGCTGCCGCAGTCGCCCCCCGATTTCGGCCTGCGCGCGCCGGCCCCCTCGTGGCGGGCGCCCGAGCGCTACGCGGTGCTGATCCCCAACGCCAGCCGCGCCGAGAAGCTCTGGCCGGAGCAGCGCTGGATCGCGGTCGGCAAGCGTTTGTCCCAGCAGGGGGAGATGCCGGTGGTCCTGTGGGGCACCGAGGCCGAACAGACGCTGGCCGAACGCATTGCCGCCGGTTGCGACGGCACGGTGCCGCCGTTCCTCAAGGTCGGCGCGATGGCCGCGGTGCTGGCCGGTGCGACCCGGATCGTCGGGCTGGACACCGGCTTCTCGCACCTCGGGGCGGCGCTCGGCCGGTCGACGATCGGCATCTACTGCGATCACGAGCCGGGGCTGGCCGGCATCACCGGCCCGGGCCAGGTCGCCAGCATCGGCGGCAAGGGGCAGGTGCCGAAGCTGGCCGACGTGATGTCGCTGCTCGACAGCCTGGACTGAAGTCGCTCGAAGCCCAGGCTGCGGTGCCCCGGGTATCGAGTTTCCGACGCCGAGGAACGGAGGACGCGGAGGCGGGGGAGATCGGGAAGATCGAGGAGGTGGCGGGCGCCTCGTGGTCGCCGGCTCAGAGCCCGAGAGGCATTTGATTTGCGCCGCCGGCTGTGCTTCGCGCGGCTGACACGGCGATGCAAGCGCCGCGAAGCGAGTCGCCGGCGCGTGAAGTGCCATCTGGGACGT
>JBILNT010000024.1:0-28700 GCA_044374875.1 Rubrivivax sp.
CGGCCGGCGCCGAGGCCCTGATGGCGACCTACGGCGGCAAGGTCGGCATGCACCTCGAGCACTTCGCCGAGAGCCGGCTGATCGTGATCTGGGGCAGCAACTCGATCGCCTCGAACCTGCACTTCTGGACCTTCGCGCAGCAGGCCAAGCGTGCCGGCGCGAAGCTGGTGTGCATCGACCCGCGGCGCACCGAGACGGCCGAGAAGTGCCACGTCCACGTCGCGCTGCGGCCGGGCACCGACGGCGCGCTGGCGCTGGGCGTGATGCACGAGCTGATCGTCCACGGCTGGCTCGACGAGGACTGGATCTGCCGCCACCTCGACGGCTTCGAGGCGCTTCGAGAGCGCGCCCTGCAGTGGCCGCCCGAGCGCGCTGCCGCGGCCTGCGGCATCACGGCCGACGAGGTGCGCGCGCTGGCGCGCGACTGGGGCACCACGAAGCCGGCGGCGATCCGCCTGAACTACGGCATGCAGCGCGCCCACGGCGGCGGCAGCGCGGTGCGGCTGGTGGCCCTGCTGCCTTGCCTGACCGGCGCCTGGCGGCACCGCGCCGGCGGCATGCTGCTGTCGGCCTCGGGCTGGATGCGCGGCGCGCTGGCCGCGCCGGTGCTGCCGGCCTCCGGGCTGCCCGCTGGACAGCGCCCGCGAGTGATCAACATGAGCACCATCGGCGACGACCTGCAGCGCGAGTCGTCACCTGCGTTCGGCCCGCGCATCGAGGCCGTGGTGGTCTACAACAGCAACCCGGTGGCGGTGGCGCCCGAGAGCCGCAAGGTCGTGCAGGGCTTCGCGAGAGAGGACCTCTTCACCGTGGTGCTGGAGCACTTCCTCACCGACACCGCCGACCACGCCGACTACGTGCTGCCGGCCACCACGCAGCTCGAGCACTGGGACGTCCACGGCTCCTACGGCCACACCTACGTGCTGGTCAACGAGCCGGCGATCGCCCCGCTGGGGCAGAGCCGTTCCAATGCCGCGATCTTCCGCGCGCTGGCCGGGCGCATGGGCTTCGACGACCCCTGCCTGCGCGACGACGACGAGACGCTGGCGCGTGCGATGTTCCGCCCCGAGGTCATCGACTTCGAGGCGCTGCGCCGCCAAGGCTGGGTCAAGCTGCCGCTGCCTGAGGCGCCGTTCGCTGACGGCGGCTTCCCGACACCGGACGGCCGCGCGCAGGCCTCACCGCCGGGGCTGGGCGTGCCCGACTTCGTGCCCAACCACGAGTGCGTCGAGCGCACCCCCGAGCTCGCCGCCCGCTACCCGCTGGCGATGATCTCGCCACCGGCGCGCCACTTCCTGAACTCGACCTTCGTGAACGTGAAGAGCCTGCGCGACATCGAGGGCGAGCCGCTGGTCGAGATCCACCCGGCGGACGCGGCCGCGCGCGGCATCGCCAGCGGCGCGATGGTCGACGTCTTCAACGACCGCGGCCGCTACCGCTGCCGCGCGCGGGTCAGCGAGCGGGCCCGGCCGGGCGTCGTCAACGGACTGGGCATCTGGTGGCGCAAGCTCGGTGCCAACGGCACCAACGTCAACGAGCTGACGCACCAGAAGCTCACCGACATCGGCCGGGCTCCGTCGTTCTACGACTGCCTGGTCGAAGTGGCCCCTTCCTGACGTGCGGCGCCGCGGGGTCTGGCCAGTGGCAGCGGCGGGAAGCTTCGCCAGCCTGGCACTGCTGCTGGCCGTGGCCTGCCTGGGCAGCGGCTGCAGCAGCATCGGCTACTACGCGCAGGCGGTCGGTGGTCATGTCGACATGCTGCAGCGGGCCCGGCCCGTGGACGACCTGCTGGCCGACGAGGCGACGCCGGCCGAACTGCGCGAGCGGCTCGAGCTGGCACGGCGGCTGCGCGCCTTCGCCGTGCAGGAGCTGCGCCTGCCCGATGGCGCGAGCTATCGCCGCTACGCCGACCTGGGGCGCACGGCGGCAGTCTTCAACGTCGTCGCCGCGCCCGAGCTGTCGCTGCAGCTCAAGACCTGGTGCTTCCCCGTGCTGGGCTGCGTCGGCTACCGCGGCTACTTCGACCGTGCCGGGGCCGAGGCCACCGCCGCTGCGCTGCGCGCCGAGGGTTGGGAGGCCAGCGTCTACGGCGTGCCGGCCTACAGCACGCTGGGCTGGACGGACTGGATGGGCGGCGATCCGCTTCTCAGCACCTTCATCCGCTGGCCCGAGGGCGAGCTGGCCCGGCTGGTGTTCCACGAGATGGCCCACCAGGTGGTCTACGCGAAGGACGACACGACCTTCAACGAGTCCTATGCCACCGCGGTCGAGCGCATCGGCGTGCGCCGCTGGCTGGCCGTGCACGCGAGCGACGCGGCGCGCCGGGAGTACGCCGCTTTCGAGGCGCGGCGCGAGGACTTCCGCTTGCTGACCCGCCGCACCCGGGCGCAACTCGCCGCCGTCTACGAGTCGGCGCGGGACGATGCGGCCAAGCGCATCGCCAAGGCAGAGCTCATGGCCGCGATGCGCGCCGAGCACCAGCGCCTGAAGGCCGGGCCGTGGGGCGGTTTCGCGGGCTACGACAACTGGTTCGAGCGCGCCAGCAACGCGTCGCTCGGCGTGCTCGGTGCCTACGACGAACTGGTGCCCGCGTTCGAGGCGCTTTTCGAACGCTCGGGCGGCGACTTCGACCGCTTCCACGCCGAGGTGCGGCGCCTGGCCGGCTTGCCGAAGGCCGAGCGCCAAGCCACACTGCGCGCCCTGAACACAGGAGGTTGATCCGTGCCCGACATCCACATCCATCGCGAACACAGCCTGGGCCTCGAGAAGGCGCGCGAGGTGGCCTGGTCCTGGGCCGAGCAGGTCGAGGCCGAGTTCGACATGGAGTGCACGGTGCTCGAGGGCGAGACCAGCGACACGGTCGAGTTCAAGCGCTCGGGGGTCAACGGCAAGCTGATCGTCGCCCCCGACCATTTCGAGCTCGACGCGAAGCTCGGCTTCCTGCTCGGTGCCTTCGCCCACCGCATCCAGTCCGAGATCGAGAAGAACCTGGACACGCTGCTGGCGAAGTCGGCAGCGCCGGCGAAGAAGACGCGGCGCAAGTAGCGCCGTCGCGGTGCCGGCGCTACAGCAGGTCCGGGCCCGTGACGGCGTGCAGGATGACCTGGAAGGCGCCGTCGCGCTCGCGCGAGCGCAGCCACCACACGCCGCCCTTGCGGATCGACCACGACAGCGGCTGTCCCGACAGCAGGTAGCCGGCCGCCAGCCCGAGCGTGGGCTGGTGGCCGACGACGAGCACCGGCTCGCGCGCGTCGGGCCAGCGTACGGCGCCCAGCAGCGCCTCCACGCCTTCGCTGGGCGCAAGGGCCGGCGAGGTCTTGAACTTGCGTTCCAGGGCCGCCGCGGTCTGCTGGGCGCGACGTGCCGGGCTGACGAGCACCCTCGCGCTGGCGGGCAGGTGGCGCTGCAACCACTGCGCCATGCGCGCCGCCTGACGCTCGCCCTTGGGCGTGAGCGCGCGTTCGAGGTCGTCCTCCACTTCGCGGCCCTCGAAGGCCTCGGCGTGCCGCCAGAGGATCAGGTCCATGCGCCGTTCCTTCAGGAGGCCGCGCCGCCGTAGCGCTGCATCAGCGCCTGCTGGGCGCTGACGCCAGCTTCCGAGACGCGGTGGTAACTGCCCGCGGCGTCGAGCGACCAGGCATCGCGTTCGTCGCGCAGATAGGGCACCAGCCCCTCGTCGATCACGCGCTGGCGAAGCACCGGGTCGGTCACCGGCCAGGCCAGCTCGATGCGGCGGAACATGTTGCGGCCCATCCAGTCGGCGCTGCTGAGGTAGAGCACCTCGTCGTCGTCGCCCTCGCCCCATCGGAAATAGGCCACGCGGGTGTGCTCGAGGAAGCGCCCGATCACCGAGCGAACACGGATGTTGTCGGTGTGGCCGGGCACGCCCGGCGGCAGCATGCAGGCGCCGCGCACGACGAGGTCGATGCGGGCACCGGCGCGCCCGGCATCCACCAGGGCGTCGATCAGGGCGGGGTCCGTCAGCGCATTGACCTTGACGACCACGCGCGCCGGCCGTCCGGCGCGTGCCGCCTCGGCCACCTGCGCGAGGTGGCGCACCATGCGCTTGTGCAGGGCGAAGGGAGCGGTGACGAGGCTGCGCTGCGTCTTGATCCGCGCCTGGCTGGCCAACTGCAGGAACACCGCGTCGGCGTCGGCCGTGAGGCCCGGGTCGGCCGTCAGGTAGCCCATGTCGGTGTAGAGGCGGGCCGTGCGCGGGTTGTAGTTGCCGGTGGAGAGGTGTACGTAGCGGCGCAGCCGGCTGCCTTCGCGCCGTGTCACCAGCATCAGCTTGGCGTGTGTCTTCAGGCCGACGATGCCGTAGACCACCTGAGCGCCCACGGCCTCCAGGCGCTCGGCCCAGTTGATGTTGGCCTCCTCGTCGAAGCGGGCCTTGAGCTCGACCACCGCCAGCACTTCCTTGCCACGGCGCGCTGCCTCGATCAGCAGGTCCATCAGCACGCTCTGGGTGCCGGTGCGGTAGATCGTCTGCTTGATCGCCAGCACGTCGGGGTCGTTCACCGCCTCGCGAAGGAACTGCACCACCGGCTCGAAGCTCTCGTAGGGGTGGTGCAGCAGCACGTCGCCCTCGCGCAGGCGGTCGAACAGGGAACGCGCCCTGGGCAGCCGCTGCTCGGGCCACAGCGGCTCGAAAGGGGCGAAGCGCAGGTGGTCGGCCTCGGCCTGGTCGATGAGCTGGTTCAGGCGCACCAGGTTGACCGGCCCGTTGACGCGGTACAGCGCGTTTTCCGGCAGGTCGAACTGCTCGCGCAGGAAGTCGGCCAGGTCGGCCGGGCAGGTGTTCACCACCTCGAGACGGATCGCACGGCCGAAGTGGCGCGTGGTCAGGCCCGTGCGCAGCGCCTGGCGCAGGTTGGTGACGTCGTCCTCGTCGACCTCGAGGTCGGAGTCGCGGGTGACGCGGAACTGCGAGAACGACTCCACGCTGCGCCCCGGGAACAGCTCGCCGAGGTGGGCGCGGATCACGCTGGTCAGCAGCACGAAGCCCTGGCGGCCGCCGCACAGTTCCGCCGGCAGGCGGATCACCCGCGGCAGCACGCGCGGCACCTTCACGATGGCGATCGAGTTCTCGCGGCCGAAGGCGTCGCGCCCGCCCAGCCGGGCGATGAAGTTCAGCGACTTGTTGGCCACCAGAGGGAACGGGTGGCTGGGGTCCAGGCTCACCGGCACCAGCAGCGGCCGCACCTGCCGCTCGAAGAAGCGCGCCACCCAGCGGCGCTGCGCCTCGTCGCGCTCGGCGTGGTTGAGGATCAGGATGCCCTCGCGCCGCAGCGCCGGCATCAGATCGTCGTTGAACAGGGCGTACTGCTCGTCGATCAGCTGGTGCGCGGCTGCCGCCACGCCCGCGAGGTCGGTGCGCGCGGCGCTGCCGGCCTGGCGCGCGGCCTCGATCATGTCGCTGACGCGGACCTCGAAGAACTCGTCCAGGTTCGACGAGACGATGGTCACGTAGCGCAGCCGCTCGAGCAGCGGCACGTCCGCTCGCCGCGCCTGCGCCAGCACCCGGCGGTTGAACTCGAGGATGGATCGCTCGCGGTTGAGCAGCCGCAGCGACGCGGGCTGCGCGGCCTCGGGCTCGCTGACTGGCGGGTCGGCCGGCCGGTTCTCGTCGGTCATCCGGCGAGTGTAGGGACGCCGCGCGACGGATTCGTGACAGCGCCCGCAGTGCCTGCCGACCGTGGGGTCGGCAGGCCGCGCGACCTCAGGTCGGGTAGGTGCCGGGCAGCAGGATCGAGCGGTCCACGCCCGCCAGCTTCGTATGGCCGCAGAAGGCCATCGTCAGGTCGAGCTCCTTGTGGATGATCTCGAGCGCCTTGGTCACGCCGGCCTCGCCCATCGCGCCCAGGCCGTAGAGGAAGGCGCGGCCGATGTAGGTGCCGCGCGCACCCAGCGCCCAGGCCTTGAGCACGTCCTGGCCGCTGCGGATGCCGCCGTCCATGTGCACCTCGATGCGCGAGCCGACCTCGGCAACGATCGCCGGCAGCGCCTCGATGCTGCTCTGCGCACCGTCGAGCTGGCGACCGCCGTGGTTGCTGACGATCAGCGCGTCGGCGCCCGAATCGGCCGCCAGGCGCGCGTCCTCCACGTCCTGGATGCCCTTGATGATGAGCTTGCCGCCCCAGCGCTTCTTGATCCACTCGACGTCGCCCCAGTTGAGCTGGGGGTCGAACTGCTTGGCCGTCCATTCCGACAGGCTGCCCATGTCGGCCACGCCCTTGACGTGACCGACGATGTTGCCGAACTGGCGGCGCTTCGTGCCCAGCATGCCCAGGCACCAGCGCGGCTTGGTCATCATGTTGACGATGTTCGGGATCGTCAGCTTGGGTGGCGCCGACAGGCCGTTCTTGAGGTCCTTGTGGCGCTGGCCCAGGATCTGCAGGTCCAGCGTCAGCACCAGCGCGTCGCACTTCGCGGCCTTGGCGCGGTCGATCAGGCGCTCGATGAAGTCGCGGTCGCGCATCACGTAGAGCTGGAACCAGAACGGCTGCTTCGTGTGCGCGGCGATGTCCTCGATCGAGCAGATGCTCATCGTGCTGAGGGTGAAGCGCACGCCGAACTTCTCGGCCGCGCGCGCGGCGAGGATCTCGCCGTCGGCATGCTGCATGCCCGTCAGGCCGGTGGGGGCGATGGCCACCGGCATCTTCACGTCGATGCCGACCATCCTGGCAGCGGTGCTGCGGTTTTCCATGTTCACCGCCACGCGCTGGCGCAGCTTGATCTTCTGGAAGTCGCTCTCGTTGGCGCGGTAGGTGCTCTCGGTCCAGCTGCCGCTGTCGGCGTAGTCGTAGAACATCCGCGGCACGCGCTTCTTGGCCAGGACACGCAGGTCTTCGATGTGGGTGATGACGGTCATGGTGGCTTGTCTCCTCGGTCGCGAATGCTAGCGAGACCGCGCCGGCACGCACCGGAAAGATTTTCAGGCGCTGCCGGAAACGAGCGCCGCCGACTCCGCCGCGATGCGCCCGCAGGTGAGCGCCAGCCATGCGGCGAAGGCCTGCGCAGCGTCGCTGCGGTCGTGCTCCAGCAGCTGGTACTGCGCCTGCGGCCGCACCTGCAGCGCCGACAGCGCGACCAGCGCACCACTGCGCAGCCACGGCCGTGCCAGGCTGGGCCGTCCGAGCGCCACGCCTTGGCCGGCGACCGCGGCCTCCAGCGTGAGGCCGAGGTCCACCAGGCGCGGCCCGGCCGCCGGTTCAGGGACGTCGAGCCCGGCGGCGCGCAGCCATGGCGTCCATGGCTCGATCGGCGTTCGCAGCAAAGGCCCGCGGGCCAGCCCGTTGAGCGTTCGGAGTTCCGGCTGCCGCTGCAGCAGCGCCGGCGAGGCCAGCGGCAGCACGACATCGTTCATCAGCACCTGGCCACCCAGCAGCCGAGGGTCGCCGTGGCGGACCTCCACCTCGGCCTCCGGCACCTGCGAATCGAGGAAGGGCATCGAGAGCACCACCTCGAGCTCGACCTCCGGGTGGCTGCGGGTGAATGCCTCGAGCTCGGGGACGAGGATCTGGCGCGCGAAGGTCGGGGGCGTGACCACGCGCAGGCGCTGCACGCGCTGCACGGCACGGCGGTGCTGCGGCATGGCCGTCAGCAGCGACAGGGCCTGGCGCACCTGCTCCAGGTACTCGCGCCCGGCGGCCGTGAGCGCGAGGGACTTGCCGGTGCGGCTGAACAGCGCGCTGCCGATCAGTTCCTCGACCGTCGAAACCCGCTTGCTGACCGCGCTGGCCGTGATGGCCAGTTCGTCGGCCGCCCGCTCGAAGGTGCCCAGGCGCGCCGCCGCCTCGAAGGCGCGCAGGCCGTCGATGGAAGGAAGACGCACGTCGGCCGGATCGGTCACCGCGGAAGTCTATGCGCACCCCCGCGACCTGGCCCGGGGCGATCTTGCCCGGGCGTCCCGGGCCGGATCCGGCAGTCGCCCGCGGGTGTCCGCGGGCCGGGGCTCGATCCGGCCGGCGTCTGTTGCCACGACCTCAGCCGTCCGCGCGCAGTGCCGCGCCAACCGGCGTGCGTGCGGCCCGCAGCGCGGGGGGGAGGCCGCCGATGGCGCCGATCGCCAGCGCCCAGCGCAGACCGTCCCCGGCCAGCGCCGCAGTCACCTCCAGCTCGAACGCGAGCTTGCCGAAGGCCAGGCCGCTGACGGTGGAGGCCTGCGTCCCGTCGAGCAGCAGCGTGGCGAGCAGGGCGCCGACCACGCCGCCCAACGCCGCGAGCAGCATGCATTCCAGCACCACGGCGGCGACCACCGGTGCGCCGGCAAAGCCGATCGCCCTGAGCGTCGCGATCTCGCGGCTGCGCGCCGCCACGGCCGCGTACATCGTGTTGACGGCGCCGAACAGGGCACCCGCCGCCATGATGGCGCCGACCACCAGCCCCGTGACGGTCAGCACCTGCGTCACGCCCTCGGACTGGCGCGCGAAGTACCCGGCCGTGGTGGAGACCTCCAGCGGCAGCCTCGGCTGCGCGGCCAGGGCCTGCCGGAAGGGCTCCAGCGCGGCCGGGCTGTCCAGCTTGACGGTCGCCGTGCTGCGCAGCGGGCCGCGTCGGTACACGTCGGCCAGCATCCCCGCGTCGGCCCAGATCTCCGAGGCCAGCGCGTCCCCGCTGTCGAAGAGGCCCACCACGGTCCAGGGCTGGCCGCCGAGCCGGATCTCCTGGCCTGGACGCAGCCCGAAGAGCGAGGCCGCGCCGCGGCCGACGATCAGCTCGCGCAGCCCCGCCGTGAACCTGCGGCCCTCGACGATGCGGACCTGCGGGCGCACGTCGAAGGCGCGGGCGTCGACGCCGCGAACGGGAACTCCCGCCTCGTCGGCGCCCGGGCCGCCGCGAACGGGCAGGCTGGCCGCCACCACGAGCTCCGCACTCACGGCCGGGTCGCCTGCCGCCGTGCGGGCCACGCCGGGCGCGGCCTCCACGGCTGCCACCGCATCGCGGTCGATCAGCGACACCACCTCGGCGGCCGAGCCGGTGCGCAGCACCAGCGCGACGTCTTCGGCGCCGCCCGCGCGCAGCGTGTTGCGGTACCCCTCGGCCATGGCCAGGAGCGCGACCAGCACGCCGGCCACGGCCGCGATGCCGGCGACGATGGTCGTCGCGCCGCCGGCGCGCCGCGGCAGCGAGCCCAGCCCGATCACGAAGAGGGCCCGTGTCTGCGCGCCTGTGGCGGTCGCCCAGAGCCAGGTCGCCACGGCGGCAGCCAGCGCCGCGCAGCCTTGCCACGGCAGCAGCATCCAGGCCGCGACGAGCGCCATGCCCCCACCCAGCGTGGCGAGCGTCCCCAGCGCTGCGGCGCGAGCTCCGGTCATGGCACGCTGCGCCCGCGTGGATCGATGAAGCCGCGCGGGCTCACGTCAGCGCCTCGCGAGCGCGACGGCCGAGGCGATCCGTGCCGCCCGCAGCGCGGGCAGCGCGCCGGCGAGCAGGCCGCACCCCAGCATCAGCAGCACCCCCAGGCCCCAGGTGGCCATCCCCGGTGGCGCGAGGTTCAGCGCGGCCCCGCTGGCGGCCGCGGCGTGCGGCACGGCCAGCGCCGCCAGCCCGATGCCGAGGACCCCGCCGGCCAGCAGCAGCCCCGTCGACTCGGCAAGCACCAGCGACAGCACCGCGCGGTCGGTGAAGCCGAGCGTCTTGAGCACGGCGAACTCGGCCTGGCGCTCGTGCAGCGCCGCCATCGTCGCGTGTCCCGTGAGCAGCAGCAGGGTGAAGAGCACGGCAGCCATGATCGACGACGACAGGGCGCCGATGTCGGCGAGCTGGCGGATCCATCCGGCCGCTGCGGCCTCCTCGGTCTGTGTCCGCGTCTCGTGGTCGGAGTTCGCCGACAGGGCGTCGATGGCGCGCGCGACGGCGGCGGCGGCCAGGGGGTCGCGGACGATCACCTGGTACCAGCCGACGCGGCCGTGGTTGTACGGCGTCTCGGCGTCGAGGAAGTCCCAGCGGACCAGGAACACCTCGTCGAGGAAGCCCCGGTCGCGTTCGTCCCTGGCGCGGACGGCGCCGACGATCTCGAACTCCCAGGCGCTGCTGCCGTCGCGACGCGGATGCAGCGAGGACTGCAGCGGCACGCGGTCGCCCACCTTCCAGCCCCGTCGTTGCATCAGCGATTCGCCCACCAGCGCGCCGTCGCGCTTGGTGGCGAAGGCCTGCCGCGCCTGCGCACTCGCGTCGAGCTCGGGCATCAGCGCCAGGTAGCCGCTGCTCACCGCGTAGCCCGGAATCGGGTTGCGCGCGTCCTGGTGGACCGCCGGGAACAGGCTGCCCGAGCCGACCGCGGCAACGCCTTCGATACCGGCGATCGCCGGCTCGAGCGATCTCGGCAGCGACTGCATGAGCGACATCCGCGAAGTCACCTGCAGCCGGGCTGCGCCGTCGATGCGCTGGCCCGCTTCGTCGAAGGACGAACGCACCGCATCGAGCAGTCCGAAGAGGAGGAAGGCCGTGGCGACCGTCAGCACGGTCAGCGACGCGCGCACCGGATTGCGGCGCACGCCGGTGGCGGCCAGGTGCAGCAGGTTCATGGCGCGCCGGCCGCAGGCGCCGCGATCGCGCCCTTGTCGAGATGGAGGACCCTGGCCGCGGTGCGGGCGGCCTGCGGGTCGTGGGTGACCATCACGATGGTCTTGCCGTGCTCGCGGTGCAGTTCGCCCAGCAGGGCCAGGATCTCGTCGGCGGACTGCCGGTCGAGATCGCCGGTAGGCTCGTCACAGACGAGCAGCCGCGGATCGCTGACGATGGCGCGGGCGATCGCGACGCGCTGCTGCTGGCCCCCCGAGAGCTCGGTCGGACGATGCGCGGCCCGGTCGGCCAGGCCCACGAGCTCCAGCGCGATCGCCGCGCGGCGTCTGCGTTCCACGGCACCCAGCCGGGTCAGCAGCAGCGGCAACTCGACGTTGTCGCGCGCCGACAGCATGGGCATCAGGTGATAGAACTGGAACACGAAGCCGACGTTGGCGGCGCGCCAGGCTGCCACGGCGCGGGGGTGCAGCGAGTCGAGGCGGCTGCCGGCGACGCTCACGCGGCCCGCTGTCGGGCGCTCCAGGCCGCCGATCAGGTTCAGCAGGGTCGTCTTGCCCGAGCCGGACGGCCCCATCAGCGCGACGAACTCTCCCGATGCGACGTCGAGGTCGATCCCGCGCAGCACGTGGACCGTCTCGCGGCCGCGCCGGTAGGCCATGGCAACGCCCTGCAGCTCGATGAGCGCTGGCATGTCCTGGTCACCTCTGTGCGGCTGAAGTCGAGTCGCGCACGGCGGTGCCCTCGCGCAGTGACACGGGCGGCGCGACGACGACGCGCTCGCCGGGCCGCAAGCCTTCCACGACCACGTCGGTGGCACTGCGTGTGCGGGCATTCACGAGGCGAAGATTGGCCTTGCCGTCGGCCACCACCCACACCGCCGGCCCGCCGGCCCGCTCGACGATGGCGCCTGGCGGCACCAGCACGTCGCGCGCCGGGCCGGCGCCAGGTGCCGCGACGGCGGCCTCGCCGCGGAACGAGACCCTGGCGGCCATGTCGGGCACGATGCGATCGTCGCGCTGCTCGAGCGCCACCCGGACACGGATCGTCGCCTTGCCGCGGTCTGCGGCAGGCACGACGGCGATCACGCGCGACGGGATGCGCCATTGCGGATAGGCGTCGAGGACGGTCTCGGCGCGCATGCCGGGCTGCACCGAGCCTATCGAGGCCTCGTTGACGTCGACCGCCACCTCCAGCGACTCCATGTCGACGATGGTGCCGATGCCGGTCCGCGTGAATCCGCCCCCGGCCGACAGCGGGGAGACGATCTCGCCGACCTGGGCGCTCTTGTCGATCACCACGCCTGCGAACGGTGCGCGCACCTCGGCCTGCGCAAGCGCGATGCGCGCCTGCTCGGCCTGCGCCTGCGCCGCCGCCGCCGCGCGTTCGCGCGCCTCGACGGTCGCGGCGGCCGTGGCGACCGCGGTGCGTGCGCGCTCGGCGGCCTGCACCGGCACGAGACCCGCGTCGGCGAGCTGCTTCTGGCGCGTCAGGTCGGCCTGGAACTGTGCCAACTCGGCCCGCGCATGGCGGGCCTGCGCGTGCGCGGCTTCCGCCTGGGCCCGGGCCACCGAGAGTGCCGCGCCGAGCTGCTCGGCGTCGAGCCTGGCGATGACCTGCCCCTGCCGGACCTTGTCACCCTCCTCGATCAGCACCGCGACCAGCCTGCCGGTGACCTCGGACGACACCGTGGCGCGACGGCGCGCCGTGACGTGACCGGACGCCTGCAGCAAGGCGTCGGTGCGCGTCGCGACACCTTCGCGCTGCGCCACGACCGCGGTGCTCACCTCGACGGGGCGCTGTGTCTGCCACCAGGCCAGGGCTGCCAGCAGGCTGGCGGCTGCGATGCATCCGAACAGCCAGGGCCGCCTGGCAGCAAAGCGGTTGCCGGTGGGCAGGTGTCTTTGGTGATCCTCGAGGCGCAGCGAATCGAGCGACGGGCGACTACCAGGGGTCATCGGCAATGTGGGCCGGGAGGTCCGGCGCCATGGCCGGGATGTCCGGCCGCGTCGATGTGGGCCGGGCCTGAGGGTTCAGAGCATGCTGCTGATCCAGCCGCCGTAGCGGGGCAGGGTCTCGAACGCGAGGCTGCCCAGGCCGGAGACCATCTCCCCGACGGCGCCCAGCTGCTCGGACACCGCGTGCTTCCAGCCGCCGTAGCGGGGCAGGGTCTCGAACGCGAGGCTGCCCAGGCCGGAGACCATCTCCCCGACGGCGCCCAGCTGCTCGGACACCGTGTGCTTCCAGCCGCCGTAGCGGGGAAGCGTCTGCAAGCCGGATGCGCTGAACAGGGAGACGAGGGTGTCGAACATGGCAGTTCCTTTGGGTTGACGCGCTTGGAGCGCATGGACAAAGTTTGCTGCCGTGCTTGCATCTCGGCACCTACAAACGCTTGTAGGTGCCGAGCCCCCGCGCCGTGTGGCGCAGCTCTGGTGGATGGCGCGCCGCGCCCGTCAGTGGATGAGTCCCAGCGTGAGCGCCCGCAGGACGGCGCCGTGCTTGTCTTGGGTGCCGAGCTTGCGGGAGACGTCACACAGGTGGCGTTCGACGGTGGCTTCGCTCATCGACAGGGCTCGTCCGACGTCCCATGTCGACATGCCGTTGAGCGTCCGACGCAGGATCTCGAGTTCGCGGCCGTCGATGCGCGGGATCGCTTCGCACGGCAGTGGCGGGGCCAGGATCCGCTGCGCGGCAGCCTGGGCGTGTACCGCAAGCAGCTGCAGGTCCGAAAGCATCCGTGCCAGCTTGTCGTCGTCGTCGGGCAGGCGCTCGGGCCGGTCGACGCCGAGCAGGAAGTGGCGCTTGTAGGGCAGGTGCAGTGCGACCGCAATCCCCGTCCTGTAGCCGTGAGCGGCCTGCGTCTCCCACAGGTCGCCAGCGCCCTCGTGAGCGTAGGTGTCCTGGTCGTAGATGAAGGGCACCGACATGCGCTTGAGACGTCGCAGCACCGGGTCTCGCATGGAGTCCTCGACGGACAGCGCGCAAGAGGCCTCGTACTCGGCAGTGGCGTTCGAGAGTGAGACGAACAGCGGGCCGGCGCGGTCCTCGGGCTCCTCATGGACGACGACGGCGGCGACATAGCCGAATCCGGCCTGGTGCGTCCAAGAGACCAGTCGGCTCCGCAGTGTGTCGACGTAGGCCGCCTGGCCTACGTCGAGATACGACGCTGGACTCATTTGTTGGCGCGATCGCGTGCGGCTGGGGCCGCCTTGGTTCGTCGGCGACTGATCGTCGGGCCGTGCGAGGTGCGGTCGATGCGGCCGGGCGGCTGCCGGGCCAGGAATCCCCCGCCCATGCTCAGGCTGCGAATCGTTCCGGGACCCGTGCCTCGACGCGGGCGGTGGCCGCTGCCACGGCGGCCGCCTTCTGCCAGTCCAGTGCGTGCACGAGACCGTTGAGGTAGATCACGCGCTCGCCCTCGGTCAGGCAGCCGCCCGTGGGGTTCACGAAGCCTATGTTGGAATCGATGGCCATGGGGTCGGCCAGCGCGAGCACGCCGCGCCGGACCTCACCCCAGCGCCAGGCCATGCCGATCGGGTGACCTTCGAAGGAGCCGATCCATACCGAGCGCCCCTGCTGCCGCCCTTCGGCATCGGGATCGGCAAGCCGGATCGAACCAAGGTGTCGCATCGACGCCAGCAGTTGATCGAAGGCGTCGACGGGGACGAGGCAGGTCGCCCAGGAATGGACACGGCCAGCATGGATGGAGATCATGGTGTTCCTCGCTTTGTGGGACGACTGCAGTGTCCGCACTCAGGTCAGGACCCACAAGCTGCAAACGTCTGTAGGTGCCACGGCCGCAGCCTGGCACGGCCGCCGGTGGTCCGGCGTCGCCTCGGGACGGGCTCGCGCGCGGCTCGGCGCCGGCAGTCGTGAGCCTGCCTTTGCGGTGCCGCGGTTACCGGCAAGTGAGCGAAGCCCGCAGTCTCGCGCGCGCCATGCGGTGCGGGCTTGTGCCGCCTCGAGGCCGATGAAGGTCCGCGAGGCCGGTTCACCTTTGGCCGACCGGCGCGTGCGGGTGCGCTTACCATCGCACGCACGATGCCGGAGCCGCCGCAGATTCAGGTCGACGCGATGCCGCCGTTCGAGCGGCATCGGCGGCCGCGCTGGCAGCGGGCGCTGTGGGCCGCGGCCGGCCTCGTGGCGCTCGCCACGGGCGTCGTCGGGGCCTTCCTGCCCTTGCTGCCGACCACGCCGCTGGTGCTGCTCGCGGCCTTCTGCTTCTCACGCAGCAGCGCAAGGCTCGAGCGCTGGCTGGTCGAGCACCGCCACTTCGGGCCGATGATCCTCGACTGGCGAGCGCGGCGGGCGATCCCCAGGCGTGCCAAGCAGATGGCGTGGACGATGATGGCTCTGGGTTCGGCCTGGGCGTGGTGGGTGATGCCCTCGCGCGTGGGCTGGATCCCCGCTGCGATCTGCATGGCCGTCGGTGTGTGGATGTGGCGCTTGCCTGATCGGGAAGACGCCGTGCCGACGAATACCCCTGGAACAGGGGGCCATTTCGACGATCGCGATCGCGCGATTCGTGGAGAATGAGACCCGTCGCAGGCAAGAACCGGCCGCATCACTGGGCGGAAAGACCGGAACCCGTACCCGATGCCTGATCCGACCCAAGGCCACCTCTGGTGGCCTTTGTTTTTTCTGCCCGGCCCGAGCGCCCGCGCGCCCGCGGTTCACGGCCTGTCCCGCGCGTCGAACAGTTCCGGGGTCGCGGTGCTCGCGTCGGCATCGTGTGCGCCGGCGGGTGCACTGCCCACGGCGCCCGGGCGGACGAGCGTGCCGGCGCGCACGCCGAGCAGCCGCAGCCGGCGCGACAGGTCCACGCGCCTGAGGCACAGCCCTGCCGCACGGCGTATGGATGCCGCGTCGGCCACGGGTTCGTCGAGTGTCATGTCGCGCGTGACGGTGCGGAAGTCCTCGTAGCGCAGCTTGATGCCGATCGTGCGGCTGAGGTAGCGCTTGCGGACCAGGTCTTCGGCCAGGCGCGCGGCGAGGCGGTCGAGGATCTGCCCGAGTTGCACCCTGTCGTGCACGGCGTGCAGGTTGCGCTCGAAGGTGGTCTCGCGGCTGACCGACACCGGCTCGCAGTGGGTGACGACCGGACGCTCGTCGATGCCGTGCGCGGCGTCGTGCAGCCAGCCGCCGTAGCTGCGACCGAAGCGCTCGACCAGCCAGGCCCTGTCCCGCGCCGCGATCTCGCCGATCGTCCGTATGCCCAGCGCGTCGAGCTTCGCACCGGCCTTCGGGCCGATGCCGTTGATGCGACGCACCGGCAGCGGCCAGATCCGCGTCGGCAGCTCCTGCTCGACCAGCACGGTCAGGCCGTCGGGCTTGTCGAGTTCGGAGGCGATCTTCGACAGCAGCTTGTTCGGCGTGACGCCGATCGAGCAGGTCAGGCCCGTCTGGCGGCGGACGTTGTTGCGGATCTCCTGCGCCAGCGCGCGCACGCCACCGCAGGGGTCGTGGCCGACGGGCTCATCGACGCCGGGCATGCCCGTGAGGTCGATGTAGATCTCGTCGATGCCGCGGTCCTCGATGACCGGCGCGACCTCGGCGACCGCGGCCTTGAACATCCGCGAGTAGCGACGGTACTCGTCGAAGTCGGTCGGCAGCAGCACCGCATCGGGCGCCAGCGCCGCGGCCTTCATCAGGCCCATGCCGGAGTGCACGCCGTGGCCGCGCGCGGCGTAGGTGGCGGTGGTGACGACGCCCCGGCCCGCGTAGTCGCGCAGGCGCGAGAAGCTGCGCGTGCCGTCGGCCGCGGCCACCGGCTGGTGGCGCCTGCCACCCCCGATCACCACCGGTGCGCCGCGCAGTTCCGGGTAGCGCAGCAATTCAACGGACGCATAGAAGGCGTCCATGTCGAGGTGGGCGATCCAGCGGCGTGGAGGGCTCATGGGCTTGGCGGGCACGAGCCTGGCGGTTTCCCGCGCGCCGCGGCTCGCTCACGGGCGCTCACGCCCCCGACGCCTGGCCGGTGGCTCAGCCGCCCAGGCGGGCGTGGTGCCGCTCGATCTGTGCGCGGACCTGCGACGGTGCCGTGCCGCCTGCGACCGCGCGGGCGTTCATCGAGCCGCGCAAGGTGAGCACGGCCGCGACGTCGGCCTCGATGGCCGGGTGGAAGCCCTGCAGCACCTCCAGAGGCAGTTCGGCCAGGTCGACGCCGCGCTCGATGGCCACCTTCACGGCGTGCGCCACCGCCTCGTGGGCGTCGCGGAAGGGCAGCCCCTTCTTCACCAGGTAGTCGGCGAGGTCGGTGGCGGTGGCGTAGCCGCGCAGCGCGGCGCGCTCCATCGCGTCGGCCTTGACGCGGATGCCGCCGACCATCTCGGCCATGATGCGCAGCGTGTCGCGCAGGGTGTCGACGGTGTCGAACAGCGGTTCCTTGTCTTCCTGGTTGTCCTTGTTGTAGGCCAGCGGCTGGCCCTTCATCAGCGTGATCAGTCCCATCAGGTGACCGACGACGCGGCCGCTCTTGCCGCGCGCCAGCTCCGCGACGTCGGGGTTGCGCTTCTGCGGCATGATCGAACTGCCGGTGCAGTAGCGGTCGGCGAGGTCGATGAAGCCGAAGCTCTGGCTCATCCACAGCACGAGCTCCTCGGCCAGGCGCGAGACGTGCACCATCGTGATCGACGCGAAGGCGGCGAACTCGAGCGCGAAGTCACGGTCGCTGACGGCGTCGAGGCTGTTCTGGCAGATGCCGTCGAAACCCAGGGTGCGCGCCACCCGCTCGCGGTCCAGCGGGTAGCTGGTGCCAGCCAGCGCGGCGGCCCCCAGCGGCAGCCGGTTGACCCGCCTGCGCACGTCCGCCAGGCGCTCGGCGTCGCGGGCGAACATCTCGACGTAGGCCAGCAGGTGGTGGGCGAAGCTCACGGGCTGCGCGACCTGCATGTGGGTGAAGCCCGGCATCACGGTGTCGGCGTGCTGCGCCGCCAGGTCCACCATCGCGCGCTGCATCGACACGAGCAGCGCGGCCAGGCCGTCGATCTCGCCGCGCAGCCACAGCCGCACGTCGGTGGCGACCTGGTCGTTGCGCGAGCGGCCGGTGTGCAGCCGCTTGCCCGCGTCGCCCACGAGCTGCGTCAGCCGCGCCTCGATGTTGAGGTGGACGTCCTCGAGCTCGAGCTTCCACTCGAAGCGGCCGGCCTCGATCTCGTCGGCGATCTGCGCCATGCCGCGGCGGATCGACTCGAGGTCGGCGGTGCCGATGATGCCCTGCGCGGCGAGCATCTCCGCGTGCGCGAGGCTGCCGTCGATGTCGGCTCGCCAAAGGCGCTTGTCGAAGTCGACGCTCGCCGTGTAACGCTTGACGAGTTCACTCATCGGCTCGCTGAACAGAGCCGACCAGGCCTGGGCCTTGTTGTCTAGGGGATTGGCGGACATGGTCTGGGGGCGTGCCTGCTGGGGCCGGCGGGAAGGAGTCGGCATTATCGGCGGCCGCACGCGACCGGCTGCCGTGCGCGCCTGCGGGCCGCGTCGGGGTCGCGCGCGCGGGCCGGTCGCGCTGCGCCCGGGCTCACCCCGTGTTGCGCAAGCCGGCGGCGATGCCGTTGATGGAGAGGTGGATGCCGCGCTGCAGCCTGTCGATGCCGGGTTCGCCCTCGCGCCGCTTGCGGTGGCGCCGCAGCAGCTCGACCTGCAGGTGGTTCAGCGGGTCGAGGTAGGGGAAACGATGCTCTATCGAGCGCGCGAGCGCCGCGTTGCCCTCCAGCCTTCGGGTCTGGCCGGTGATCAGCGTCAGCGCCGCGCCGGCACGCTCCCATTCGGCGCGGATCAACGCGAAGACGCGCTTGCCGAGCCTGCGGTCCTCGACCAGTTCGACATAGCGCGCCGCGATCCGCATGTCGCTCTTGGCCAGCACCATGTCCAGGTTGGACAGCAGCGTGCGGAAGAAGGGCCACTGCCGGTGCATGCGCTGCAGCAGCTCGATGCGCTCCTCGCGCCCGTCACCCTCGCCGACGAACGACTCGACCGCGCTGCCGAAGCCGCACCAGCCCGGCAGCGCGACGCGGCACTGGCCCCAGCTGAAGCTCCAGGGAATGGCGCGCAGGTCCTCGATCGAGCGCTGTGCCTTGCCGTCCTTGGGCCGCGCCGCCGGCCGTGAGCCGATGTGGAGCCCGGCGATCTCGCGGATGGGCGTGGCGGCGAAGAAGTAGTCGGTGAAGCCCTCGGTGCCGTAGACCAGCTCGCGGTAGGCCGCGTGGCTGGCGTCGCTGAGTGCCGCCGCGGCATCGAGGAAGGCGCGCGGGGGGGTCTTCGTCGGGTGCAGCAGCGTCGCCTCCAGCGTGGCGGCCACCAGGGTCTCGAGGTTGCGGCGGCCGATCTCGGGGTTGGCGTACTTGGAGCCGATGACCTCGCCCTGCTCGGTCAATCGGATCTGCCCCTGCACCGTGCCCGGTGGCTGGGCGAGGATGGCCTGGTAGCTCGGGCCGCCGCCGCGGCCGACCGTGCCGCCGCGGCCGTGGAACAGGCGCAGCCGTATGCCGTGCTCGCGCTGCAGGTCGTCGAACAGCGTGACCAGTGCGGTCTCGGCGCGGTAGAGCTCCCAGTTGCTGGTGAAGAAGCCGCCGTCCTTGTTGCTGTCGCTGTAGCCGAGCATCACCTCCTGCTCGCCGCCGCTGCGCGAGACCATGGCCGCCACGCCAGGCAGGGCGAGGAAGGCCCGCATGATCGGCTCGGCGTTGCGCAGGTCGCCGATGGTCTCGAACAGCGGCACCACCACCAGGTCGTCGACCGCGTCCTCCGACAGCCGTCCGCGCAGCAGCCCGGCCTCCTTGTGCAGCAGCAGCACCTCGAGCAGGTCGCTCACGTCCTCCGTGTGGCTGATGATGTAGTGGCGCACGGCGGCGCGCCCGAAGCGGGCGATCGTCTCGCGGGCGGTCTCGAAGATCTCCAGCTCCGAGACCAGCCGTGCCGAGTAGCCGGCGCCGCGCACGCGCAGGCTGCGCGCATCGTCCAGCAGCGACAGGAGCAGGGCGCGGCGCGCCTCCTCGCCGAGGGCGCGGTAGTCGCCCTCGATCCGCGCGACCTGCAGCAGCTCGGCGACCACGGCCTCGTGCTGGTCGGAGCTCTGGCGCAGGTCCAGCGTCGCCAGGTGGAAGCCGAAGACCTGCACGGCGCGGATCAACGGCGCCAGGCGCGGGGAGACGAGCGCGCGTGCATGGTGCGAGACGAGCGAGTGCTCGATGACGCGCAGGTCGGCGAGGAATGCCTCCGCGGTCGCGTAGGGCGCCTGCGGCGCGACCGCGTGGCGCAGCGCCTCGGTGCCTGTCAGCGCCTGCAGCGTGGCGGCCAGGCGCGCGTAGATGCCGATCAGCGCGCGGCGGTAGGGTTCGTCCTGGCGGTGGACATTGCGGTCCGGCGAGGCGTCGGCCAGTGCCGCCATCTCCGGCGTGACACCGGCCAGCGTGCCCGACACCGAGAGCTCCGCACCGAGGTGGTGCACCTCGGTGAGGTAGTGGCGCAGCGCCACCTCGGCCTGCCGCGCCAGGGCGTGGCGCAGGGTCTGCGCGGTGACGTTCGGGTTGCCGTCGCGGTCGCCGCCGATCCAGTGCCCCATGCGCAGGAAGGGCCCGACCGCATGGCCGCCCAGCTCGCGCTCGACATCGCGGTACAGGCGCGGGATCTCGCGCAGGAAGGTTGCCGGGTAGTAGCCCAGCACGTTCTCGATCTCGTCTGCCACGGTGAGCCTGGCGGTGCGCAGCATGCGCGTCTGCCACAGCTGCGTGACGCGCGAGCGCACCACCTGCTCGTTGTCGTGGCGGTCCTGGTCCGTGGACAGCGCGTCGCGCTGTAGCAGCAGTTCCGCCAGCGCCCGCTCCGCGGCCAGGATGCTCTGGCGCTGCACCTCGGTCGGGTGCGCGGTGAGCACCGGCGAGATGCAGGCGTCGGCCAGCGTGCGCGCGATGTCGGCCGCCCGGTGGTCGGCGCGGTGCAGCCTCTCGAACGCGACGGCCAGCGAGCCTTCCTGCCGGCGGCCCTCGTGCTCGTGGATGCGGCGCCGGCGCACGTGGTGACGGTGCTCGGCGATGTTGGCGAGGTGGGAGAAGTAGCTGAAGGCCCGGATGACCGTCACCGTCTGGTCGGCAGTCAGGTTCTTCAGCAGCCTGTCGAGCACTCGCCCGGCGCTGGCGTCGGCCTTCAGGCGGTAGGCCACCGAGAGCTGGCGGATGCGCTCGATCAGCTCGTAGGCCTCCTTGCCTTCCTGCTCGCGGATCACATCGCCCAGGATCCTGCCGAGAAACCGGATGTCCTCGACGAGAGGCCGATTCTTCTCGGCGGCATCGTCGGAAACCTTGCGCCGGCGCGATGAAGTCGCTTCGGCGACGGGGCTGGCGGTACGGGCGGCACGTGGCATGAAGTCTCTCCGGAAGACGTAACCAGGTTACCGATTGTGCATGCAAGGGACGTGCCGGCGGCAGCTCCGACCGTGCGCCTGCCGTGCCTCGACCGGGCGGCCGTCGCTGGCGATAATGGCTCCATGAAGGCAATCACCCGCATCGCCACCCGCGAAAGCCGTCTCGCCCTGTGGCAGGCCGAGCACGTCCGCGACCTGCTGCAGCAGCGCTTCGGTCTCGCCGTCGAGCTGCTCGGCATGACCACCCGCGGCGACCAGATCCTGGACCGAGCCCTGTCGAAGGTCGGCGGCAAGGGGCTGTTCGTCAAGGAACTCGAGACCGCCCTGGAGGAGCATCGCGCCGATCTCGCGGTGCACTCGCTCAAGGACGTGCCGATGGACCTGCCGCCGGGCTTCGCGCTGGCGGCGGTGATGGAGCGCGAGGACCCGCGCGACGCCTTCGTGTCCAACCACCATGCGACGCTTGCCGAGCTCCCCGAGGGCGCGGTGGTCGGCACCTCGAGCCTGCGCCGCGTCGTGCAGCTGATGGCCATGCGCCCGGACCTGCGCATCGAGCCGCTGCGCGGCAATCTCGACACGCGGCTGCGCAAGCTCGACGAGGGTGGTTTCGACGCCATCGTGCTCGCTGCAGCCGGCCTCAAGCGGCTTGGCCTGGGCGCGCGCATCCGCTCGGTCTTCGAACCAGGGCAGATGATCCCGGCGGCAGGGCAGGGTGCGCTGGGCATCGAGGTGCGAGAGGACGACCGTGCTCTGCGCGAACTGCTCGGTGGCCTGATCCACCGCCCGACCTGGCTGGCTGCCCATGCCGAGCGGGCCGTCTCCCGTGCGCTTGGCGGCAGCTGCAGCATGCCGCTGGCGGCGCACGCCGTCTGGCAGGGCGACGAGCTGGTGCTCGACGCCGCGCTCGGCGACGCCGCGGAGGTGCGCCGGGCGCTGCTGCGCACGCAGGTCCGGGGCCGGCCGGCCGACGAGGCGGGCGCACGTTCGCTCGGCGAGGCGGCGGCAGCCCGCCTGCGGGAAGGCGGCGCCGACGTCTATCTTGACGCCGCTCCGGCCTGATCGCCCGCAGTGCCTGGGAGTGCCCTGCGGGTGATCGTCACGCGGCCGGCCGCCCAGGCCGGGCCCTGGGTCGATCGCCTGCGCGACCTCGGCGTCGATGCCGTCGCGCTGCCGCTGATCGACATCCTGCCGCTGGAAGACGCCGCGCTGCTGCGCAAGGCCTGGGACGACCTGCCGGGCTGTTCGCTGGCGATGTTCGTGAGCGCCAACGCGGCCGAGCACTTCTTCGCCGCGCGTCCCGTCGCCGCCGCATGGCCTGGCGGCACGCTGGCCGGTTCCACCGGGCCCGGTACCAGCGCCGCGCTCCTCGCGCTGGGCGTGCCGCCGGCCTCGCTCGTCGAGCCCGGACCCGGCGCGCCGGCCTTCGATTCCGAGGCGCTGTGGGCGCGCCTCGCAGGGCGTGACTGGCACGGTCGGAGGGTTCTCGTCGTGCGCGGCGAGGAGGGCCGCGACTGGTTCGCCGACACCGTGCGGGCCGCGGGGGGCACCGTGTCGTTCGTCGCCGCCTACCGGCGCGGGCCGCCGCGGCTCGGCGACGACGCCCGGCGTCTCGTGTCGCGGGCACTGCGCGAGCCCTGCAGTCACCTCTGGCACTTCTCGAGCAGCGAGGCCGGTCGTCACCTGGCGGCCCTGCTGACGGCCGACGAGGCGCCGCTTCTCGGTCGTGCGCGAGCGGTGGCGACCCACCCCCGCATCGCGGAGTCGCTGCAGGGTCTCGGGTTCGGTCACGTCGAGCGCGTCGGCAGCGGGCACGAGGCGGTGGCCGAACGGGTGCGGTCGATACAATCCGGCGCGTCGTGATCGAGCCTCCAGCCCCTGTTCGCGCACCCGCGGCTGAGCCGGTGGCCGGTGCGTCGCATCCGCCCGTGCCGCCCCCGTTGCCGCCCGCCTCCCCGGGCGGCGGTCGCTGGATCGCTGCAGGTGCCTTCGTGCTGGCGGCGCTGAGCGCGGCCGCGCTCGTCTACGCCTGGAACGCCCAGCAGCGCGTCAAGGCGCTCGAGGCCGAACTGGTCCGCCGGCAGCAGGACGCCGGCGACCAGGCGGCCGAGGCGCGTGCCGCCGCCCGCTCGGCGCAGGACGTGGCGCGCGACGCCGCCGCCAAGCTCGCCCTGCTCGAGGCCCGCGTGGCGGAGACCTCGCTGCAGCGCACGCAGATCGAGGACCTCGTGCAGTCGCTGGCGCGGTCGCGCGACGAGAACGTGCTGGCCGACGTCGAGGCCTCGATCCGGGTGGCCCTGCAGCAGTCGGCGATCACCGCCAGCGCCGAGCCGCTGGTCTTGGCGCTGCGACAGGCCGACGAGCGGCTCGCGCGCTACAACCAGCCGCGGCTCGAGCGCGTGCGACGGGCTGTCGCGCAGGATCTCGAGCGCACGCGGGCTGCCGGCGTGACCGACATCGCCGTGCTGACGATCCGCCTCGACGAGGCCGTCCGCCAGATCGACGAACTGCCGTTGCTGTCGCAGGCCGAGCGCCGCGCCGCGCCGCGCGCCGCGGCGCCGGCGGCATCCTCCGCCTCGGCTCCCGGTCCGGGCTGGAGCTCGCTCGTCGGCGAGCGGTGGCGCGGCTTCATCGAGCAGGCCTGGGACGAAGTGCGCTCGCTGGTGCGCGTGACCCGCATCGAGCAGCCCGAAGCGGTCCTCGTGGCGCCCGAGCAGGCCTTCTTCCTGCGCGAGAACCTCAAGCTGCGGCTGCTCAACGCGCGGCTGGCGCTGCTGAGCCGCCAGTTCGACACCGCTCAGATGGACCTGCGCGATGTCCAGGCGGCGCTCGAGCGCTACTTCGACCGCAGCTCGCGCCGCGTCGTCGGCACGATCGACCTGGTCAAGCAGGTCACGCAGCAGGCACGCCTGGTGACGGTGCCCCGCCCCGACGCCACGCTCGCCGCCATCGCCACAGCCTCGGCCGGGCGCTGACCTCCGGAGGCCATCGGTGCGCGGCGTCATCTGGCTCATCCTGCTGTTCGTGGTGGCCGTCGTGGCAGCCACCACGCTGGGCGTCAACGACGGCCTGGTGTCGCTGTACTGGGCTGGCTGGCGAACCGACCTCTCGCTGAACTTCTTCCTTCTGCTCGTCGTCGGCGGCTGCTTCCTGCTGATGGCGGCGGTCAGCGCGATCGGCGCATTGGTCAGCCTGCCGCGGCGGGCCAGCGAGTGGCGCACGCTGCGCCGCGAGCGCGCCGCGAACGCCGCGCTGCGCGAGGCGCTGGGCGAATACTTCGGTGCGCGCTACAGCCGCTCGCACAAGGCCGCGCTGAAGGCGCTGGCGCTTCAGCCGGACGTGCCGGATCTTCGTGGCGATGCCGAATTCGCGGTCATCGCCCACCTGCTCGCCGCCGGGAGCCTTCACCGGCTTCAGGACCGTCAGCGTCGCGACCGGCAACTCGACGGCTTGCTGGCCTTGCCGGGGACTGCGCGCAGTGCCCACGACGGCGCGCGCATCGCCGCTGCCGAGTGGGCGCTCGACGATCGCGACGCGGAACGGGCGCTCGAACTGCTGGGGGCCTTGCCGCCCGGGGTGGCCAGGCGCACGCAAGCGCTGAGGCTTCGCCTGCAGGCCACGCGCCTGGCGAGAAGGCCGCTCGAGGCCTTGCACACGGCTCGGCTGCTTGCCAACCACCAGGCGTTCACGCCGGTGGCCGCGCAGGGGCTGCTGCGCACGCTGGCGTTCGAGGCGCTGGAGTCCACGCACGACGGCCAGCAACTCTGCCGCCTCTGGGAGCAGCTCGAGCCGGCAGACCGCCGCGACCCGCTCGTCGCGGCGCGCGCCGCGCAGCGCGCCGCCGCGCTTGGCTTGGCCGGGGATGGCCGGCTTTGGCTGAGGCCATTCTGGGAGCGGCTGGGTGAACTGGGCCGCGACGAACGCGAGGCCGTGGCGCTGGCTACCGTCGACGTCGCGTCGGCGATCGGCCCGGACTGGCTGCCCCGCCTGGAGTCGGCGCTCTCGAAGTACGGGCATGAGCCTGCCGTGCAGGCCGCGGTCGGGACGGTTTTTGGTGAGCAGGCGTTGTGGGGCAAGGCACGCAGCCTGCTCGAGCAGGCCGCCTCGGCCGCCAGCCTGCCCTCCGCGGCGCGCCGCAGGGCGTGGCGCCGGCTTGCCGGCATGGCCCGGCGTGATGGTGACGACGCAGCCGCGGCGCGTTGCGATCGAGCGGCTGCCGAACTCGATTGAGCAGGCCGAACATTTGCTGCTATACTGCAAGGCTTCGCGGCTGTAGCTCAGTTGGATAGAGTACTTGGCTACGAACCAAGGGGTCGTGGGTTCGATTCCTGCCAGCCGCACCAGAACTTTCGTTCTAGAACAACGGGTTAGATGCTTCGGCGTCTAGCCCGTTTTTCTTTCTGCGCGACTTTCTGCGCGACTTTTCCTGACCTCATCCGTTGACCACCCGCAGCAGCGTGGTTCGGTCGCGCGTCTCGCGCACCTTGTTGGCCGCCTCCACCAGACGCGCGATCGTGGCAGTGGCGTAGTGCTGCGGCATGCCGGTCAGGGCATGCCCCAGCAACAAGGCGCGGTCTTCCTCCGTCACGCCGGCCTCCCGCAGCCTTTGGCCGAAGGTGTGACGCAGGTCGTGCACGCGGGCCCGTTCGAGCTTGGCGGCCCGCCTGGCGTTTTGGAACGCGGTGTTGTTCATCGTGTGGACCGGCCGGTACGGCATCACCGGCTCGTCCTCGATGTTCTTCACGCGCTCTCGTCGCCAGACGAACACGAACTCGTCGTGGTCCCCGCGGCACTCCTCGACGATCCTGGTCGCCACGTCGTTCAGGATCAGCACGTGGGGTCGCTGGCCCTTGAACTCCGCAGCGGGGATCACGAAGACGCTGCGCTCCAACTCCGGCACCTTGCGTTCCCAGGCCCACTGCAGCCGGCACACGTTGTCGTCGCGTGCGCCGCAGTTGAGCGCGAAGAGCACCATGCGCTGCAGGTGCGCCGGCAGGTGCTTCATCAACTCCGCCTGCTCCGACCAGGTGATCGGGTAGGGCGGTCGCCTCTGCTGCCGCTCGTCGAGCATCTCGATCAACGGCGATGACAAGAGCCATGGCTTGCCGTGGGTGCGCCAGACGCGGGTTGCACGGTTGAGCACCGTACGCACGACCTCAAGGCTGCGATTGATCGTCGCGTTCTTGGCGCCTTCGGCCGCGCGCTCATCCTTGAAGCCCTCCAGGGCGTCGTTGCAGACGTCCCGAAGTGGCAGGCTGCCGATGTACGGCAGCAGGATGGTCACGTGGTACGAGATGACGTCCAAGGTGCGGACCCCTCGCTGCTTGCACTCGATCAGGTACTTTTGTGCAGCAGCTGCGAACAGCTGCTCAGCGCCTTCTCGAAGTTCGTGTTCACGCCTGGCATCGACCTCGGCCTGCCGCGCCCTGAGCCAGACTTCGGCGCAGTCTTGGCTGACCTTGCCGAGCCTGGCGAAGACGCGTTCGCCCTTGTATTGCTTGTTGACCGTCCGTTCGCCGGACCGATCGCAGAGGATGCCTGCTGTCCGAGTTCGCATGGAACTGCTCCTTTCGTCGACTTGCGACTCGGGCGCCCTCGCTCACGAATATACGCGTCGGCCCAGGCGTCGAGCTCCTGGCGATCGAAGGCGATGCACCGGCCGCCGAACGGGATTTCGGTGAGCGACGGGCGAATCTCGGCGTCGAAGCGGTTGCGGTCGACGCCGAGGTAGGCTGGCGCGTCGCGGTGACGGATCAGCCTCGGCGCGATCACGCCGGGCACCCTTCAGGGGACGGGGGATCCTCAGGGCCCGCACCGCCGCCTTTGCCACGGCGGCGTGGCTTCGGGCCGATGTAAGACGAAGCCGGCTTGCTGCGCGAGTGCCCGAGCATGTGCGATACACGGTGCCGCGCGCTCTCGTCGGCGTCGGGGTCGGCGTGCCCGCCACGAACGGGCGACGGCACACCAGACTCTGCCTCGTAGACGTCGTTGGCACGCTGATGGCGCAGACCGTGTGGCACGATGCCGCGCATCGACTTCGCGATGCCGCAGCAGCGCATCACGTAGTAGAACCGCGTTCGGTTCTGGTCGGCTGTGAAGCCCGGCCGGCCGACAAACGCGCCTGGGGCGACAGCAGCCATCACCCGGTCGAGCAACTCGCGTTGCGCGTCATCGACGATCGGCACGTCACGCGGCCGGCCGCCCTTGGTGCCGAAGCTGATGCGCAAGAAGGTCTCGCACTCCGGAAACGCGGCGGCGTCACGCGGGTTCGCCGCCTCGCGCGGCAAGATGGCCATGTGGGGCCGCAGGTGCCGCGCTTCCTTCGGCCGCATCGCGAAGCGATAGCACAGCTCCAGCTGCAGTGCGCACCACTCGTCGACGAGGGCCACCTCGGCGATCAACGCCTCGACATCGACGCCGTATGCCGTCCAGCTGTGGTCATGGGTGGCCACCTGCTTGCGATGTGCGTGCGTCGATTCAGCGCCCACGTAGTGGATGGGCGCCTGGACCATCCCCGGCTTGCCGATCCACTCAGCGAAGGTGCGCAGGAAGCTCAGGTAGTTGTGGATCGTCGCCGTCGACAGGCCCCGTTCCAGCCAGCGGTCGACCATCGCCTGGATGTGTCGGTTCGCCAGCTGGCGGGGGTCGAGGTTCGAATACCTCGTCTTGTGGCGCAGCTCTCGGAAGAACCCAAAGTAGAAGCGACTGCGGTCTTGCATCGTCTTGATCGACACGCTCTTGTTCTTGGTGCTGTGCTGGTGGTTGTTCAGCGCCAGCAGCGCGCCCAACACGCGCAGGAAGTCGTGCGTTCCCATGGGCAGGGACTTGAGGACCGTTTCAGGCGGTGCTGACGGGTTGTAGGCCATGTGCACCCGATAGGCCAAAGGCACTTTCGGACGCGCCGTGGGGCGGGGCTGATTTCGTTTCGAAGGCATGTGCAGTTCTCCAGTGGCACACGCCGCTTGAGCCAGGGCGACGACATCGACATCGGGACGCAGTGGGTGGGTCAGTCACACGCCGGCGTCCCGGAGCGGGCGTGACTGATGGAGGCCAAGGATCACCATGCGGGCGGCCGGCCTCCAAAGCCGACGCACGCTTCCGGTGGCGGCGCATAGGCCGCCCAGCGTTCGTAAAAAATACCTCCCAGGTCAGCGCGACGCGTTTCCGCATCGCGCAGCCGATCGCACTCACCGGTGCGTGGCGTCAGCGCCTCAGGGGCACTGGCAGCCAGCAGGGGCAGTCCTGGGTTCTGGGTGTCATGGGTAGCCCGCCTTTCGCCGCTGGAAGTCCTCCCTGCTACCAGGAGGTGCGGGGCCTCGTCTGAGACCGCGTGTTGCGCCCCATGAGGGCGTTCAACAACGCATCTGCCTTGAAGGCAATCGACGATGGCGCGGGTTCATCACTGCGTGGTCTTGGCCAGGCAGTTGTTGGCTGCTGCGCTCAGGGCGTGCAGCCACATGGCCGACGGTGAGTCGGCGAAACGGATCGAAGGAGAGGCATCACCGCGTCGTGCGCGGCAGGGCCGGGTCCGATGGACGGATGGGCGCCTGTGCAGGTGCGGGTCACGACCGCTAACGGTTGCGCTCTGGCTTGACAGCCAACGGAAGCAACGTCCGGCCTCGTTGAGATCAGAAGATCATGCTGAGGCTCGCATGGCTCAAGCGCGATTTGATTCCCGCATTCGGGCCCGTGTCAACACCTAGTCTTGTCCAACGAGGTGTGAGCCTGGAGCTGGGGCCGTGTTTCAGGCGGAATGTGAGCCTGGAGGCGGGCGGCAGGGTCGGCGGTTGGCGGGCTGATGGGCAGCCCGCATGCCGCG
>JBILNT010000290.1:0-2617 GCA_044374875.1 Rubrivivax sp.
CAGCGTGACCTCGTCACGGTTGTGCAGCCGGAACACCACGCCCTTGAGGTTGAGCATGATGTGGACGACGTCTTCCTGCACGCCGTCGATCGCCGAGTACTCGTGCAGCACCCCGGCGATGGTCACCTCGGTCGGCGCATAACCGACCATCGACGACAGCAGCACGCGCCGCAGCGCGTTGCCGAGGGTGTGGCCATAGCCGCGCTCGAACGGTTCCAGCGTGGCCTTGGCACGGTGCCCGCCGAGGGGCTCGACCTGGATCGCCTTGGGCTTCAGAAGAGTGGTTTGCATTGAGTCCTGTTCCTGTCAATACCCTCGGCTCGTCACACCGATAAGGCTGATGGACCATGCCGGGCGGAGTGTCGGAGGTTGCGCCCGGCCGCGCAGCCTCCCGGAACGCCGCGGAACCGGAAAACCGGCCCGCGGGCGAAGTCCTTGGCTTAGCGCGAGTAGAGCTCGACGATCAGGGCTTCCTTGATTTCGGCCCCGAACTGGTCGCGGTCCGGCACCTTCTTGAAGGTGCCTTCCATCTTGGCCGCATCGACCTGGACCCAGTCGCACAGGCCGACTGACTGCGCGAGCTTCAGGGCGTCCTGCACGCGCAGCTGGGTCTTGGCCTTCTCGCGCAGCGCGATCACGTCACCCGCCTTGACGCTGAACGACGGAATGTTGACCACCTGGCCGTTGACCGTCACGGCCTTGTGCGACACGAGCTGGCGCGCCTCTGCACGGGTCGACCCGAAACCCATGCGATAGGCGACGTTGTCCAGGCGCGACTCGAGCAGCGACAGCAGGTTCTCGCCGGTGTTGCCGCGGCGACGCTCGGCCTCGGCGAAGTAGCGGCGGAACTGGCGCTCGAGCACGCCGTACATGCGCTTGACCTTCTGCTTCTCGCGCAGCTGAAGGCCGTAGTCCGAGGTGCGCGAGCCGCTGGTACGGCCGTGCTGGCCAGGCTTGCTGTCGAACTTGGCCTTGTCGCTGAGGGCGCGGCGAGCGCTCTTCAGGAAAAGGTCAGTGCCTTCGCGGCGGGAGAGCTTGGCCTTGGGGCCGAGGAGACGTGCCACTTTGTATCCTTGTGGTTTGAGCTGACGCGGCTGCGCCGGCGTACGGCCGGGGCACCGCGCAAGTCCGGCGCTGCGTGCGGCTCGGACAGTGGGCTTACGGGATCTGCGAAAACGGCTGATCCCAACGAAGCGGGTCGGACAGCGCCTGCGCGCCAGCCGACCGCAAGGAACTTCGCATTCTAGCGTCGGCGAGCGCGTCGAGGCCCCGCCGAGACGGCGTCAGATGCGGCGGCGCTTCTGGGGACGGCAGCCGTTGTGCGGCACCGGCGTCACGTCGCTGATGGAATTGATGCGGATACCCAGCGAAGCGAGGGCTCGCACCGACGACTCACGCCCGGGGCCCGGGCCCTTGATGCGCACATCGAGGTTCTTGATGCCCTGCTCCTGGGCGGCGCGGCCGGCCACTTCGGCAGCCACCTGGGCGGCGAAGGGAGTCGACTTGCGCGAGCCCTTGAAGCCCTGGCCGCCACTCGACGCCCAGGACAGGGCGCCGCCCTGGCGATCGGTGATGGTGATGATCGTGTTGTTGAACGACGCGTGAACGTGGGCAATGCCGTCCGCGACGTTCTTGCGGACCTTCTTGCTCACACGACGTGCGGCGTTGCTGACAGGTGCTTTGGCCATCTGATGCTATCTCCAAACTCGGTGCGCTTACTTCTTCAACGCCTGCGCAGCCTTGCGCGGGCCCTTGCGGGTGCGGGCGTTGGTGCGGGTGCGCTGGCCGCGCACGGGCAGGCCGCGGCGGTGACGGAAGCCGCGGTAGCAACCGAGGTCCATGAGGCGCTTGATGTTGATCGACAGTTCCCGGCGCAGGTCACCTTCGATCGTCAGGCGGCCGATCTCGTCACGGATCTTCTCGAGCTCGGAGTCCGAGAGATCCTTGATCTTCTTCGCATAGGGGATACCGGCCGAATCGCAGATCTTCTGCGCGGTCGTGCGCCCGATACCGTAGATCGCCGTCAGGCCGATCTCCGTGTGCTTGTGCGGCGGAATGTTGATGCCAGCGATGCGTGCCATGTCTAGTTACCCTGTCTCAGCCTTGACGCTGCTTGTGGCGGGGGTCGGTGCAGATCACTCGGACGACACCCTTGCGACGGATGATCTTGCAGTTGCGGCACATCTTCTTGACCGATGCGGCGACTTTCATGGTCTTCTCCTTGACCCTTCTAGGCTTACTTGGCGCGGAAAACGATCCGGGCGCGACTCAAATCGTAGGGCGTGAGTTCCACGGTCACCTTGTCCCCGGGGAGGATGCGGATGTAGTGCATCCGCATCTTCCCGGAGATGTGACCGAGCACCACATGCCCGTTCTCCAGCTTCACGCGAAACGTGGCATTCGGCAGGTTCTCGAGGATCTCGCCCTGCATCTGGATGACATCGTCCTTCGCCATCTCAGCTTGCCTTGAAGTTGGCTTTCTTCAACAGGCTCTCATACTGCTGACTCATCACGTAGCTCTGGACCTGGGCCCAGAAGTCCATCGTGACGACGACGATGATCAGCAGCGAGGTGCCACCAAAGTAGAACGGAACGTTGTACTTCAGCACCAGGAACT
>JBILNT010000291.1:0-2616 GCA_044374875.1 Rubrivivax sp.
GCAAGACCCCAGAACGTCCCAGATGGCACTTCACGCGCCGGCGACTCGCTTCGCGGCGCTTGCATCGCCGTGTCAGCCGCGCGAAGCACAGCCGGCGGCGCAAATCAAATGCCTCTCGGGCTCTGACGCCTCCTGAGCCGCGCCGGCCGACATCAACACTACATCCGCAGGCTGCAGCGCCGCAACGCAGCCGGGGCGACGCTGCGCGCGGGGCTGGCGCAGCGTTGCCAAATCAGGGTCAACCCCCAGATCAGGCCCCTAGATCAAGGCCGGAGCAGCCCCGGGCGTTGCGTCAAGGCGGGCCGAATCGGCACTGGGCCACGGCTCAACCGGCTCTCAAGCGCCGGATTCAAGCCATCGTGGCTGGCATCGGCCCTGCATCGGCCGGCAACCCAGCCCGCGTCGGGCATTCGAGGGGCTGTTTGAAAACCCTATGCGCGGGCCACCCCGTCGGTGCGGAACCGGCCCACCAGTTCGCCCAGCGACTGGGTCTGGCGCACCAGGCTCTGCGCGGCGGCGGCCACCTGCTCCACCAGCGCGGCGTTCTGCTGCGTGGTGCCGTCGACTTCGCGCAGGGCGCCGTCGACCGAGCCGATGCTCTGGCGCTGCGAGCCGGAGGCGTGGGCGATCTCGTCGACCAGGCCCTTGACCTGCTGCGAGCAGTCGACCAGTTGCTTCATCGTCACGCCCATGCCCGAGACCTGGTGCGAGCCGTCCTCGACGCGCTCCACCGATTCAGTGATCAGCGTGCGCACCTCGCTGGCGGCGGTGGTGACCCGCTGGGCCAGGGCCCGCACTTCGCTGGCCACCACGGCGAAGCCGCGGCCCTGCTCGCCGGCACGGGCGGCTTCCACCGCCGCGTTCAGCGCCAGGATGTTGGTCTGGAAGGCGATGCCGTCGATCACGCCGATGATGTCGGCGATGCGCTTGCTCGACTCGCTGATGCGCGACATCGTGGTGATGACCTGGTTCATCGCAGTGCCGCCCTCGTGCGCCGACGAGGCGGTGCGTTCGGCCAGCGCGCGGGCCGAGTCGGCGTGCTCGGTGTTGAGCGCCACGGCGTTGGTCAGCTCCGACAGCGACGCGGAGGTCTGCTGCAGCGAGGCGGCCTGATGCTCGGTGCGGTTGGACAGGTCGAGGTTGCCGCGGCTGATCTCCTCGGAGGCCGTGGTGATCGACTCGGTGGCCTGGCGAACGGACTTGACCATGTCGGCCAGTTGGTGCGCCATGGCCTGCAGCGAGCGCAGCATCATCGCGGCCTCGTCCTTGCCCTCGATGCGGATCTCGACGTTCAGGTCGCCCTGGGCCACGCGGTTGGCCACGTCGGCGGCGTTGGCCAGCGGCTTGGTCACCGAGCGGGTGAGCAGCACGGCGAACACGACACCGCCCCCCATGACGCACAGCAGCACCACGGCCAGCGAGCCGATCTTCACGAGGTTGGCCTGCTTGATGGCGGCCACGTTCTCCTCGCCGGCACGTTGTTCGGCCACGGCGAGCTGCTTGAGCTGCTCGGCCCACTTGGCCTGCACCGGGGCCAGCTTCGTGCGCAGCACGCGGGCGCCTTCCTCACCGGCCAGGTTCATCACGAAGTCCATCGCCTCTTCGACGATGGGCCCCGATTGCTGGCGCATCGCGATGGCCGTGTCGAGCACGCCCTTTGACTTGGCGTCCAGGCCGCGCTTGACCATCGCGGCTTCCTCGGTCTGCAGTGTCTTGAGGGCCTTGTTGTAGATCTCCAGCTCCTGCTTCACGGAGCGGGAGTTGGTCATCATCGCGGCGTTGCGCACGCTGACCGCGGCTTCGAGCTGCGCGACGATCATCGTGTTGACCGCGCCGACGCGCTCGTTCATGCGCTGGTTGGCGTCGTCGACCTGGCGCCCACCGATTTCGCCAATGAACACGATGGCGGCAAAGGAGGCGGCCGCTGCCAGCAGGATGGCGCCGAAGCCGATGCCCAGCCGTGTGCCGATGCGGTAGTCGTGGAGCATGTGAGTCCTCGCTCGATGGATGCTGAAGATGCCCTGCCCATCGGACCAGGGATGGATAGCGCGCGACGCCTTTTCAGCATCGCCCCTGCTCTCGCTCTGGTTGCGCTACGTTGTTTGGGGCAGTGAGCCCGCGCCAGCTTGAGGCGGGGCCGCTGATCTTGTTCGATTATAGTGTGCCACAACGCATTGCCGCACACTTTGGAAAAAATACTAACAAGTCCCGCTTTTCGGCAGTTATGCCGGAAACCGCACTGCCGTGAGCCGCTGGCCGACCCTCACCTTCCACTCGACGCTGCAGTCGCGCGCGGAGTCGGCAAACGAGGGCAATGCGCGGCCCGAGTTGACATCCTCCCGGCCCTGAAGGACCGGGATTCCTACTGCAGAGCTCTCACGAGATGACCTCACGAGACCTCCGCTTCGGCGGGTTCCTGCTTCGACGGAGCTGCGCGCAGCGCCCGAACCTGACGTTCGGGTGCAGCGCGTCTGACCTCTCCTCCACAGGCAGCAGCCGCGTGCCCCGCGGCCGTTCGTTGATCGCCCTCGAAGAGCCTGAGGGCTTCGGCCTCGAAGAGCGCCGTGGCTCTTGCAAGGATGTTCTTCGCGGCGTGCACGTCCGCGTTCTCCGTGT
>JBILNT010000156.1:0-8647 GCA_044374875.1 Rubrivivax sp.
TACCCCACTGCGCTCATGTCCCCCGGGGCACGCTGCGCGCGCCCCTCCTCCTTGACTTCGCTGCGCGGGGCACCCCGCCGCCACGCTCAACCACCGCCCATGGTGTGCCGCCTGGTGGTACGCCGCGGTGGTGGCAGGACGAGGACGCCGGATGCCGGGCGCAGCGAAGTCAAGGAGGAGCGCTCGCGCCAGCGGGCGCGGGGGACATGAGCGGAGCCCGGCTCCCGGTGGCCTCGGCCTTCAACGATCGGTCGAATCGTTCCAACGCAACGGCCCTCCGCCTAGAAGGGCACCAGCGAAGCGTCGAAGCCCGATCGAAGACGCCTCTCACCGGCACGGCCCGTGCCGTCGCCGGAACTCCCGCGGCTCGATCGCGCCCGGGGTGGCGTGCAGGCCGCGCCGCAACGCGGCGGCCATGCGTTCCTGCTTGACGTAGGGACCGCGGTCCCACTTGAAGCGGCTGCTCCAGGCGTGGCCTTCCTCGACCAGCCACTGGTTGACGACGACGCCGTCGACCACCAGCGTGCCGAGCATGCGCCCGTGGCTGTCCTGGCCCTGCGGTCGCAGCGAGGCGCCCCGGCCGCGCACGCGCTCGGCGAGCGCGCGGCGGGCCTCCGGTCCCCAGGCCTGGCAGCCCTCGGGGGCGTCGATGCCGTGCAGCCGCACCTCCACCGCCGGGCCCGCATCGGGCTCGAACCAGAGGCTGTCGCCGTCGACCACGCGCTGCACCCTGCCCTCCAGCACCTTCGCGACCGGCGCCGGCGCCGCGATCGCCCCAACCGCGGCGACGAGCAGCACGGCCACCGCGGCTGCACGCAGGATCGCCTCGGGCCTCATGCGCCCGCCAGGATCAGCGAGACCATCCACCAGGCCAGCAGGCCCACCAGCAGCAGCCAGACCGCGACGACGAGCGCCGCCCCCCAGACGATGCGCGGCAGCGTCCCCGCGCCCTGCTCGGCCTCGCGCATGCAGGCATCCCACAGCGGGCGCGGCGTCAGCTTCACCACCAGGGCGATGCCCAGCGGGATCAGCACCACGTCGTCGAGCATGCCCAGCACCGGGATGAAGTCGGGGATCAGGTCGATCGGGCTCATCGCATAGGCCAGCACGACGATCGCCAGCACCCGCACCGCCGCGGGGGTGTCGGGGTGGCGGAAGAGCTTCCACACGGCGAGCAGCCAGGTGGCGATGCGGCCGCTGCGGGCCAGGGCGAAGAGTCGGGTCCACTTCATGTCGCGGTCGGGAGTCGGGTGCGCTGCCGGCCGCGGCGCGGAGCGGTCGGGTGGTGCGCAAGCGCATCGTCGCGCGCCTGGGCATCGGCGAGAAGACGGTCGAGCCGGTCCTTGAGCTTCTCGGTGCTGAGCTGCTCGCGCAGGCGCTCCACCATCAGCGGCAGCGCGAACGGGCTCGGGGCCGGCAACTCGACCAGGTCGAGCGGCTGCGCGCGCATCCGCGCCAGCACCTCGGCCAGCCGCCCGAGCTCCAGTTCCTGCGACAGCACTTCCTGCTCGGCCTGCACGAGCAGGCGGTTGCCGGCGTCGTACTTGCGGAACACCTCGTAGAACAGCGCGCTCGACGCCTGCAACTGGCGCAGGCTCTTGGGCGCACCGGGGTAGCCGCCAAAGACCAGCCCGGCCACGCGCGCGATCTCGCGGAAGCGTCGCTGCGCGAGCTCGCCCGAGTTCAGGCTGGCGAGCACGTCGTGCAGCAGGTCGTCGCCAGCGAAGAGGCCTGCCGCCAGCGGCGCGAGCTCGAGCTCGCGGGCGCCCAGGATCTCCAGCCCGTAGTCGTTGACGCTCAGCGAGAAGGTGTTCGGCTGCGTGCGCGCCAGCCGCCAGGCCAGCAGCTGCGCCAGCCCGATGTGCACGTTGCGGCCGCCGAACGGGTACAGGAAGAGGTGGTGGCCTTCGCGCGAACGGTAGTGCTCGGCCAGCAGCCGCCCGGGCACCGGCACGCGCGACAGCCGCGCCTGCGCCGCCAGCATCGGCCCGGCCGCCTGCAGCTCGGGGCTGGCGAGCTCCCCGGCGGCGGCGCGCCGCAGCAGCGCCTGCACGGCGTCCGCCATCTCGCTGGACAGCGGCATGCGGCTGCCGGCCCACGAGGGCACCACCCCGCGCGCCTTCGTCGCCTTGCGCACGTAGGCGGTGAGATCCTTCGTGCGCACGTACTCGAGCACGCGCCCCGCGAAGACGAAGCAGTCGCCGGCCTTCAGCCGCGCGACGAAGCCTTCCTCGACCGTGCCCAGCGTGCCGCCCGAGAGCCACTTCACCTGCATCGTCGCATCGGCCACGATGGTGCCGATCTGCAGCCGGTGGCGCTGCGCCACGCCGCGGTCGGTGACGCGCAAGACGCCGTCGACCGGCCGCACGCGGTGGTATTCCGGATACGCGCCCAGGCTCGCGCCGCCGCGCTCGACGAAGGCCAGCGCCCAGTCGAACTCCTCGCGCGTGAGCTGGCGGTAGGCCGGTGCGGTGCGCACCTCGTCGAACAGCGCGGCGGGCTCGAAGCCGCCGCCCAGGGCCACCGTCACCAGGTGCTGCACCAGCACGTCGAGCGGGCGCTCGGGGCTGCGTCGGGCCTCCACCCGGCCGGCCAGCGCCGCCTCGCGCGCGGCCGCCGCTTCCACCAGCTCCAGCGTGTTCGTCGGCACCAGCGTGACGCGGCTCGGACGCCCCGGCGCGTGGCCACTGCGCCCGGCACGCTGCAGCAGCCGCGCCACGCCCTTCGCGCTGCCGATCTGCAGCACGCGCTCGACCGGCAGGAAGTCCACGCCCAGGTCCAGCGACGAGGTGGCGACCACCGCCTTCAGCCGGCCTTCCTTCAGGCCCAGCTCCACCCACTCGCGCGCCGCCTTGTCGATCGAGCCGTGGTGCAGCGCCACCAGCCCGGCCCAGTCGGGTCGCGCCTCGAGCAGCATCTGGTACCAGCTCTCGGCCTGCGAGCGGGTGTTGGTGAAGACCAGCGTCGTCGCCGAGCGATCGAGCTCGTCGACCACCGGCTGCCGCATCTGCGCGCCCAGGTGGCCGCCCCACGAGAAGCGCCCGGGCTCGTGCGGCAGCAGCGTGTCGATCACCAGGTCCTTCTCGACGCGGCCCCTGACCATGACCCCGCCGGGCTCGCCCACCAGGGTGGCCATGGCCTCCTCCAGGTTGCCCAGCGTCGCCGACAGTCCCCAGGCGACGAGACCCGGGTTCCAGCGCCGCAGCCGGGCCAGCGCCAGCTGCACCTGCACGCCGCGCTTGCTGCCCACCAGTTCGTGCCACTCGTCGACCACCACCGTGTGCACGCCGGCGAGTTCCTCGCGGGCACGCTCGCGCGACAGCAGCAGCGACAGCGACTCCGGGGTGGTGACCAGGGCGGCGGGCATGCGGCGATCCTGGCGGGCACGCTCTGCCGACGGCGTGTCGCCCGTGCGCGTGGCCACGCGCATCGAAGGCAGCAGGTCGGCCAGAGGCTCGGCCAGCGCGCGCGTGCTGTCCGCCGCCAGCGCGCGCATCGGGGTGATCCACAGGACCTGCAGTCCGCTCGCCGGCCGCGCCGCCATCCGGGCCAGCGCGCCCATCCACACCGCGTAGGTCTTGCCGCTGCCGGTGGTGGCGTGCAGCAGCCCGCTGCGGCCGGCCACCATGGCCTGCCACACCTCGCGCTGGAAGGCGAAGGGCTCCCAGCCCCGCCCGGCGAACCAGGCCTCGGCGGCGAGCAGCGGCGCGGGCCTTTCAGGCGCTGGCAATCCAGCCCTCCACCGGGTCCACCCCTGGCGGCAGCCCGTGGTCCGGCTGCACGCTGGCCCAGGCCGCCTGCACCAGGCACATCGCGGCGTCGAGCCGGTCGCCCGAGGCATCGTCGACCAGCGCCTCGCGCAGCGCGTGCCCGAGCTTGAGCCGCACGCCGAGCCGGCTGCGGCCCTGCTCGAGCGCGTCGACCAGGTCCTTGCGGGCGATCAGCCGGTCGGCGTCGTCGCCGTTCTTGTAGGAGCGGCGGCCGATCAGCTCGAAGGCGAGCAGCCCGGGGTAGGCTTCCAGCGCCACGCGCTGCCGGTCGCCTTCGCGCAGCCGCGGCAGGTGCACCCCGGAGTCCAGCAGGCGCGGCATGCCCTCGAAGAACATGAACCCCACCGGCACATAGCGCGTCTGCAGCGGGCTCGTCGACGAGACCCCCGGCATTGCAGCGTCCGCAGCGCGGTGCACCAGGCGCTGGCCGGCCGGCCGGTCGTTGCCCCAGGTGTCGACCAGCGCGCGGAAGGCCATGCGGTCGGCACAGCGCTGGCGCAGCGCGGCCACCACGGTGGCGATGTCGCCGCCGAGGCCCAGCGAGTCGACGAACGCCCTCGGCAGGCCGAACGGGAAGTCGAAGGCGCCGAGCCAGGGCCCCGGCTCGGTGAGCAGGGCCTCGAAGTTTGCGAAGCCCGGCAGCTCGTCGACGCGGTCGAGGCGCACCACGTCGCCGATGCGCCGTCCGCGGGCCGCGGTGATGGGCTTGCGCCGCCCCGGCGCGCTGGTGAAGTCGACGCCCAGCAGCGTCATGTGATCGGCAGCGGTCATTGCCCGCATTGTGGAGCGGTGGCGTTCGCCACCGCGACCTGCGGGGATGCAGCCGCGCCCGCGCGGTCCCTGGCAGGCTACAGTGCGGCGCATGAGCATCGACCCCGTCCTCGTCGAGGTGCTGCGCGGCGGCACCGTCGAATCCTTCCACCGCGGCGCACTGGCCATCGTCGACGCCGACGGTGCCGTGCACACCGCCATCGGCGACGTCGATCGGCCGATCTTCCCGCGCTCGGCCGTCAAGGTGCTGCAGGCGCTGCCGCTGGTGGCCAGCGGCGCCGCCGAACGCTGGGGCCTGACCGACGAGGAACTGGCGCTGGCCTGCGCCTCGCACAATGGCGAGCCGGCACACGCGACCACCTCGGCATCGATGCTGGCCAAGGCGGGCGTGGACGTGGCGGCGCTCGAGTGCGGCGCGCACTGGCCCTACCTCGACACCGCGGTGCGCGAGATGGCGGCCGCCGGGCAGGTGCCCAGCGCACTGCACAACAACTGCTCGGGCAAGCACGCCGGCTTCGTGTGCCTGGGCTGCATGATGGCCGAGGGGGGCGACCGCCGCGCCTTCCTTTCGGGATACGTGAAGCCCGATCACCCGGTGATGCGCGAGGTCACGGCGGCGCTCGAAGCCGCCACCGGCGCCAGCCTGGCCAACGCGCCGCGCGGCACCGACGGCTGCTCCATCCCCACCTACGGCATCCCGCTGCGGCGCCTGGCACTGGCCTTCGCCCGCGTGGCCACGGGCACGGGGCTGGCCGACGGTCATGCACGTGCCGCGAAACGGCTGCGCGAGGCGGTCGCCAAGGCGCCGTTCATGGTGGCGGGCACGGGCCGCTTCGACACCCGCGTGATGGAGCGCCTGGGCGAGCGCGTGTTCTGCAAGGTCGGCGCCGAGGGCGTCTTCTGCGCGGCCCTGCCCGAGCTGGGCCTGGGCGTGGCGATCAAGATGGACGACGGCAACACCGCGCGCGCGTGCGAATCGGTGATGGCCGCGGTGATCGCGGCCCTGGTGCGCCTGGACGACGGCGAGCGCGCCTTCGTTCGCGGGCTGGCCGACGCCCCGATGCGCAACTGGAACGGCATCGAGGTGGGCCGCATCCGCGCGGCCGACACGCTCGGCGCGCAGCTGCGCAGCTGCCGGCCCTAGAGACCGAGCTGGCGCGCGGCCAGGTCCTTCATGATCTCCTCGGAGCCGCCGCCGATCATCATCACCTTGACCTCGCGGTACAGGCGCTCGGACTTCGTGCCACGCATGTAGCCCATGCCGCCGAGGATCTGCACCGCCTGGTCGGCGCAGAACTGCATGGCCTGCGTGGCCACCACCTTGGCCATGCAGGTGCGCGCCACCAGCGCCGCCGGGTCGCCCGCGTGGTGCTGCACCCGCCAGGCCAGCTCGTAGACCATCGCTCGGGCCGCCTCCACGCGCGCCAGCATGTCCACCAGCTTGTGACGGATGACCTGCCGCTCGGCCAGCGGCGCGCCGAAGGTGCGGCGCTCGCGCGCCCAGGCCAGGGCCTCCTCGGTGCAGACCTGCGCGTAGGTGCAGGCCATCGCCGCCATCATCAGGCGCTCGTGGTTGAAGTTGGCCATGATGGCCCGGAAGCCCGCCCCTTCCTCGCCCACGAGGTGGGCCACCGGCACACGGCAGCGCTCGAAGCGGATGTGCGCGGTATCGCTGGCCCACCAGCCGGTCTTGGCCAGGTTGGTGCGCTGCAAGCCAGGGGTGTCGCCGTAGATCACCAGCAGCGAGACGCCGCCCGGCCCGCGGTTGGCCGGGTCGGTGCGCACCGCGACGGTCAGGAAGTCGGCGCGCACGCCGCTGGTGATGAAGGTCTTCTCGCCCTCGACCACGTAGTGATCGCCGTCGCGCACGGCCGTGGTGCGCAGCGCGGCGACATCGGATCCCCCGCCGGGCTCGGTGATGGCCAGCGCGGCGATCTTCTCGCCGGCCAGCACCGGCGGCACCACGCGGCGGCGCAGCGCCTCGCTGCCGTGGGCCACCACGGGCGGCAGCGCGATGTGGTGCGAGCCGAGCGAGGCCTGCACGCCGCCCGAGCCGGCGCGCGCGATCTCCTCGGCGGCAGCGATGGTGAAGAAGACGTCGGCCGGTGCGCCGCCCAGTTCGTCCGGGTAGCCGATGCCCAGCAGGCCGGCCGCACCCGCCTTGCGGTAGAGCTCGCGGGGGAAGGTGCCGGCCTCGTCCCAGGCTGCGGCGTGCGGGGCGATCTCGCGTTCGACGAAGGCGCGCGCGCTGCGGCGCAGGTCCTCGTGCTCGGGTCCGAAGTAGGCGGGCTGGGCAGGCAGGTCGAAGAGCATGTGCCGAGTGTGACAACGTGCCGCCAGGGCGTCCATCGGCTGGAATCCGAATGCGTAGGTATGTAGAATCAATACATACCGAATCGTTCCGATCCGTCGTTGCAGATCCGCCGAGGAGCCCGCATGGAAGCCACCGTCGCAGAGCGCGGACAGATCACGCTGCCCAAGGCCGTGCGCGACGCGCTGGGCCTGACCAAGGGCACCAAGCTCAAGGTCGAGATCGAGGGCGGGCGCATCGTGCTGCGCAAGGACGTCGGCGACACCATCAGCCGGCTGCGCGGCCGCTTCAAGCTGGCCGAGGGCTACAAGAGCACCGACGAGGCGATGCGCGCGCTGCGCGGCCGCGCCCCCGGCGACCCGTACCCTAGCCCGGACGAGTCCGCATGATCGCCGTCGATTCCTCCGTGCTGCTCGACGTGCTGACCGACGACCCGCAGTTCGCGCAGGGGTCGTCGGCTTCGATCGAGCAGGCGCTGGGCCTCGGCGGCCTGGTGGTCTGCGACGCCGTCGTCGCCGAGGTGCAGACGATGCTGGCCACCTCCGACAGCGCGATGGACGTCCTCGGCGAGTTCGGCATCCACTTCCTGCCCACCGCCGAGCAGGCCGCGGTGCGCGCCGGCTTCATGCAGCGGCGCTTCCGCGACCGCGGCGGCCGCCGCGACCGCGTGGTGGCCGACTTCCTCGTCGGCGCCCATGCGCTCATGCAGTGCGACGCGCTGATCACGCGCGACGCCGCCTTCTTCCGCGACTACTTCAAGGGCCTCAAGCTCATCGTGCCCCAAGCCTGATGTCAGCCTGACGCCGCATCCTCTTGCCCGCTGTCCACAGCACCGTTCCCAGGAGTCCCAGCCATGCTGCAAGCCTACCGTCAACACGCCGCCGAACGCGCCGCGCTCGGCATCCCGCCGCTGCCGCTCGACGCCAAGCAGGTGGCCGCGCTGATCGAGCTGATCAAGAACCCGCCGGCGGGCGAGGAGGCCTTCCTCCTGGAGCTGCTGACGCACCGCGTGCCCCCGGGCGTAGACGACGCTGCGAAGGTCAAGGCCAGCTTCCTGGCCGCCGTGGCGCACGGTGAACTGCAGGTCGGCCTGGTCTCGAAGGGCAAGGCCACCGAGCTGCTGGGCACCATGGTGGGCGGCTACAACGTCCACCCGCTGATCGAGCTGCTCGACGACGCGGAAGTCGCCGGCGTGGCCGCCGAGGGCCTGAAGAAGACCCTGCTGATGTTCGACTACTTCAACGACGTGGCCGAGAAGGCCCGCGCCGGCAACGCGAAGGCGCAGGAGGTGATGAAGAGCTGGGCCGACGCCGAGTGGTTCACCAGCCGCCCCGAGGTGCCGAGGACCATCACCGTGAGCGTCTTCAAGGTGCCCGGCGAGACCAACACCGACGACCTATCGCCCGCGCCCGACGCCTGGAGCCGCCCGGACATTCCGCTGCACTATCTGGCGATGCTGAAGAACACCCGCCCCGACGCGGCCTTCAAGCCCGAGGAGGACGGCAAGCGCGGGCCGATCCAGTTCATCGAGGACCTGAAGAAGAAGGGCCACCTGGTGGCCTACGTCGGCGACGTGGTGGGCACCGGCTCGTCGCGCAAGAGCGCCACCAACAGCGTGATCTGGGCCACCGGCCAGGACATCCCCTACGTGCCGAACAAGCGCTTCGGCGGCGTCACCCTCGGCGGCAAGATCGCGCCCATCTTCTTCAACACGCAGGAAGACTCCGGCTCGCTGCCGATCGAGGTCGACGTCTCGAACTTCGAGATGGGCGACGTGCTGGACATTCACCCGTAC
>JBILNT010000292.1:0-2595 GCA_044374875.1 Rubrivivax sp.
GTCGTCGCCCTGCTCGCCGAGCTTCCAGGCCACGGTGGGGGCCACCGGGCCGGCGACGACGTCGCAGTCGCGGAAGCACTGCTGGAAGTCGTCGGCGATCATGCGGCGCAGCTTCTGCGCCTGCAGGTAGTAGGCATCGTAGTAGCCGTGGCTGAGCACGTAGGTGCCGATCATGATGCGGCGCTTGACCTCGGCACCGAAGCCCTCGGCACGGGTCTTCTTGTACATGTCGAGCAGGTCGGCGTACTGCGCGGCGCGGTGGCCGAACTTCACGCCGTCGAAGCGGCTCAGGTTCGAGCTCGCCTCGGCCGGGGCGATGATGTAGTAGACCGGGATGGACAGTTCGGTGCGCGGCAGGCTCACGTCGACCAGCTTCGCGCCGAGCTTCTCCAGTTCGGCCAGCGCACCCCGAACCGCGGCGCCTACGTCGGCGGCCAGCGCGGCCGGGAAGAACTCGCGCGGCAGGCCGATGCGCAGGCCCTCGAGCGGGCGTGCCGCACTGGCGCCCGGGCGGGCGGCCAGAATCTGGGCGTGGAAGTCCTGCGGCGGCCGCTCGGCGCTGGTCGAGTCGCGGGGGTCGAAGCCGCTCATCGCCGAGAGCAGCAGCGCGCAGTCCTCGGCGCTGCGCGCCATCGGGCCGGCCTGGTCGAGGCTGGACGCGAAGGCGATCATCCCGTAGCGCGAGCAGGTGCCGTACGTCGGCTTGATGCCGCTGACGCCGCAGAAGCTCGCCGGTTGGCGGATCGAGCCGCCTGTGTCGGTGCCGGTGGCCGCCGGCACCAGGCGCGCGGCCACCGCGGCCGCCGAGCCGCCCGACGAGCCGCCGGGCACGCGGGTCGTGTCCCAGGGGTTGAGTACCGCGCCGAAGGCCGAGTTCTCGTTGGCCGAGCCCATCGCGAACTCGTCGCAGTTGAGCTTGCCCAGCGTCACCATGCCCGCGCCCGGCACCGCGCCGGCCTCGCCCGCACCGAGACGGGCGACCACGGTGGCGTCGAAGGGGCTGCGGTAGTCGGCCAGCATGCGCGAGCCGGCGGTCGAGCGCAGGCCGCTCGCAGCGAAGTCGGTGACGAAGATGTCCTTGTGCGCCACCGGCACGCCGGCCAGCCGGCCGGCTTCTCCGCGGGCCAGGGCCTCGTCGGCGGCACGGGCCTCGGTCAGGGTGCGGTCCGGGTCGGTGCCGACGAAGGCGCCGAGTTGTTGCCAGTCTGCAAGCCTCGCGAGCAGGTGTTGCGCCACCTCGGTGGCCGAGACCTGCCGCGCGCGCAGCGCCGCGGAGAGTTCGGCCACGCCCAGGTCGTGCAGGGGGCGCCGTGGGATGCCGCTCATTCGATCACCTTCGGGACGAGGAACAGGCCGTCCTCGACGGCGGGCGCGCTGGCCTGGTTGCGCTCGCGCCGGTCGACCTCGGTGACGGTGTCGTCGCGCAGCCGCAGCGCCACCGCCTGCACCGCCGCCAGCGGGGTGTACAGGGGCTCGACGCCGCTGGTGTCGACGGCGCCCATCTGCTCGACGATGCGGAAGAAGCCGTTGAGCTGGTCGAGCATCGCCGCCTCTTCGTCGGGCGACAGCGCGAGCCGGGCGAGATGCGCGATGCGGCTCACGTCCTGGGGGGTCAGGGCCATGGTCTGGGTGCGGGTGACGGGCGCCGCCGGTGCGGGCCCGGCGGACCGCGTCGGCGCGGTCCGCGGACCGCCAGGACATGCGGGAGCCCAGGGGGTCGATGCGTTATTATCCCCGGTTACCTGCAAGTGCTCAGGAAGGCGAGCGTCGCGGCCGCCCGGCGGCTGGCGAAGGAGCGCTCCTGTGCGAGCGGTCGCAACCCATTCACCGAGCGAAGCACGGCCTTGCCGGCACCCGCCAGACGAAATCTCCAGCGCTGCCGCCGAAGCCCACCGTCCCCACCCCTACCTTCCGCGCGCCGCGTTCGCCCCCAGGCCAGCGCCTCGAAGCGGCTCCGACCCCGAACGACGACCATGTTCTCCTCCCTTCGTCGCTACTTCTCGACGGACCTCGCGATCGACCTCGGCACCGCCAACACGCTGATCTACGTGCGCGGCAAGGGCATCGTGCTCGACGAACCCTCGGTGGTGGCCATCCGCCACGAGGGCGGCCCCAACGGCAAGAAGACCATCCAGGCCGTCGGCCGCGAGGCCAAGGCCATGCTCGGCAAGGTGCCCGGCAACATCGAGGCCATCCGCCCGATGAAGGACGGCGTGATCGCCGACTTCACGGTCACCGAGCAGATGCTCAAGCAGTTCATCAAGATGGTCCACCCGCGCTCGGTGCTGCGGCCCAGCCCGCGGATCATCATCTGCGTGCCCTGCGGCTCCACCCAGGTCGAGCGCCGCGCCATCCGCGAGAGCGCGCTCGGCGCCGGCGCCTCCGACGTCTTCCTGATCGAGGAGCCGATGGCGGCGGCCATCGGCGCCGGCCTGCCGGTGTCGGAAGCGTCGGGCTCGATGGTCGTCGACATCGGCGGTGGCACCACCGAGGTCGGCGTGATCTCGCTGGGCGGCATGGTCTACAAGGGCTCGATCCGCGTTGGCGGCGACAAGTTCGACGAGTCGATCATCAGCTACATCCGCCGCAACTACG
>JBILNT010000022.1:0-30410 GCA_044374875.1 Rubrivivax sp.
GCGCGTCCACGGCCTGGCCGAGGTCGGCGTCGGGCATCACGACCATGTGGTTCTTGGCCCCGCCCAGGGCCTGCACGCGCTTGCCGTGGTGCGCCCCCGTCTCGTAGATGTACTGCGCGATCGGCGTCGAGCCGACGAAGGACAGTGCCTTGACGTCGGGGTGCGTGAGCAGCGCATCGACCGCGACCTTGTCGCCTTGCACGACGTTGAACACGCCGTCGGGCAGGCCGGCCTGCTTCAGCAGCTCGGCCATGAACAGGCTCGGGCTCGGGTCGCGCTCGCTCGGCTTGAGGATGAAGGCGTTGCCGCAGGCCAGCGCCACCGGGAACATCCAGCACGGCACCATGCACGGGAAGTTGAACGGCGTGATGCCGGCGACGACACCCAGCGGCTGGCGCATCGTCCAGTTGTCGATGCCGGTGGACACCTGCTCGGTGTAGTCGCCCTTGAGCAGCTGCGGGATGCCGCAGGCGAACTCGACGATCTCGATGCCGCGCGTCACCTCGCCCTGGGCGTCGGTGAAGACCTTGCCGTGCTCGGCGGTGATCATCGCGGCCAGCGTGTCGCGGTGCTGGTTGAGCAGCGCGAGGAAGTTGTTCATGACGCGCGCGCGTCGGATGGGGGGCATCTCCGCCCAGGCCGGCTGGGCGGCCTTCGCGACGGCGACGGCCGCGGCGACGTCGGCCTCGCTGGCCAGCAGCACGCGACGCGCCTGCTGTCCCGTCGCCGGGTTCCACACCGGCTGCGAACGGGTGCCGGAGCCGGCCTGGCGCTGGCCGCCGATCCAGTGAGCGACGTCGGTGGTGGTGGTGAAGGCTTCGGGTGCGCCCATCGGGATCTCCTGCTGGTTGACGCGGACCGGGGGCGACCCCGCGCGCGAGGGCCGCATCGTAACGCGGCGACCGCCCCCGCGACGTCAGCGGAACGCCGCCTGAGCAAAGCCCCGGATCGAGGCCTTCAGGGTGTCCCAGCCGTCGTCTGACTGCAGGTCGATGCCGCCGAACTGCCGCAGGCGCCGGGAACGCAGCAACAGGTACTGCACGCCGGCCACGAGCATCAACGTGGCGCCCCGCAGCCAGGGGCGGGTGACGAACTCGGCACCGCCCAGCACCCTCGCCGCTTCCTCGCCCCAGGCCTCACGCTCGGCCTCGAGGATGACGGTGAGCTCGTTGCGCTCGGTCACCTCGGCCGCGAGCACGGCCAGCGTGTCGGGGCGTGCGCGCAGCGCGTCGATGAAGTGCTCGAAGAAGCGCACGTAGCGCTGAGGTGCCGGCAGGTCGAGGACGGCCCGCGGGTCGTCACCGAGCAGGTCCTTGACCCGGGGCCAGAAGCGTCCGCTCGCGCCCCAGGCGCGCAGCAGCTCGGGCAGGCCGCCGAAATAGCGGTAGATGAGCACCTTGTCGACCGCCGCCTCGCGTGCGATCGCGTTGACGCCGATGCCGCCGAAGCCGTCGCGCACCAGCACCGCGCCGACGGCCGCGAGGATGCGTTCCTCGGTGGCGGCGCGGTCGCGGGTGCGGGCGGCGGGTCGGGTGGCGGCGGCAGCCTGATCGTCGTTCACCCGCCGATCATCGCACCGGTGCCCTGGACAGCCGTCAGGCCCGCACCAGGTGCGCATCGACGCCACGCCGCGGCGCCGGGCCGACCGGTTCGGCAAACCCCACCCGCGCCCACATCTGCACGACGCCCGCGGGCTCTCGCACGCCGACGAGGTCGCGGATCGCCGCGTACGGACCACGCTGCTCCGGGTACTCCTGCAAGGCCTGCTGCAGCGGGTGCATCGCGATGCCGAGGCCCGTCGCCGCGAGCTGGACGCGGGCGTAGGCGCGGCCCGCCGCGACCTGCGTCGCGCGGTCGTTGGCTTCGCTCGTCATCCACATGAAGGCGCCGGTCGAGGCGATCTTCTTCGCGAAGTCGTCGATCTGGGCGCGGATCGCGGAGTCGCCCGGGGCGGGCGCCTTGCTGCGGTCGAACAGGCCGACCCGCTCCAGCAGCACCACCATCGGGTCGTTGAGCGACAGCCCGTCGCGGTGGCGCCGGATCTCGGACGACCCGACGCGCAGCCACTTCAAGGACTCGAGGATGGTGTGCGGGGTCGTCATCTCGATGCGAAAGGCCTCGTTGGCGATGTCGCGGTGACGCACCAGCCGCTCGTCGGCCCCCTCGACCCAGCCCAGGCGCAGCGGGTGCGGCGCGACGGCCGCCGCCATGGCCTGCCAGGCCGCCGCCGGCACCGGGCGCGCGAGGTCATAGGCGTTGCGGTTGGTGTGGCGGCGCAGGATTTGCGCGAACAGCGGGTCCTTCGGCGCGGCGGCGTCGGCCACGAGGCGCACGCGCGCCACCGGGCGGGTGTCGGGCTTCTGCGGGCCGAACACGCCCTCGGGGAACAGCGTGATCTCGGCGCGCTGGCCGCGCTCGCGGGCGGCGAGGTCGAGCAGTTCCAGGAACGTGCCCTGGCTCATCATGATCTGGCGCGAGAACGGATCGGTCTCGGGCAGAAGACGCTCGAGGTCGCAGCGCAGCAGGATCTCACCTGGGGTGCGCAGGTCCACCAGCCACGACTGCAGGTTGTGCGAGTGGGGCGCGAGGATCGCGTGCCCGAGTAGCCAGCGCCTCAGGTCGGGCTCCGCGCCGGGCCCGTTCCAGGCCTGCACCGCCTCGTCGGGCATGCCCCGTGAACAGCTCGCCAGCCCCGCCGCACCGGCAATCACCACACCCCCTCCCACCAGTCGGACGAACGCACGACGCTCCATGAATCACCTTTTGTCACCCATTAGTGACTTCATCATAGTCACCTGTCGGTGACTATGCAAGGATGTTTGCGGCAAGGGACAGGAGAAGCCCGCCGGTCGCCCGGCGGGCTATCGCAAGTCCTCGTGCAGGGACGTCGTTGCGACCCTCGTGTCGCCGGCTCCACGGCCGCAGCCGCGGAGCCACCGGCTTCACGACACCGTCCCACTGCAGGCACGCACTCAGGCCCGGGCCATCCCCACCCTGTGGGATGGCGGGCGCCGACGACAATCGGCGGATGACGGCCTCCTCCCTGAACCGCAAGCCGCTGGACGACCACGACATCGTTGCCCTGCAGGCCGAGCTCGACCGCGTGCCCGCACCGCTGGAGCCGCTGGACGTGACCGCGCTCGACGGCTTCCTGTGTGGCGTCGTGCTGCAGCCCCGCGCGGTGCCTGCGGCGCGCTGGCTGCCCTTCGTCACCGACGTGGAGGGGCGTGCGCTGCCGGCGGCCTTCGATGCGCGTGCCATCCACGAGACCGCGCTGCGGCGGCACGCCGAGATCGATCGCGCGATCGCCGCGCGCGACTGGTTCGACCCCTGGGTGTTCGAGCTCGAGGACGCAGCGACGCCCTCGGACTCGCTGCTGCCGTGGGTGGCGGGTTTCGCCGTGGCGATGGACCATTTCCCCGACCTGACCGCGATCGACGAACCGGAACTCGTCGAGCCCCTGGCGCTGCTGTACATGCACTTCGACCCCGACGACCTCGAGGATGCGGATGCATTGCGTGAAGTCATCGAGACGCTGGAGCCGGCGCCCGACCTCGCCGAGGCGGTGCAGGACACGGTTCGTGCTCTGATGCTGATCGCCGACGTGACGCGCCCGCGCGCAGCGGCACCCCAGCGCTCGCGGCCGCCCGCGCCAGCAGCACGCAAGCGGCCGCGTCGGCAGTAGGCGCGCGGGCGGCAGGACTCCAGCCCCGCGCTCCCAGGCGCCGCGAGCCGGACAGCGACCAGCGACCGCATCCCGCGAATCTGGGGTGTTCGATCCCCTGTTTTCAGGATGCGGAAAGACCCGGATCGGCGCGACACTGCCCGCACTCGCGCCCGCCGGAGCCGCCGATGAACATGATGCCCGCCGCCCGTCACTTCCTCAGCCGCTTGTGCTCGCGCCGCGCCGCTGCGGAGGTCGAGCCGGCCGACCATGGCACCGCCTTCGGCCTGGAGCTGACCTACGACGACGCGCCCGAACCCGCCTCGCCGGCTTCGGGCAAGGTTTCGCCGCTCGGCACCGGCTGGTGGCGCAAGCTGCGGAGCCGGGCGACGGCGGGTTCGTGACCCTTTGGTTCACTTCGCGGACGAATGGTATGCGTAACAAACCGTTTGTTCCCTTGATGGACTGATGCGTTCTCTTTCTGGCCTGACGGGCTAGAATCCACCGATGGCGAAGTTGTCGTTCCGCGAGCAGGTGCTGCGCGTCCGCGAGGATGCGATCGTGCAGTCGGTCAACCGGCTGCTGGCCGAGAAGGGCTTCGACCTGATGACGGTGGACGAGGTGGCGGCTGACGTCGGCATCGCCAAGGCCAGCCTCTACAAGCACTTTGCGTCGAAGGAAGCACTCGCCGCCGCGGCGATGGTGCGCCTGCTGCAGCGCACGCAGGGCGTGGTCGAGGAACAGGCTGCCCGCGGCGACGCCACGGCGTTCGAGCGTCTGCGCGCCGTGACACGCTGGGCGCTGGAGGTGCAGCTGGCCGGCGAGATGCCGACGCTGCCTTCGCAGAACTCGACATTGCGCGCCGAGCTGATGGCGCAAAAGGACTATCTCGACCTGCTGATGGCGGTCAGCGACCGCCTCGGCGCGTGGATCGTCCAGGCGCAGGACGACGGGGACATCGACCCCGCGCTGCCGCCGGAGGTCGTGCTCTACACGATCTTTGCCCGCGCCTGCGATCCGGTGCCGGGCTTCCTGAAGGCGGGCGGCCAGCACGCCGACGCGCAGATCGTCGACTGGGTGCTGGGCACCTGCATGAACGGCCTGGCTGCGCGCCGCTGATCGGCACGGCGCGCGGGCCGGCCGCGCGATCAGCGCACCAGCAGGACCGGCACGCCGCAGTTCGCCAGCACCTTGGTCGCGACCGAACCCATCACGAGGTTGGTCAGCGTGCCGTGGCCGTGCGAGCCCATGACCAGCAGGTCGAACTTGCCCTTGCCGGCGAAGCTGGCGATGGTCTCGCCGGCATGGCCGACCTTGGCCACGTAGGTGGCTGTCACGCCCTGCTTGCCCAGGAAGGTGCGGATCGGCTTGAAGACCTTCTCGGCCTGCTCGTCGTAATGGGCCTTGAGCACGGCCTTCTCGAGCACGGCAGCGGCCCGCGGCGGCACGGCGGGCACGGTGTGCAGCACGGTGTACTCGTGCTTGCCGCCGAGCCACTCGTCGTGGGCGGCCAGGTAGGCCAGCATCTTCTTGGTGAACGGGCTGCCATCGACGGCGACGAGGATCTTCATCAGGTCTCCTGGGAGTGAAGCGGCGCAGGCTGGCTGCACCGGGATGGCGCGAGTGTGGCACGCCGTCGCGGACGTCGATTGTCGAACGTCAAGCGAGACCCCGGACGGCGCGGGTGCGCCCGTGATGCACGCTCAGACCTCGATCAGCCGAAGCGGATCGTGGCCGTTGGCCTCGCCCTTCTTCGCCAGGCCCCGGGCCTGGCACACCACGCGGCTCGGGGCGATCCCCGGGCGGTGCACGAGGTAGTCGTGGCGGCAGTGAAGGTGGCCATGCAGCCACAGCTCGGCGCGCGGGATGAGGTCATCGTCGGCATTGCAGAAGCTCGCCGTGCCCGGCTGACGCCCGTATCGCGGGTCCGCACTGCGCAGACTGGGGCCGAAGTGGGTGACGACGACGGTGCAGTCCCAGCGCCCGGACGCAGGCACGGACAACTCCGCCTCGAGCCAGGCGCGGCAGGACAGGCCTTCGGCGCGCACGGCCTCGACGCCGAACGGATCTTCGCCGATGCGCGAGCCCATCAGGCCCATGAAGTAGGCAGCCGCACGCTGCGCACGCTCGCGGCCGGCCGCGCCGAAGAGGTCGAAGTCGCTCCAGCGCACGGTGCCGGCGAATCGCACGCGGCGCCCGTCGGCGGCATCGAGCACGATGGCCTGGCGCTGCAGCAGCGTGAAGCCCAGTTCGCCGCACAGGTCGCGCAGACCGGCCCAGGCCTGGCCGATCTCGCGGCCGTCGAACTCGTGGTTGCCGGCCACCACCAGCACCGGCACCGGCCAGCCGGCGAAGCGCCGGTAGCCGGCCCAGGTGGCGTCGATGTCTCCCGCCAGCACCAGCAGCTCGGCGCCGGGGGCGGGCTCGGGCTCGAAGGCCTCGGTCTCGAGGTGCAGGTCGGACAGCAGCTGGATCTTCATGGCGCGGATGGTGCCCCCGAAGCGGCAAACCCGGCGCGCGGGCCGGGTTCGCGGTGCGGGCGCCCGCACGACGCCCGCGATGGACGGACGATCAGGCCGACAGGCGCTGCTCGATCTTCGCCATCGTCTCGGGCAGCTCGGCCGGCAGGCCGCGCTCGAGCAGCTTGAACAGCTCGGCGTGCAGCTTCAGCTCGGCCTGCCAGGCCTCGCGGTCGATGCTGGTCACGGTGGCGAACTGCTCGCGGCTGAAGTTCAGGCCTTCCCAGCGCAGGTCGTCGTAGCGCGGGCTGATGCCGAAGACGTTCTCGGTGCCGCCCGCACGGCCCTCGATGCGCTCGACGATCCACTCGAGCACGCGCATGTTCTCGCCGTAGCCCGGCCAGACGAACTTGCCGTCGGCGCCCTTGCGGAACCAGTTGACGCAGTAGATGCGCGGCTGGGTCGCGCCGCCGGCCTGCAGCTTGTCGCCCATCTCGAGCCAGTGCTGGAAGTGCTCGGCCATGTTGTAGCCGCAGAAGGGCAGCATCGCGAACGGGTCGCGGCGCACCACGCCCTGCTGGCCGGCGGCGGCGGCGGTGGTCTCCGAACCCATCGTGGCGGCCATGTAGACGCCCTCGGTCCAGTTGCGCGCCTCGGTCACCAGCGGCACGGTGGTGGAGCGGCGGCCACCGAAGATGAAGGCGTCGATCGCCACGCCGGTGGTGCTGTCCCACTCGGGGTCGAGCACGGGGTTGTGGATCGCGGCCACCGTGAAGCGCGCGTTCGGGTGCGCGGCCTTGGCGCCGGTCTCCTTGGCGATCTGCGGCGTCCAGTCCTTGCCCTGCCAGTCGACGAGGTGCGCCGGCAGCGTGTCGGTCATGCCTTCCCACCAGACGTCGCCGTCGTCGGTCAGCGCGACGTTCGTGAAGATCACGTCGCGCTTGAGCGAGTCCATGCAGTTGGGGTTGGTGTGGTAGTTGGTGCCCGGGGCGACGCCGAAGTAGCCCGCCTCGGGGTTGATGGCGTGCAGGCGGCCGTCCTTGCCGGGCTTGATCCAGGCGATGTCGTCGCCGATGGTCGTGACCTTCCAGCCATTGAAGGCGGCCGGCGGCACCAGCATCGAGAAGTTGGTCTTGCCGCAGGCGCTGGGGAAGGCGGCGGCGACGTGGTATTTCTTCCCCTGCGGCGAGGTGACGCCCAGCACCAGCATGTGCTCGGCCAGCCAGCCGTCGCTGCGGCCCATGGTCGACGCGATGCGCAGCGCGAAGCACTTCTTGCCCAGCAGCGCGTTGCCGCCGTAGCCCGAGCCGTAGCTCCAGATCTCGCGCGTCTCGGGGTAGTGGACGATGTACTTGGTCTTGCTGCACGGCCAGGCAACGTCCTTCTGCCCGGCCTCGAGCGGCGCGCCAACGGTGTGGACGCAGGGCACGAAGGCGCCGTCGCTGCCGAGCACGTCGAACACCGCGCGGCCCATGCGCGTCATCACGCGCATGCTCACCGCCACGTAGGCGCTGTCGGTCAGCTCGATGCCGATGTGCGAGATGTGCGAGCCCAGCGGGCCCATCGAGAACGGCACCACGTACATCGTGCGGCCGCGCATCGCGCCCTTGAAGAGGGCACCCTCGCCGGTCTGCAGCAGCGCGCGCATCTCGGTCGGGGCCATCCAGTTGTTGGTCGGGCCGGCGTCTTCCTGGCGCTGGCTGCAGATGAAGGTGCGGTCCTCGACACGGGCGACGTCGCTGGGGTCGCTGCGGGCCAGGAAGCTGTTCGGGCGCAGCTCGGGGTTGAGCGGCATCATCGTGCCGGCCGCCACCAGCTGCTCGCACAGGCGCTCGTACTCCTGCTGCGAGCCGTCGCACCAGTGGACGTCGGCGCACTCGGTCAGCGCGGCGATCTCGGCCACCCACTCGACGAGTCGGGTGTGCGTCACGTAGGCGGGCACGTTCAGGCGCAGGCCCTCGAGCACGGGACGGTTCATGCAAGCTCCAGTCATGATGAGGATGGGAATGGCGGAATCTGGCCAGTCCCGGGGCCCATGCCCGGACGGGACTCGCCGGATGCCGCGACCGATCTCGGCGGGGCCTGGCGGCGCGGCTCCAGGGTGCAGGACGGGGCGCCGAAGGCCGTCCGGGACGCAGCTTGAGCGCCCGGAGGGAAAGGAATTGTCACGGCAATGTAATCGCCCCGTAACCACCTGCCCGAAGGGGGTCATGCAAGATCGGTATGGATCAATGCATGGTTCGAGGGTCCCACCCTGTGCCGCGTGATTAGCATGCACGCTCGGGCCCGCGCGCCGGACACGCGGGCTGCTTCCAGTTTCCGAAAGGCCGGCACCATCGTGAACATCCTCAGCGTCAACCGCGCCCGCGCGCGAGCGGTGCGCATCGGCGAGCGCACCGTGATGACGGCGATCGGCAAGGTGCCGGTCACCGACGAGGTCGCGGTCGGCCCGCTGGGCCTGGAGGGCGACGAACAGGCCGACCCCACCGTGCACGGCGGGCTGGCCAAGGCCGTCTACGCCTATCCGTCGGAACACTACGCGTTCTGGCAGACGGTGCGCGCGCAGGCGCGGGCGCAGCTCTGGGGCGACGAACTGGCCTTCGGAAGCATGGGCGAGAACCTCACCCTGGCCGGCCTGCGCGAGAAGGACCTCTGGATCGGTGACCGCCTGATGCTTCCGAAGTGCACGCTCACTGTGACCGAGCCCCGCATGCCGTGCTTCAAGTTCAACGCGGCAATGGGATTCGCGCACGCGGCCAAGCTGATGAAGGAGTCGGGCTTCTGCGGCGCCTACCTGGCGGTGGCCGTGCCGGGCAGCGTGCGCGCGGGCGACCCGGTGGAATTGGTGCCTGGACCGCGCGAGCTCTCGCTGGCGGAACTGTTCCGCGCCCGGCGCTAGCCGCCGCCTGAACCGGCGACGGGTCAGACGGCCGCTCGCCGGCCGGCTTCCCAGCGGAAGAACGGCGAGGTCAGCGTCAGCACGGCCACGTAGCGCACGACGTGGAACGCGGTGACGACCGGCACGCCGAGCTGCAGCACCTTGGCAGTGATGCACATCTCGGCGATGCCGCCGGGCGACGTGCCCAGCAGCACCGTGGCCGGGTGCAACCCCGCCCCGCGGGCGACGAGCCAGGCAAAGCCGGCCGACGCCAGGATCATCGCCAGCGTGCCCGTCGCCACCCCGGCCAGCCAGCGCGGCGCGGCACGCAGGAACTCGGGCGTGAAGCGGGTTCCCAGGGCCACGCCGATGAAGAGCTGGCCGGCCTGGGTGACCGTCTTGGGCAGTGCCGAGAGTTCGACGCCCGAAGCGGTGAGCACCACCGTCACGGCCAGCGAGCCCAGCACCCACGGGTTCGGGGCACCGAGCCGCCACAGCAGGGCGACGCCGGCGCCGCTGGCCAGCGCCAGCAGGGCCAAGCCCGCCGCGTCGACCGCCCCCGCCGACGGCGCAGCAGCGTCCAGGCCGTGGATGCCGGCGAACTGGTAGCCGAAGGGGATGATCACCACGACCAGCAGCACGCGCAGCGAGTGCGCGGCGGCCACGCGGTCGACCATCCCGCCGTGCCGTTCGGCCAGGATCGCCATCTCGGAGGCGCCGCCGATGGCGGTGGCAAAGAAGGTGGTCGCGCGGTCGAGCCCGCCGTCTCGGCGGTGCAGCCACCACAGGTAGCGGTAGAACGCGTATCCGAGGGCGAACGCCCACAGCACGCCGGCGGCGATGGCCGGCGCGAGCTTCCAGACGACGGCGACGACCGCCGGCGTGAAGTACAGCCCGAGCGCCACGCCGATGGCCCACTGGCCGCCGTTGCGCAGCGGCGTCCAGGCGGCCAGGGGCACCCCGGCCACGCCGGCCGCCGCCGTCAGCAGCAGCGGGCCGATCAGCCATGGCAGCGGCGAGCGCAGCGCCTCGGCCGCCAGCGCTGCTGCCAGCGCCAGCAGCAGCGTCGCAAGGATGCGCAGCGGCTGGCGCGCCGCCGCGGCCGGGCCCGCCATCGATCAGGCTTGCGCAGGCAGCGCCGGATAGTCGGTGTAGCCCGCCGCGCCGCCGCCGTACAGCGTCTTCATGTCCAGCGCGTTGAGCGGCGCGCCTTCGCGCAGGCGTCGCCCGAGGTCGGGGTTGGCGATGAAGGCCTTGCCGAAGGACACCAGGTCCGCCGCGCCGCCGGCCACCGCCTCGAGCGCCATTTCGCGGGTGTAGCCGTTGTTGACCATCCAGGCGCCCGGGAAGCGGCGGCGCAGCGCCGCGTAGTCGAAAGGCGCGACGTCGCGCGGGCCGCCGGTCTGGCCCTCGATCAGGTGCACGAAGGCCAGCTCCAGTGGCGCGATGCGCTCGACGGCGTGCTCGAAGAGCGCCTGCGGGTCGCTGTCCTGGCCGGCGTCGTTGACCGGCGTCACCGGCGACAGGCGCACGCCGGTGCGACCGCCGCCGATCTCGCCGGCCACCGCCTGCATCACCTCGAAGAGCAGGCGGGTGCGATTCGCGATGGAGCCCCCGTAGGCGTCGGTGCGGTCGTTGATGCTGTCGCGCAGGAACTGGTCGATCAGGTAGCCGTTGGCGGCGTGCACCTCGACGCCGTCGAAGCCGGCCTCGATCGCGAGCGCGGCCGAGCGGCGGTAGGCGTCGACGATGGCGGGAATCTCGGCTTGCGCCAGCGCCCGCGGCTCGGAGCAGGGCACGAAGCCTTCGGCGGTGAAGGTCTTGCCGCGTGCCGGCCGCGCCGTGCTGGACACCGGCGCCGCCCCGCCCGGCTGCAGCGAGACGTGCGAGATGCGGCCGACGTGCCAGAGCTGCGCGACGATGCGCCCGCCGCGCGCGTGCACGGCGGCGGTCACCCGCTTCCAGCCGGCGGCCTGCTCGGCGCTGAACATCCCCGGCGTATCGAGGTAGCCCTGACCTTCGGGGCAGACCTGGGTGGCCTCGCTGACGATCAGCCCGGCGCCGGTGGCCGGGTCGGCGCGCTGGGCGTAGTAGGTGGCCATCAGCTCGGTGGGCACCTGGCCGGCACCGGCGCGGTTGCGCGTGAGTGGCGCCATGACGACGCGGGTGGCGAGATCGATCTCGCCGAGGCGGATGGGGTCGAAGAGCGTGGGCATGACGAGGAGGTTAATCCACGTGCGGCGAAGCCGCTGCCGCACGCGCGACGCGTCCGGCGCCCCGGGCCGTGGTACGGTGCACGCCCATGCTCGCCTATCGCCACGCCTTCCACGCCGGAAACCACGCCGACGTCCTCAAGCACGTCACGCTGGTGGCCGTGCTGCGCCACATGAACCAGAAGGACAAGGGCTGGCGCTATGTCGACACCCACGCCGGCGCCGGCGGCTATTCGCTGGAAGGCGAGTACGCACGCAAGCGCGGCGAATGGGAAGGCGGCATCGCGCGGCTGTGGGACCGCGACGACCTGCCCGCCGCGGTGGCCGACTACGTGGCGCTGGTGCGCGGCTTCAATGCCGACGGCGTGCTGCGCCAGGTGCCGGGCTCCCCGGCGCTGGCCCACGCGCTGCAGCGCCCGCAGGACCAGCTGCGCCTGTTCGAGCTGCACCCCACCGACCACCGCATCCTGGCGTCCTACCTCGGTGAGCAGCCCGGCGTGGAGGTGAAGTCATCCGACGGCTTTGCCGCGCTGAAGGCGCAGTTGCCGCCACCCACGCGCCGCGGCCTGGTGTTGATCGACCCCTCTTACGAGATCAAGACCGACTACGCGAAGGTGCTGGCCGCCGTGCGAGAGGCGCTCGAGCGCTTCCCCGAAGGCACGGTGATGGCGTGGCTGCCGCAGCTGCAGCTGCTGGAGGCGGCGCAGCTGCCGCAGCGCCTGAAGGCCGCGGCCGAGGCCAGGGCCAAGAAGGGCTGGCTGCTGGCCGGCCTGACCGTGGCGCGCGCCGGCGAGCGCGGCTTCGGCATGCTGGGCAGCACGGTCTTCGTCGCCAACCCGCCGCACACGCTGCAGCCGCTGCTGGCCGAGGCGCTGCCCTGGCTGGCCGCCCAGCTCGGCGAGCCCGGCGTGGCGGCGCACAAGCTCGACGCGAAGATTGCATGAGGCCCCCAAGGTCCGGGCACGCCCGGCCCGGCCCCCCAAGGGGGCGCAAGGAAACTTGGGGCGGCCCGGCGTTTCCTTGAGCGCGGCGGCGTCCGGCGCTAGGTGATCCCGCGCCTTCGGTCGGCCTTGAACTGCTCGCGGAAGGCCTCGAAGCGCCCTTCGTCGAGCGCCTCGCGCACCTCGCGCATCAGGTTGAGGTAGAAGTGCAGGTTGTGGATGCTGGCCAGCATGGGGCCGAGCATCTCGCCGCAGCGGTCGAGGTGGTGCAGGTAGGCGCGGCTGAAGCCGCCGCTCACCGTGCCGTCGGGCAGCGTGGTGCCCTTGCAGGCATGGCAGCTGCAGGTCTCGTCGATCGGCCGCTCGTCGCTGCGGTGGCGCGCGTTGCGGATCTTCAGGTCGCCGAAGCGGGTGAAGAGGTGGCCGTTGCGCGCGTTGCGCGTGGGCATCACGCAGTCGAACATGTCGACGCCGCAGTGCACACCGTCGACCAGGTCTTCCGGGGTGCCCACGCCCATCAGGTAGCGCGGCTTGCCCGGAGGCAGCCGGTGCGGGGTGTGCGCCATGATGCGCAGCATGTCCTCCTTGGGCTCGCCCACGCTGACGCCGCCGACGGCATAGCCGGGGAAGTCGAGCTCGACCAGCTGCTCCAGCGACTCCTGCCGGAGGTTCTCGTACATGCCGCCCTGGACGATGCCGAAGAGGGCATTGGGATTGGCCAGCCGCGCGAACTCGGCCTGGCTGCGACGCGCCCAGCGCAGGCTCATCTCCATCGACGCGCGGGCCTGGGTGTCGGTGGTGAGCTGGTCCTTCGTGCGCCAGGGGGTGCACTCGTCGAGCTGCATCACGATGTCCGAGTTCAGCGCGGTCTGGATCTGCATGCTGACCTCGGGCGTGAGGAACAGGCGGTCGCCATTGACCGGCGAGGCAAAGCGCACGCCGTCCTCGGTGATCTTGCGCATCTCGCCCAGGCTCCAGACCTGGAAGCCGCCGCTGTCGGTGAGGATGGGGCGGTGCCAGCCCTCGAAGCGGTGCAGTCCGCCGAAGGTGCGCATCACGTCCAGCCCCGGGCGCATCCAGAGGTGGAAGGTGTTGCCCAGGATGATCTGCGCGCCCATCTCGTGCAGCGAGCGCGGCATCACGCCCTTGACGGTGCCGTAGGTGCCCACCGGCATGAAGATCGGCGTCTCGACGACGCCGTGGTTGAGCACGAGCCGGCCGCGGCGGGCGTGGCCTTCGGTCTTCAGCAGGTCGAAGCGAAGCATTCGGCGATTGTCGCAGCCGGGTCGGCGCCGCCGGCTTCGCCCGGCCGGCCGACGCTCAGCGCCCGGCGCGCGCCAGCAGCATCGAGTCGCCGTAGCTGAAGAAGCGGTAGCGCGCCTCGATCGCGTGCCGGTACAGGGCCATCACGTGGCCGTGGCCGGCAAAGGCGCTGACCAGCATCATCAGCGTGCTCTTGGGCAGGTGGAAGTTCGTGATCAGCCGGTCGACGACACGGAAGCGGAAGCCCGGGACGATGAAGATGTCGGTGTCGCCCGACCAGGGCTGCAGGGTGCCCGAGCGAGCCGCCGATTCGAGCGCCCGGATGGTGGTCGTGCCCACGGCGACGACGCGACCGCCACGGGCGCGGACAGCCTCGACCGCGGCCACCGTCTGCGGCGAGACCTCGAACCACTCGGAGTGCATCCGGTGCTCGGCGATGTTCTCGCTGCGCACCGGCTGGAAGGTGCCGGCGCCGACGTGCAGCGTCACCGCCGCGCGCTCGACGCCGCGCTCGGCCAGCGCCGCCAGCACGGCCTGGTCGAAGTGCAGCGCGGCAGTGGGCGCGGCCACCGCACCGGGGCGCGCGGCGAACACCGTCTGGTAGCGGCGTTCGTCCTCCTCGTCGTCGGCATGGGTGATGTAGGGCGGCAGCGGCACGTGACCATGCGCGGCCAGCAGGGCCAGCGGCTCGTCGGGGAAGCGCAGGTGGAACAGCGAGTCGTCGGGGCCGCCGCGGCCCAGCACCTCGGCGTCGAAGGCGCCGGCGAAGCGCACCATGGTGCCCGGCTTCGGCGACTTGCTGGCCCGCAGGTGCGCCAGCACCTCGCAGCCCGGCAGCACGCGCTCGACGAGTGCCTCGACGGCGCCCCCGGTGGGCTTCTCGCCCAGCAGCCGTGCCTTGATGACACGGGTGTCGTTGAACACCAGCAGGTCGCCCGGCTGCAGCAGCGAGGGCAGGTCACGGAAGACGCGGTCGACCGGCGCGGGGCCGCTGCCGTCGAGCAGCCGCGACGCGCTGCGCTCTGGCGCGGGGTGCTGCGCGATCAGTTCGGGCGGCAGCGAGAAGTCGAAGTCCGCGAGGGTGAACGCGGGCGCGCCGGCCGACGCGGGGGAGGGCGTGTGATCGGACATGGTCGTCAGGCTTTACCGGCCTGAGAGGTGGAGAGGTCAGAATTGTTCCATGCCCGAGCCCGCCGCGAAGACCCCTGCGACCAAGACCGCACGCCCCGCGGGCAAGCTCTCGGCACCCGCACAGGCGCTGCGCAAGCTCGGGCTCGAGCGCGACATCGACCTCGCGCTGCACCTGCCGCTGCGCTACGAGGACGAGACGCGCATCGCGCCGATCGCCGCGGTGCGCGACGGCGAGGCGGCGCAGGTGGAAGGCGTGGTGCGCGCCAGCCGCGTCGAGCCGCACCCGCGGCGCCAGCTGGTGGTGCGGCTGGCCGACGGCAGCGGCGAGCTGGTGCTTCGCTTCCTGCACTTCTACCCGGCGCAGCAGCGCCAGCTGGCGGTGGGGCAGCGCATCCGCGCCCGCGGCGAGGTGCGCGGCGGCTTCTTCGGCCGCGAGATCGTGCACCCGCAGTTCCGGGTGGTCGAGCCCGGCGCCCCGCTGCCGGACTCGCTGACCCCGGTCTACCCGGCCAGCGCCAGCCTGCCGCAGGCCTACCTGCGCAAGGCGGTGGCCACCGGGCTGGCACGCGCGCTGATCGACGAGATGCTGCCGCCCGAGGCCGTGCCCGCCGGGCTGCCCACGCTGCGACAGGCGCTGGAATTCCTGCACCACCCGCCACCCTCGGCCTCGCTGGCCACGCTGGAGGACCACAGCCACCCGGCGTGGCAGCGACTGAAGTACGAGGAGCTGCTGGCGCAGCAGCTCTCGCAGCTGCAGGCGCGCCGCGCCCAGGCCCGGCTGCGCGCGCCCGCCATGCGGCCGCTGGAAGGCGGCCTGGCCACGCAGCTGCTGGGCGTGCTGCCCTTCGCGCTCACGCCCGCGCAGCAGCGCGTGGTGGCCGAGATCGGCGCCGACCTCGCCCGAGCGCAGCCGATGAACCGGCTGCTGCAGGGCGACGTGGGCGCCGGCAAGACCGTGGTGGCGGCGCTGGCCGCCGCCACTGCGATCGACGCCGGCTGGCAGTGCGCACTGATGGCCCCCACCGAGATCCTGGCCGAGCAGCACTTCCGCAAGCTGGTCGACTGGCTGGTGCCGCTGGGCCTGAAGGTGGCCTGGCTGACCGGCAGCCGCAAGGGCAAGGCCCGCGACGCGATGGTCGCGCAGGTGGCCTCGGGCGAGGCGATGCTGGTGGTGGGCACGCACGCCGTGATCCAGGACGACGTGGCCTTCGCGCGGCTCGGCCTGGCGATCGTCGACGAACAGCACCGCTTCGGCGTCGCGCAGCGGCTGGCGCTGCGCGCCAAGCTCGGCGAGCACGACTGCCAGCCCGCGCTGGAGCCGCACCTGCTGATGATGAGCGCCACGCCGATCCCGCGCACGCTGGCGATGACCTACTACGCCGATCTCGACGTCAGCACCATCGACCAGCTGCCTCCCGGGCGCACGCCGGTGGTCACCAAGCTGTTCTCGGAGAACCGGCGCGACGAGGTGGTGGCACGCATCGCCGACGAGGTGGCGCGCGGGCGGCAGGTGTACTGGGTGTGCCCGCTGGTCGAGGAGAGCGAGCACGTCGACCTGCGCAACGCGACCGAGACCCACGAGCGGCTGGCCGCGGCGCTGCCCGGCCACGCGGTGGGGCTGCTGCACGGGCGCATGCCGCCGGCCGAGAAGGCCGCGGTGATGGCGGCGTTCTCGTCGGGCGCGCTGCAGGTGCTGGTGGCCACCACCGTCATCGAGGTCGGCGTGGACGTGCCCAACGCCAGCCTGATGGTGATCGAGCACGCCGAGCGCTTCGGCCTGGCGCAGCTGCACCAGCTGCGCGGTCGCGTCGGGCGCGGCGCGGTGGCCAGCGTCTGCGTGCTGCTGTACACCTCGCCGCTGTCGGAGACCGGCAAGTCGCGGCTGAAGGCGATGGTCGAGACCACCGACGGCTTCGAGATCGCCCGGCGCGACCTCGAGATCCGCGGGCCGGGTGAGTTCCTCGGCGCACGCCAGAGCGGCGACGCGCTGCTGCGCTTCGCGAACCTGGAGGAGGACGCCGGGCTGCTCGCCCGCGCTCGCGAGGCGGCGCCGCGCCTTCTGGCAGAGCGCCCGGCCATCGCCGAACGCCACGTAGACCGCTGGATGGGCGGGCGTGCCGAATTCCTCAGGGCGTGATCGGGGGTACGATCCTCGCCAGCGCTGTCTGCGGGGCAATGCCGATGAACCACACACGCAAACTGATCGCGGGCCTGATGGCCGCCACCCTGTGCGGCGGGGGCTTCGCGGCCCCGCCAGCCACGCTCTGCCCGGGTACCAGCCCCGAGCAGATGAAGCAGCTCATGCAAGCCACCACCGCTGCCATGGTGGCCTCGGCCGGGCCCCTGACCGAGGCCGTGATCGAGGGCCAGCTGCGCTCGGCAGTGAGGCCTGAATCAGCCATCCGCATCGCGGTGTTCAAGCGCAACCTCTTCGAAGCGCTGCTCAAGCAGGGCTTCCGGGAGGAACATGCCCTGCAGATCGTCATCGCCACCGAGCCTCCGGCCGCGTCGCCGGGGGCTCGGTAGACGCGGTTCGGCGGCACCCCGCCCGTGGGCCTGCTGCTGCTGCCGCTGGCGCTGGTGTTCCTCGGCGTCGTGCTGGCCGGGCTGACCTGGGGCGTGGGCGCGCTGCTGCGGCTGACGCGCGGAGCGCCCCGCCGCTGGCAGCGGTGCAGCATGGCCGTGGCGCAGGCCGTCGCCCTGGCAGCGCTCGCGGTGGCGCTGGCCTACCTCACCCAGCGCGGCGCGCGCGTCTACGCGTTCGAGCTGCTGCTGTACGTCACCTTCATGCCGCTGCTGGGGATGACGGCCCTCGGCGCGGCGCTCCTGCGCTGGGCGCCCGAGCGTCGCCGCGGCATCGGCGCTGCGCTGCTCATCGGCACCGTCTTCATCGGCCCGCTGGTCTTCACCTGGGGCGAGGCCGCGGCGGGCTGGCTGCGTATCGAGACCTACTCCTGAGCGGGCGCGCCGGGGCAGCGGCACCGACGCGCGCGCCCCGGGGTCGCTGGCGCCAACGTCGAGGGCATGGCGCACGGCAGACGCTGATCGGCCTGGTCGCCTCGGTCTGCTTGGCCTTCAGCGTGGCCGAGACCTCCAACATCCGCGTCCTCGAGCCGTTGGGCGCACGGCAACTTCGAACACGCTCGAGGGCGACCACGTTCCGAGGCTTGACCCCGCATTCGATGCTGCCGCGCTGACGCGTCGCGCGGCGACGCTCCGGCTGTGGCCAAAGCCACTTCGGCAGCGGGATCGTCTTGCACGAGCGGCCCCTTGGGCATCACCCGCACGCCCCGGCGCGCGAGCATCTTCCTGCGCCGGGTGAGGACGGTCTGCAGCAGCACGTGCAGATCGTCGCGGTGGGCGTATCCACCTCGATGAAGTCAGCTGCGCCATCAGTGCCGCTGCGGTATGCCCTGTCCAGACCAAGCGGTTCGCGGAGAACCGTCCAGATCCGCGGGCCGGGCGGCCGGGCGGAGTGCCTGAAGGCCTGAATGGCCCCTCGCACCACCGCGGGGCACAATGCCGGCATGACGCTCACCGAGCTCAAGTACATCGTCGCCGTCGCCCGCGAGCGGCACTTCGGGCGCGCGGCCGAGGCCTGCTTCGTCTCGCAACCCACGCTGTCGGTCGCCATCAAGAAGCTCGAAGAAGAGCTCGACGTCAAGATCTTCGAGCGCGGTGCCAGCGAAGTCAGCGTCACGCCACTGGGCGAGCAGATCGTGCGCCAGGCGCAGGCCGTGATCGAGCAGGCCGCCGCCATCAAGGAGATCGCCAAGCGCGGCAAGGATCCGGTCTCGGGGCCGCTGAAGCTCGGCGTCATCTACACGATCGGCCCCTACCTGCTGCCCGACCTGGTGCGACTGGCGATCGACCGCGTGCCGCAGATGCCGCTGATGCTGCAGGAGAACTTCACCAGCAAGCTGCTGGAGATGCTGCGCACCGGCGAGCTGGACTGCGCCGTCCTCGCCGAGCCCTTCCCCGACGCCGGCCTCGCCGTGGCGCCGCTGTACGACGAGCCATTCCTGGCCGCGGTGCCGACCACCCACCCGCTGGCCCGGCGCGAAGCCGTCTCGGCCCAGGAACTCAAGAGCGAGACCATGCTGCTGCTGGGCACCGGGCACTGCTTCCGCGACCACGTGCTCGAGGTCTGCCCGGAGTTCGCGCGCTTCTCCAGCGACGCCGAGGGCATCCGAAAGAGCTTCGAGGGCTCGTCGCTGGAGACCATCAAGTACATGGTGGCCTCGGGCATGGGCGTGACGGTGGTGCCGCGCCTGGGCGTGCCGCGCGACGTGCAGCCGCACATCCGCTACATCCCTTTCACCGACCCGGTGCCCAGTCGGCGCGTGGTGCTCGCGTGGCGGCGCACCTTCCCGCGCTACGAGGCCATCGCCACGCTGCGCAACCTGATCTACGCCTGCGAGTTGCCGGGCGTCACGCGCCTGTCGTGAAGCGTCGTCGCGTGAGCTCCCCCGTCGAGTAGACAGCCCAGAAGTAGAGGCTTCCGAGGTTGAAAGCTGCGCCCACCGCCGGATGCCCTCGAGAGCGCTTGGAAAGCGTTCACATGCTCTTGAGGGTTGGATCAGGTCTGGCTTTGGCGGAAGCCGGGATAGGCGAAAGCGCAGGCGATCCTGTCGCAGTCTCGCTCGCTCACGCCCGCCGCGCGCGCTATCGCGTACCAGGAGCCGCGTACCTGCGCTTCCATCGCATCGACCAGCGCACGCGCTTCGTCCACATCGAGCAGGAAGCGGGCGCTCTGCGAGAGCAGGTTTTCTGCATTCGCAAACCGGCCCCCATCACCGCACTCCATCGCCAGATCGCGCCGCTCCGGGCTGACCGGCACGGCCGGTGTCAGGTCATACGCAGGCGAGAGGCTCCAGTCCGTCGCGCGCGCAAGGACTGCATGGTTGCGCGGGTGATCATCGACGTTGGAGATCAGCGCGTTGAAGCACATCCGGCGAAACAGCTCTGAGGTGCTTTGCCGAGGCTCTGCACACACGCGCCGCAACTCTTCGGCCAGCAAGACGTATGACCATTTGTCGCGGGACTGGTAGGTGTCCTCCGCGCGCAGCAGCGTCAGGGCGCTCACCATGCGGGCGCGCCGGTAGCCCGCATCGGTCTTCTCGCGGTCGAAGCGCTTGACCAGCAGCACGTCGCGCCCGGCGACATCGACAACCCGGCTTTCCGCCGTGACGAGCCCACAGGCCCGTGCCAGGGTCAGCATGGCGTGCTCGACCCGCGCGTTGTTCCAGGCGTCGTCCGGCCTGTTGAACTTCGCAATCCAGAGGCCGTCGTCGTCTTCGACCACGGCCTTGGGGCGCGCGCCGCCCATCGACGTGCCGATCACCATCAGCTTCTCGACCTGATCGTGATCAGCATCGGCAACGCCATCCCCGCCGCCACCGGCGGCGGGCTGATCCTCATCGGCCACCATGGCATCGGCCATCGCCTGCACCGTTGCCAGATCGAGCGTCCGGTTGAAGCTGCGCCTGGGGGCAGGGGGCGTCTGGTTGAGCCCGAAGCCGAGCGCGCCCGCCCGGTCATCGGGCGAGTACAGCAGGTAGTCCAGCTCACTGGGCTGCGCCTTGCCGAGATGCCGCTGTATGACCCGGCGGCCCCAGTAGTCCGGGCTCGCATCGCGCAAAGCGCCGAAGACGCCGCCCATCGACGCGGTGGCATAGGTGCGCGGGGCCAGCTTCAGCTCGACAGGGTCAAGCGCGACAGCGTTCGGACGTTCCAGGTAGCTGCGCCCGTAGACGAACCGTCCTTCGGGCACACCCCGCCGGTCGACAGAAAGCGCGAAGCGCCCCGCCGTGACGGGCTCGGTCTCTCCGGGCAGCGTGATGTAGACGAAGCACTCGCCCGGCGCTTCAGAAGTCATTGCTCAGCTCCGTCTTCGGACGGGCGCGGCCCCGCTCGCGCGAAAGCGCCAGGGTCTGTCCTTCCTGATCCCGTTCGGGCGTGGCGACAAGATCGAGCTGATCGAGCAGGTCGAGCGCCCAAAGGAGCGCTGCGTAGACGGCGATGCCGGTCGAGGGCTTGCCCTTCTCGGCGTCGGCGACAGCACGCTCGCCGGTGCCGATCTTTTCGGCCATCTCGCCGATGGTGAGGTTGCGCCGCAGCCGCGCCGTGCGCAGGTTCGCACCCAGCCCTTTCAGCGTCTTCTCTACGGCGTAGGGCGGTGCAGTGAGCAGCTTGTTGCGGGCGGTCATCGAAGCACCTCTTCTCGAGCGTTCCTGTCCCCTCCACCAGTACCATGACGGGAGGGGGAGTTCAAGAAGAAACGCTATTGAGAGCATTTTAAGCCATCTAAGACGCTCTTGAGAGCGATAAAAGCTGAACTTGTGCTAGAATCTCCGCCCTTGGGAGACCTCAAGACCAGGGGCTTCCCAGCCTCGGAAGAGAGGGCCGGTGTGCCGCCGCTATGGGCACCTTCAGAAATGCGTACATCGCTGTGTACATAACGGGGTTCCTGGGTGATGTCGAACGAGCAAATCGTCAATGAAGTCAAGCGGAGACGCACGTTTGCCATCATTTCCCACCCCGATGCTGGCAAGACCACGCTGACGGAGAAGCTGCTGCTGTTCTCCGGCGCGATCCAGATCGCGGGTTCGGTCAAGGCGCGCAAGGCCAGCCGCCACGCCACCAGCGACTGGATGGAGATCGAGAAGCAGCGCGGCATCTCGGTGGCCTCGTCGGTCATGCAGATGGAGTACCGCGACTGCGTGATCAACCTGCTCGACACGCCCGGCCACCAGGACTTCAGCGAGGACACCTACCGCGTGCTGACCGCCGTGGACGCCGCGCTGATGGTGATCGACGCGGCCAACGGCGTCGAGCCGCAGACACGGCGCCTGCTGCAGGTCTGCCGCGCCCGCAACACGCCGATCCTCACCTTCGTCAACAAGATGGACCGCGAGGTGCAGGAACCGCTGGCGCTGATGGACGAGATCGAGCGCGAGCTGGGCATGGAGGTGGTGCCCTTCACCTGGCCGGTGGGCATGGGCAAGGTCTTCGGCGGCGTGCTGGACCTGCGGCGCGACCAGATGCGGGTGTTCGCGCCCGGCGCCGAGCGTGCCGGCGGTGACGACGAGATCATCGAGGGCGTGGGCAACCCGGCGCTGGCCACACGCTTCGGCGCTGCCTACGAGCAGGCCGCGGGCGAGGTGGAACTGGTGCAGGAAGCGGCGCCGCCCTTCGACGAGGCCGAGTTCCTGGCCGGCCGCCAGACGCCGATGTTCTTCGGCTCGGCGATCAACAACTTCGGCGTCAAGGAAGTGCTCGACGCCCTGGTCGAGCTGGCACCTTCACCCGGCGCCAAGGCCGCGATCCAGCGCACCGTCCAGCCCGTCGAGCCGAAGTTCAGCGGCGTGGTCTTCAAGATCCAGGCCAACATGGACCCGGCGCACCGCGACCGCATCGCCTTCGTGCGCGTGGCCAGCGGCCACTTCGAGCGCGGCATGCGGCTGAAGGTGACGCGCTCGGGCAAGGAGCTGCGTCCGAACACCGTGGTCAGTTTCCTGAGCCAGCGCCGCGAGCTGCTGGAAGAGGCCTTCGCCGGCGACATCATCGGCATCCCGAACCACGGCGTGCTGCAGCTCGGCGACACCCTGACCGAGGGCGAGGCCCTGCAGTTCACCGGCCTGCCCTTCTTCGCCCCCGAGATGTTCCGCTCGGTCGAGGTGGCCGACCCGCTGAAGACCAAGCAGCTGCGCTCGGGCCTGACCCAGCTCGGCGAGGAGGGTGCGATCCAGGTCTTCCGCCCGGTGGCCGGCAGCGTGCTGCTGCTGGGCGCCGTCGGCCAGCTGCAGTTCGAGGTGGTGACCCACCGGCTCGAGCACGAGTACGGCGTGAAGGCGCGCATCATGCCGGCACGCTACAACGTGGCCCGCTGGGTGACCTGCGACGACGCGAAGGAACTGCAGCGCTTCATCGACGGCAACGCGCATCGCGTGGCGCTCGATGCGGTGGACGCGCCCTGCGTGCTGCTGGAATACGCCGGCGAGCTGCGCGCGATGCAGGACAACTGGCCGAAGATCCACTTCCACGCGCTGCGCGAGCACGCGGGGCTGGTGTTCCAGAAGCAGTTGCAGGGGTGAGGAAAGCGTCGGGGCAGCGCCGCCGATAATCCGGCCCCGTGACCACCGCCATCACGCCGCCGCCTTCGCGCCTGGCTGTCTACCTCGACCTGATCCGCTGGGACCGGCCGGCCGGGTGGCTGCTGCTGCTGTGGCCGACGCTGTCGGCCCTGTGGATCGCGGCCGACGGCTTTCCGGGCTGGCACCTGCTGGCGGTGTTCGTGCTCGGCACCATCCTGATGCGCAGCGCCGGCTGCTGCATCAACGACGTCGCCGACCGGGAGTTCGACCGCCACGTCAAGCGCACGGCGCAGCGCCCGGTGACGCGCGGCGCGGTCTCGCCGGCCGAGGCGCTGGGCGTGGGGGCGGTGCTGGCGCTGGCCGCCTTCGCATTGGTGCTGACCACCAACCCGGCGACCATCGCGCTGTCGTTCGCGGGCCTCGCGATCACGCTGGCCTACCCTTTCGCCAAGCGGCTGGTGTCGATGCCGCAGGCGGTTCTCGGGGTGGCCTTCAGCTTTGGCATCCCGATGGCCTCTTCCGCCGTGCAGGGCGGCAGCGAATGGAGCCTGGCCGCGGTGGGCGCGGCGGTGCCGCCCCACGCCTGGTGGCTGCTGGCGGGCAACCTGTTCTGGGTGCTGGCCTACGACACCGAGTACGCGATGGTCGACCGCGACGACGACCTGCGCATCGGGATGAAGACCTCGGCCATCACGCTCGGCCGCTTCGACCTGGCCGCGGTGATGGGCTTCTACGGGGTCTACCTCACTTCGTGGGCGCTGCTGGGCCTGTCGCTGGGCCTGCGCAGGATCTTCCTGCTCGGCATCGCGGCCGCGCTGCTGCAGGCGCTGTGGCACCTCACGCTCATCGGCGACCGTTCACGCGAAGGCTGCTTCAAGGCCTTCCGGCTCAATCACTGGGTGGGATTTGCAGTGTTCGCCGGCATCGCGCTGTCGTTTGGCCTTCGCTGAAGCGTTCGCTCACTTTCCGCACTCGTCGCCGAGTTCCTTCGCGCGCCGCGCCGCGGCGTGAAGCGCCCGCACCACCGCGTCGCCCACGCCATCGGCCTCCATCGATGTGATTGCGGCGTGGGTGGTGCCGCCCCTGGACGTCACCTGCGCCCGCAGTTCGGAAGGCGCCAGCGGCGACTGCCGCGCCAGCGCCGCGGCGCCGTCGAAGGTGGCCAGCGCGAGTTCGCGCCCCTGCGCCTCGGTCAGGCCCATCCCGGCCGCCGCCTTCATCATGGCCTCGACGAAATAGAAGACGTAGGCCGGCCCGGAGCCGGAGATCGCAGTCACGGCATCGAGGTCGGCCTCGCGCGCGACCCACAGCGTCGTGCCCGTGGCCGCCAGCAGCGAATCGACCTCGGTGCGCTCGGCCGCGCCGACTGCCTCGCGCGCGAAGAGGCCGGCGATGCCCCGGCCGATCAGCGCCGGCGTGTTGGGCATCGCACGGACGACGCGCTCGCTGCCCGTGGCCGCGACGATCGCGTCGCTGCGGATGCCGGCCATCACGCTGAGCTGCAACGCGCCGCCGACGTGAGCGGCGCACGGCGCCGCAGCCTCGCGGAAGAGTTGCGGCTTGACGGCCCAGACGACGGTGGCGGCCTGGGCCAGCCGCTGGTCGGCCACCGCGAGCGGCGCAATGCCGAAAGCCTGCGAGAGCTTCTCGCGCTGCGCCTCGAAGGGCTCGACCACGAGGATGGACCCGGGCGACCGCCCGGACTTGATCAGCCCCCCGATCAGCGCGGCGGCCATGTTGCCGCCGCCGACGAAGGCGATGGAAGGAGCACTCATGGCACCCAGTGTATCCAGCGCCTGGCGGCAGCCGGCGGCGGTCATGAAGCCGTGCGGTCGACGTCATGCACAATATGCATGGATCGCGCGAGCGCACCCGCCCCCGGGCTTCTACAGTCCTCAGCCAGACCGAGGCGCACCCGAAGAGGGGGCGCGGCGCCCGGGCCTGCCACCGCGGGCGCGGGCCGGTTGCCACGAACCTATGCACCCACGAGTAAGCTGCATGACCACGCCCCTGTCCTACATCCACCCCAGTGCCGACAGCCCCTGGGGCACCTATCTGGCCCAGGTCGACCGGGTGATCCCGTACCTTGGGCACCTCGCCCGCTGGGCCGAGACACTGCGCCGGCCGAAGCGCGCGCTGATCGTCGACGTGCCGATCGAGCTCGACGACGGCAGCGTCGCCCACTTTGAGGGCTTCCGCGTGCAGCACAACCTCAGCCGCGGCCCCGGCAAGGGCGGCATCCGCTACCACCCCGACGTCACGCTGGAGGAGGTCATGGCACTGGCGGCCTGGATGAGCATCAAGAACGCGGCGGTCAACCTGCCCTACGGCGGCGCCAAGGGCGGCATCCGCGTCGACCCGAAGAAGCTCTCGCTGCAGGAGCTGGAGCGCATGACGCGCCGCTACACCAGCGAGATCGGCATCGTCATCGGCCCGCAGCAGGACATCCCGGCGCCGGACGTGAACACCAACCCGCAGATCATGGCGTGGATGATGGACACGTACTCGATGAACACCGGCGCCACGGCCACCGGCGTCGTCACCGGCAAGCCGATCCACCTCGGCGGCTCGCTAGGCCGCGTCAAGGCCACCGGCCGGGGCGTGTTCGTCACCGGGCGCGAGGCGGCACGGCGCATCGGGCTCGAGCTCGACGGCGCGCGGGTGGCGGTGCAGGGCTTCGGCAACGTCGGCTCGGCAGCGGCCGAGCTCTTCGGCCAGGCCGGCGCGAAGATCGTCGCGGTGCAGGACCACAGCGGCACCATCGTCAACGACTCGGGGCTGGACCTGGCAGAACTCGTGCCCTGGGTGAAGTCGCACGGCGGCGTGGGCGGGTTCCCGGGCGCCGAGGCGGCCGACGCGGAATCGTTCTGGGATGTACGCTGCGACATCCTGATCCCCGCCGCGCTGGAAGGCCAGATCACCGCCGAGCGGGCGCGCCGCCTGCGCGCGCGGCTGGTGCTCGAAGGCGCCAACGGACCGACGGTGCCGGCGGCCGACGACATCCTGGCCGACCGCGGCGTGCTGGTGGTGCCCGACGTGATCTGCAACGCCGGTGGCGTGACGGTGTCCTACTTCGAGTGGGTGCAGGACTTCTCGTCGTTCTTCTGGACCGAGGACGAGATCAACCTGCGGCTGGACAAGATCATGGTCGGCGCACTCAAGCGCATCTGGGACACCGCCGACCGCCACCGCATCACGCTGCGCACGGCCACCTTCGCGGTGGCCTGCGAGCGCATCCTCACCGCGCGCGAGGAACGCGGCCTGTACCCCTGACGCCACGCGGGGCCGCGTCCGCGCGGCCGCCATCGACCCCCACCCAAGTCCGCCAGGCTGCTAGACCTGGGGCTCGCGCAGGAAGATCTCGACGCGCCTGTTCTTCGCCCGACCGGCCTCGGTGGCGTTGTCGGCCAGGGGCTCGCGCGAGCCGCGGCCCGCGATCTCCATGCGCCCGCCCGGCACGCCGCGCACGGCAAGGTAGTCGCGCACGGTCTGCGCACGCTGCAGCGACAGCGGGTTGTTGATGGCATCGCTGCCGGTGCTGTCGGTGTGGCCGACGATGACCACCTGGGTCGTCGCGTCCAGACCCTGGGCGAACTGGTCGAGCACCGGGCGCAGGCCGGGCTTGAGGTCGGCACGGCCGGTGTCGAACGATAGGTCGCTCGGCACGTTGACCTTGAGCTGGTTGTCCGCCGTGCGCGAGACCTCGATGCCGGTCCCGGCCGTGGCCTGCTCCATGGCACGGCGCTTGTCTTCCATGCGCCTGGACCACAGGTTGCCGGCGATCGCGCCGACCGCCGCGCCCGCCACCGCACCGGTGCCGGCCTTGCCGCCGGTGGCCTTGCCGATGAGCGCGCCGGCGACGGCGCCTATGGCCGCCCCCTGGGCGGTGCCTTTCTCGCGCTCGCTCATGGTCTCGCAGCCAGCCAGCGATACCGCGACCACGGCGACGACCGCGGTGCGAAGGAGTGTGGGTTGGAGCTTCACGGGCCTCTCCTCGAGGGAAACACGAATGAACCGGCGCAGCCGCGAACCTGGCGGGCGTGCGCGAACATGCACCGGCCTGCAAACCATACCACCGGCAGGTCGGGCGACCTTAACGAAGCACAAGCTCCGGCCGCCGATACCCCGCACCTGGCGGGATCGGGATAGGCGACTGCACCCGTGCCGGGCTACCATGGCGAGCTGACGCCGCAGCCTGAACAACCCGCGAGACGACCTGCCATGATGAACAGACGCCAGATCACCGCCGCCATCGGCGCCGCCCTCGTCGCCAGCACCCTGCCTGCGCTGGCGCAGGCGCCCGCGTGGCCCTCGCGCCCGGTGAAGGTCGTGGTGCCCACGGGCCCCGGCAGTTCGCTCGACCTCATCGTCCGCGCGATGTCCGACAAGCTGGCGGCGCGCTGGGGCCAGCCGGTGGTGATCGAGAACAAGCCCGGCGCGGGCGGCATGCTCGGCGTGGACGTCGCCGCCAAGGCCACCGACGGCCACACGCTGGCCATCGGATTCAACGGGCCGCTGGCCTTCGGCCCCTTTCTCTACCGCAAGATGCCCTACGACCCGGCGAAGGACCTGGTGCCGGTGGTGATGACCACCAGCCAGGCCAACGTGCTGGCCGTCAACGCCGAGAAGGTGCCGGCGAAGACGGTGGCAGAGTTCGTCGCCTGGGCCAAGGCGCAGGCGGGCAAGGTCAACTACTCCTCGCTGGGCAACGGCTCGTCAGCCCACCTGACGATGGAGCTCTTCCTCAGCGAGGCCGGCTTCACGGCCACCCACGTGCCCTTCAACGGCTCGCCGCCGGCTGCCATGGCGGTGGCTCAGGGCGAGGCCGACGCGACCTTCATGGTGGCCCCGGCCCTGCTGCCGCACGTGCGCAGCGGCAAGGTCCGCCTGCTCGCCGTCAGCAGCGCGCAGCGCCCGGAGAGCCTGAAGGATCTGCCCACGCTCGTCGAGAGCGGGTTCCGCAACGTCGAGTCGCTGGCCTGGAACGGGCTGGTGGCACCCGCCGGCACGCCCGAGGCGGTGGTGCAACGCGTCAACGCCGATGTCAACGCGCTGCTGCAGGACCCCGCCGTCCGCCAGGTCATGGAGTCACAGGGCCTGACCATCGTGGGCGGCAGTGCGGCGGACTTCAAGCGCGCGATCGACGCCGACGTGCGCCGCTGGGGCCCGGTCATCACGCGGCTGGGCGTGAAGCTCGACTGACGCCTGACGCATTCAGGGAGATGCTGCGTTGAACACCCCTCGCAACCCCTTCGCCGCCCACGACCCCTACGCGGGCGCCACGACCACCCATGCCGCGCCTGCAGGCGCGGCGCCCGACGCGGGCGGCCCCGACGGCTGGGTCATCGACGTCACCGAGGCCGATTTCGAGCAGCAGGTGCTGATGCGCTCGCTCGAGGTGCCGGTCCTGCTCGACTGCTGGGCCCCCTGGTGCGGCCCCTGCCGCTCGCTCGGGCCCATCCTCGAGCGCCTGGCCGCCGCCTACGGCGGCCGCTTCGTGCTGGCCAAGATCAATACCGACGAGGCGCCCAACCTCTCGGCGGCGCTGCGCATCCGCAGCATCCCGCTGGTGGTGATGTTCGTCGGCGGCCGGCCGGTGGACCAGTTCGTGGGCGCGCTGCCCGAGGGACAGATCCGCCAGTTCCTGGACAAGCACGTCGGCGCCGCGGCGCCGCAGGTCTCGCCGCTCGAGCAGTTGCGCGAGGCGGCAGCGCAGGCCGCATCGCCGGCCGAGGCCGAGGCGCTGCTGGAGCAGGCGCTGCATGTCGACCCGCAGCACGCCGAGACGCTGCTCGACCTGGCAGAGCATCGCATCGCGCGCGGCGCGCTCGACGACGCCGCGGCGCTCCTGGGTCGTGTGCCGGTCGACGCGCAGAAGGACCGCCACGCCGCACTGGCCAAGCGCATAGCGATCGCCCGCAACCGGCCCGAGGGAGACCCGCTGAAGCTCACCGAGCGCATCGCCGTCAACCCCAAGGACTTCGAGGCGCGTTTCGGCCTCGCCGCGCTGCTGGCCTACGACGGCGACTTCCACGCCGCGTTCGAGCAGCTGCTGGAAGTGGTGCTGCGCGACAAGGGCGAGTGGCGCGAGAAGGCACGCAGGCAGCTCGTCGAGTGGTTCGAGGCCTGCCCCGATGCCGAAGCCGTCAGCCACGGCAGGCGCTACCTCGGGATGTACCTCAACTGACGACCGGCGGCGGGGCGGGCGCACGGGCTGCGTACGCCGGCCCTCGCCCGTTCAATCGAGCTCGAGGGGCGGGCGCCACTCGGCCGGTGACACGAAGCGCCAGCGGCCGGCGGCGATGCCGGTCGCCAGCGCGCCCAGCCCGATCGCCGCGACGACGCCCCAGGCCGACCAGAACGCGCCGTCGTAGGCGTCGAACAGGCTGACCCGGAAGGCCCGGACCACCCAGGTCAGGGGCAGGTAGGGGTGCATGGCCTGGAAGGCAGCGTCGCTGAGCTGGATGGGCAGGATCGCGCCCGCGGCGGAGACCTGCACCACCAGCAGCAGCACTGCCAGCACCTTGCCCAGCGCGCCCAGCACGCGCACGAGCGCGAACACGATGGCCAGGAAGGTGAGCGACGCGCTGGCCAGCGTGAGCGCGAACAGCCAGGGTGAGGCCATGGGCACGCGCAGCACGAGGCCGAGCATGGCCAGCATCAGCGCGGCCTGCAGCAGCACGGCCGCCGCGGGCAGTGCCAGCTTGCCGGCCACCAGCGCCAGCCGTGGCGAATCCGCCAGCGCCTGCGGCACGCGCCGCAGGCTGACGACGAAGGCCGTCATCACCGCGCCGACCCACAGCGCCAGTGGCACGAAGTTGGGTGTCAGCGCCGCGCCATGGCTGGACACCGGCGCCACCACCTCGACGACGGGCTCGACCGAGGCGGCCAGCCCGCGAGGGCTGCCCTCGGGCGCGTCCACCGAGCCCGGCAGCGACTGCCGCACCAGCTCCAGACCGCCTGCCAGGTGCCGCGCGCCGCTGCCGAGCGTGGCGAGTCCCGCCGACAGCTGCGCGGCGCCCGCGCCCAGCGGCGGCAGGGCACCGGCCAGCGCATCGGCACCTCGCGCGGCCTCGCGCGAGCCGTCCGCCAGCGCGTCGAGTCGCGCGTCGTCGGGCCAGCGCGCCACCACGCCCGACAGTGCCTGCCCGGCACGCTGCTGGCCGTCCACGAGCTGGCCGACGCCTTCCTCGAGGCGCACCGCGCCCTGCAGCAGCGGCCCGTGCCCGTCGCGCATCTCGGCCAGGCCCGCCGCGAGGCGACCTGCGCCGGCCTGCAGCGGCGTGATCGCCTCGACCAGGGCGCCCCCCACGAGCGGCAGCTCGTCGGCCGCGTCGCGCAACTGCGCGAGCCCGCCGGCGAGCTGCGCCGCCCCTGGCGCGGCGGCGTCCAGCCCGCGCCCCAGCTCCCGCTGGCCTTCGGCGACACCGTGCGCACCCTGCCGCAGCGCGGCGAGGTCGGCCTCGGCGGGCCGGCGCGCGTCGATGGCGCGAAGCACCTGCCCCGCCTGTCGGACGGCACTTGTCGTCTGCCCGACGCCGTCGGCCAGCGCGGCCGCGCCCGGGCGCAGCGCCTGGGCGCCGTCGGCCGATGCCGAAAGCCCCCTGGACAGCGTGGCGGCCCCCTGCTCGGCCCGCGTGGCGCCCGACGCGAGTTCCGACGCACCCTCGTGCAGGTCGGCCAGCACCTGGCGCAGGGTATCGAGCTCGCGCCGAGAGCCGGCCGCGGCCGTGAGCACCAGCTCCCAGCGCGCCTCGCCGAGCAT
>JBILNT010000297.1:0-2583 GCA_044374875.1 Rubrivivax sp.
TTGCGTCTTGCTTCACCCATCGGGTGAGTGTGCCAACACCGCGCAAGTCCGCAACAACACTGCAGATCCAGGTCATCTCGCAGCGGCAACTGCCGGATTTAGGATCAGTGGAATGCGCACTGATCGGTCAGGACGACACTGAAGCTGCGGCCGGCTGCCTTCTCGTAGGCATCGTGGCCGTCTACGGCCTCGACAACCTCAAAACCTGCGTTGCGCAGCGTGAAGGCGACCATCTGCCGCATGGACGGCGAGTCGTCGACGGCGAGGATTGCACGCATGGGTGGCTCCGTGCGATCGTTCTTCGGGTTCGGAAATCGGGCTGGAGAACGGCGAGGACGGCGTCGCGGTCAGAACAGCTCGACCGATCCGGCGTCCATCTCGTCCTGGGTGACGGGGTTTGGCCGTGTGGGCAGAGCCTCGACGACGGCAGGGCCGTCGCCATCGCCATCCATCGCGTCGCGTGCCAGCCTGTCGGCGCAGGTACGCAGGCGAGCAACCGTGTGGCCAAGAAGCTGTGTTGCAAGGTCGCCGAACTGCATGGCAGTGATCGCACCGGCCACGTGCTCCCGGGTACGGTGCACCTCTGGCGCGCACGCAAGAGCGTCAGTGGCAGCGTCTCGCAGCAGTGCATCGAGTTCGGAGGAGGCAGCGTAGAAGTGGCCGATCAACGACTCGGATGCGTCCTCCAGAAGCCGCTTCAGCCGATCCAGGTCGTTGCTTGCGACCATCAGATGGTCCTGCAGGTCCGCAGCGGCGCGAAGAGGAATCCTCTCGCCGACCTCGCTGGCAGCGCGCGGGGCGTCCATCGAACTGTCGAGTTCTCGGTTCATGGCTGGTCAGTGGGTTCTCGTCGTTGAAGGGCAGCCGGATCCACACGAGACTTCCGCTGTGTCCAAGGACATCGCACGGAGGGCACGCGACGCCAGACACGTGGGTTTAGGCGGAAGGCAAGCCATCAGGCCGAAGGAAGAAACTTCATCAATACCTGCTGAAAGCCTTATCGGCACTGCTTTGCTCGGTCTTGATGGCTTGAACATCGTTGACATGCCTTCGGCGCGTTGGTTCGTCCTAATCGATGAACTGCTGTCCCGCCGCGGGATCGCCCAGCGCGATCTGCCCCTCGTCGGCCAGCAGCCGGGCCGTCTTCACGATCTCCTTCTGCGCTGTCTCGACATCGGCCACGCGAACGGGTCCGCGAGACTCCAGTTCCTCTCGAAGGTTGTCGGCTGCGCGCGTGGACATGTTGGCAAAGAAGTGCTCCCGCAGCGCGGGCACCGCCCCCTTGAGCGCGAGCAGCAGAGGCTCGCCTTCGACCTGCTTGAGCAGGGTCTGCATCGCGCGGGGGTCCAGGCGCTCGAGATCATCGAAGGTGAACATGTTGTCGGCGATCCGGTTCATCAGGTCGGCGTCGACATTCTTGATGTAGTCGAGCGCCCGGGCCTCCAGAGCAGTGCCCAGCAGGTTGATGACCTCCGCCGTGACCTTGATTCCCCCAAGGTTCGACTTGCGCCGGTTCTCGACGCCTGACAGCGACTTGATCATGACCTCGTTCAGGTCCGCCAGCGCACTCGGCTTGATGCCTTCCAGCGTCGCCAGGCGGACCAGCACCTCATGCCTCGCTCGCTCGCTGAAGAGCTTGAGCACGTCACTGGACTGTTCTGGGTCCAGGTGGGCCAGCAGCGCCGCGACGATCTGCGGGTGCTCGTTGCGCAGCAGTTCGGCCACCGCCTCCGGCTCCATCCACTTGAGGCTGTCGATGCCCGAGGTGTCGCTGCCATGCAGGATCCGCTCGATCATGAATCGGGCCTTCTCGTCGCCCAGCGCCTTCGTCAGCAGGTTGCGCACGTAGCCATCCGGGTCGGGGACGAGATAGTTCTCCGAGCGCGCCCTGTCCACGAATCGCGTGACCACGTCGTCGACACGCTCCCGCGGCACCGAGCGCAATCTCGTGATCGCCTCGCCAATGCGATGCACCACCTTGGGAGCGAGTTGACGCAGGACCTCCGACGCGTCGTCCTCTCCAAGACTCATCAGCAAGATTGCGGCGTCCTCGACGCCGCGATCGTTAACCGCTGTCATTCGCGCCCTCCTTCAGGGCCTTATTTGGGACCCGATTAGCAACCTTCCTCAGCCTGGCTCGCACCCTGAGCCACTGCGCGACCACCCTGAGCTCTCCGAAGCACGGAGGGCCCACGATGTCCAGCCACCGAATCCAGTTCCAGCACGGCATGTCGATCCCCGAGTTCCTGAGCCTGTTCGGCACCGAGGCGCAGTGTGCCGAGGCGCTGAAGCGCGCTCGTTGGCCCGAGGGCTTTCGCTGCCCTCGCTGCTGCAGTGCGCAGCACTACGTCGTCGGTCACGGCGCACGCAAGTTGTTCCAGTGCATCGGATGCCGCCACCAGACCTCCCTGACCGCCGGCTCGATGATGGAGCACACCAAGCTGCCGCTGACTACGTGGTTCCTGGCGATTCATCTCATCAGCCAGGCCAAGACCGGGCTGTCGGCCTTGGCCCTCAAGCGCGATCTGGGGGTGAGCTACCCCACCGCTTGGTTGCTGCATCACAAGATCAACAACGCCATGG
>JBILNT010000293.1:0-2562 GCA_044374875.1 Rubrivivax sp.
AACCGAGGCATGGGATGCTCTCAGGCTCTCAGCGCGGCGTGCCGGGGCCGAAGTGCTTGAGCAGCCGGTGCCCGGCCCGCCGGACCTGCGAGCGCACGCGCAGCGTGCCTGCCAGCCCTTCGCCACGCAGCGTGAGGAGGGCGCGACGCCGCATCGCCCAGGTGTCGTCCGACGCCGCGTCGGCCAGCAGCCAGAGGTCGCGCCGCTCGCCCACCCACAACAGCATCGCGTTGACCCGGCGTCCCTGGAGGTAGGCCTGGATCCAATGCCCGGGCTCGAGTGCGTCGAGCCAGTGATCGGGCCCGTCCTCCATGGGGCCGCTGCCGGCTGGGTCCTCTGCGGACATCAGCGGCGCGGGCACGGTGTCGAGCTGCCCAAGGTCGAGCGCGCCGTGCAGGGTCGTCGGCGGCGCCTCGACGTCGGCCAGCCGCCTCTCCAGCGTGGCCAGCGATGCGATCTCTTCGGCGGCCGCCGCCCGGCGCTGCTCCAGCCGGTGGGCCTGCATCGCGCGCAGGCGCTCCAGCCCCCAGGCGAAGGCCTCCGCACCCGGCTGGCGTTCATCGATCAGTCGCTCGACCAGGCCTTCGGCCAGCCTGAGGTGGCGTGAGCGCTCGGGTTGCCCGGCGGCCGGCAGCGTGTGGGTGAGATGGGCGAGTTCGTCGACGAAGCGCCAGACGGGGTGCGAGTAGTCGTCGAGGGTCCGTGGGTCGGCGAGCGCGGCGCGGACGGCTGGCGCCTGCATGCGCGAGATCAGCAGCCGGACATCGGCCGCGACGGACGAACTGGCCACCACGGCGTCGAACAGGCGCCCGATCAGCTCGAGCAGCATCTGGTCCTGGCCCGCGGTCGCCTTGGCCGGGCGTTGCGTGCCGGCCTGGTGCAACTGCATGATGTCGCCGGCCTGCAGCGGCATGCCGAGCTGGTTGAGATTGGGCGCGAACATCCCGGAGTCGCCCGGTCGCTGACGGCGGGCGCCGTCGGGCATGATCACCGTGCGGTACGCTGCCGGCTCGACTCCCTGGGACTCCAGCCGGGAGCACGCCGAGGCGTAGCTGCGACGCAGCACCTGCGCGATCGGCGTCGACGCGTACCGGATGAAGGCGATGTGCTGGCCGCGCGCCACCGGGAGTGCCTGCGCTGCGTCCCAGAGGGCGCGGGCGCAGATGTCGGGCCGGAACGGGTTGTGGTCGCGCGCGACTTCCATGTCGCCGGCGAGTGCGGCCGTGTAGGTCTGCACATCCAGCAGCTCGTGCTCGGCGATGCTGCGGATCGCCTCGACGGCGTGCGAGACCTCGACGTCGGCCGCCACCTCCTCTTCGTCGAGCAGGGCGAGCGCACCGTCGGCGCGCTTCGCGGTGGCCGGTCGCGGCCGGCCTGCCAGTTCGGCATCGACGTGCGCGCGCAGCGACGCCACGAAGCGCTGCACGACCAGCGCGCGCTTGACCAGCAGCACCTGCGCCAGCTGGCTGGCGGCGGCGCGGCCGGACGCAGACACCGCGCCTTGGCCCAGCCCCTCCAGCGTCCGGTCGATGACCTGCTCGATGAGCATCGGGGCGCGCAGCATCTCGTCGTCGGCGAAGCGGCGGAGTTCCGGAGTGGCTTGCACGCCGGGGATTGTCAAGTGCGGCCGCCGCCGCCGCTCGCCGCAACGGCGCCGGGGTGCCAACTCCTGCACTTCGGTGCCCCGTCCGCCGGGGGGCAAGCAAGAAGGCCCGCGCTCCCTTGCGGGAACGCGGGCCTCGCTTTGCCGCCCGGACGGGTCGCGGTGACGACCTGCCGAGCGGCGCGGCTGGCGGGCGCCAGGGCGCCCGCCGGGGGACATCACATGTCCATGCCCATGCCGCCCATGCCACCCATGCCGCCGCCGGCGGGCATCGGGGCCTCGTCCTTCGGGGCCTCGGCGACCATGCACTCGGTGGTGAGCATCAGGCCGGCGACCGACGCGGCGTTCTGCAGCGCGGTGCGGGTGACCTTGGTCGGGTCCAGGATGCCCATCTCGATCATGTCGCCGTACTCGCCGGAGGCGGCGTTGTAGCCGTAGTTGCCCTGGCCCTCGAGCACCTTGTTGATCACCACGCTCGGCTCGTCGCCGGCGTTGGCGACGATCTCGCGCAGGGGCTGCTCGACGGCGCGCATCACGATCTTGATGCCGGCGTCCTGGTCGTGGTTGTCGCCCTTGAGGGCGCCGATGCCCTGGCGGGCGCGCAGCAGCGCGACGCCGCCACCGGCGACGATGCCCTCTTCCACCGCGGCGCGGGTGGCGTGCAGGGCGTCCTCGACGCGGGCCTTCTTCTCCTTCATCTCGACCTCGGTGGCGGCACCGACCTTGATGACGGCCACGCCGCCGGCCAGCTTGGCCACGCGCTCCTGGAGCTTCTCGCGGTCGTAGTCGCTGGTGGCTTCCTCGATCTGGATGCGGATCTGCTTGACGCGCGCCTCGATGTCGGCAGCCTTGCCGGCGCCGTCGATGATCGTGGTGTTCTCCTTGGCGACCTCGACGCGCTTGGCCTGGCCCAGGTCGGCCAGCGTGATCTTCTCGAGCGTCAGGCCGACTTCCTCGGC
>JBILNT010000157.1:0-8486 GCA_044374875.1 Rubrivivax sp.
GCGCCTGGTCGCATCACCCGCACGAGCCCGCCGAACACCCGCTCGAGCGCACCGACGTAGATGAAGACATCGGTGGCGACGACCAAGTCATGACTTGCGGGCGTGCGCTCGACGTGCGCGGCGATGTCCTGCTGGACGAGCTCCGCGTAGCAGCCGCGGGTGGATGCACGCGAGAGCATCGTGGGCGAGAGGTCGACGCCGACCACGCGCATGGCCATCCGGGCGAGCCTGGGTCCGCACAGTCCGGTGCCGCAGCCCAGGTCGAGCGCCGACGCCAGCGGCAGGGACGTGCCCGTGCACGCCTCGCGCAGCGCCTCCAGCACGGTCTCGTGGGCGCGGTAGCGCAGCCCTTCGACGAGATGGCGCTCGAAGTCTTCGGCGTAGCCGTCGAACAGGCCGCGCACGTAGGCCTCGGGGCTGGCCCCGGGCACGCCGACTCCTTCCAGCGCCGCCAGCGCGTAGCGATGCACCTCGACGTCGCCGCCGGCAGCGATCGCGCGGCGCAGCGAGGCCCGGGCCTCGTCGTCACGACCGAGATCCTTCAGCAGGTGGCCGCGGTGCCCCCAGGCCTCGCCGAGCGCCGGGTCGCGGCGCACCGCTTCGTCGTAGGCCGGCAGGGCCTCGGCGTGGCGCCCCAGCACCTGCAGCGCCTGCCCCTGGATCATCCAGGCGCGCGCCGGCGCATCGGCGCTCGCCAGCCAGGGCCGCAGCCAAGAGACCACGTCAGCCGGCCGGCCGGCCCGCGCCAGCGCCAGGGCCTTGCCCAGGCGGGCCGCCGGGTGCGCGCTCGCCGCGGCGAGCGCCGAGTCGAAGGCCGCCAGCGCCTCGGCGTCGCGCCCCAGCGCCGCCAGCGCCTGGCCGCGGTGGCAGTGCCCGTCGGCATCGGCGGGCTCGCGCGCCAGCCCCTCGTCCAGCGCCTGCAGGGCCTCCTGTGCGCGCCCGAGCTTCAACCGCGTCGCTCCCAGGTTCAACAGCGTCGAGGCGCGGCCCGGCAGTGCCGCCAGCGATGCCTCGAACGCCTTCTCGGCTTCGCTCAGGCGCCCGGTCTGGAAGTGGGCCACGCCGTCGAGGAAGGCCTGCCGCGCGGCCTCGAAACCGGAGGGCGCCGCCGTCATCGTCGTGCCGTCCTGCCGTAGTGGCGGAACTTCTCGATCACCTCGGCCATCTGCGCCGCATCCAGCAGCACCGGCTCGCCCACCGACAGCGCCTGCAGGTAGATGCCGCACAGCGACTCGATCTCGAGCGCGACCTTCATCGCGTGCGCCAGATCGCGGCCGGCAGCGACCAGCCCGTGGTTGGCCAGCAGGCAGGCGTTGCGCCCGACCAGTGCCTGCCCGACCGCGGCCGACAGCGCCTCGGTGCCGAAGGTGTGATACGGGACGAGCGGCACGTCGGTGCCTCCGGCCACCGCCACCATGTAGTGGAAGCTCGGCAGGCTGCGGCGCAGGCAGGCCAGTGCCGTGGCGTGCGGCGAATGCGCGTGGACCACCGCGCCGAGGTCCGGCCGGGCACGGTAGGCGGCCTGATGGAACGCCCATTCCGACGACGGCTGCCACTCGCCTCGCAGCGTGCCGTCGCTACCCATCCAGACCAGGTCTTCGGCACGCAGATCGCCGGCACCCGTGCCGGTGGGCGTGATCAGCATGCCTGCGCCGGCGCGGCAGCTCAGGTTGCCGGTGCTGCCGCGGTTCATGCCCAGGGCATCCAGACGGCGCAGCGCCGCGACCATGGCTTCGCGCATGGCGTGCTCTTCGGTGTTCATCGCTCGATCAGTCCCCCCAGCGCCTGCTCGTTCGCCGCCACGATGCCGCGCTCGGTGATCAGCGAGGTCACCAGGCGCGCCGGCGTGACGTCGAAGGCCGGGTTGGCCGCACGCGCGCCGTCAGGCACCAGCTGCACCTCGACGACGCGTCCGTCCTCGGCGCGGCCCGCCACGTGCGTCACCTCGCGGGGAGAGCGCTCCTCGATCGGCACCTCGGTCACCCCGTCGTGCAGCGAAGAGTCCAGGGTCGACAGCGGCATGGCGACGTGGAATGGCACGCCGTTGTCACGCGCCGCCAGGGCCTTCAGGTAGGTGCCGATCTTGTTGCACACGTCGCCGCGGGCCGTCACGCGGTCGCAGCCCACGATGACGAGGTCCACCCGGCCGTGCTGCATCAGGTGGCCACCGGCGTTGTCGGCCACCACGGTGTGCGGCACGCCTTCCTGCCCCAGTTCCCAGGCGGTGAGGCTGGCGCCCTGGTTGCGCGGCCGGGTCTCGTCGACCCAGACGTGCAGCGGGATCCCCGCGGCGTGAGCCTGGTAGATCGGCGCGGTGGCAGTTCCCCAGTCGACGGTGGCCAGCCAGCCCGCGTTGCAGTGGGTGAGGATGTTCACCGGGCCGGGTCGGCGCGCAGCCACGGCCTGGATGAGGGCGAGCCCGTGGCGCCCGATCGCCACGTTCACGGCGACATCCTCCTCGGCCACTGCCTCGGCCTCGGCCCAGGCCGCGGCCGGGCGCGCTGCCCGCGGCAGGTCCTGCAGCGCGGCGTGCATGCGGCGCACCGCCCAGGCGAGGTTCACCGCCGTCGGGCGCGCGCCCTCGAGCTGCCGGGCCGCGACGGCCAGGGCCTCGTCGGAGGCGTCGTGGCCAGCCGCCAGCGCCATCCCGAAGGCCGCGGTGGCGCCGATCAGTGGCGCGCCGCGCACCCACATCTCGCCGATCGCCCGCTCCACCTCTTCCACCGTGCGCAGCGCCCGCCACTCGACGCGGTGCGGCAGCACACGCTGGTCGATGACCTCGATGCCGTCACGCCCCGGCAGCACGCGGATCGTGCGCGTCGGCCGGCCCTGCACGCGCATCGCTCAGAGTCTCCCGCCGGCAATGACGCGCAGCTTCTCGACCATCGCCGGGTCACGAGCCTCGGGCGCCGTGATCAGTGCAGCGGCCAGCGCCTGGCGGCAGCCGCAGCTGGCCCCGGCAGCATCGCCGGTGATGGTGCCGGCCAGGCTGCCGACCAGCGCCTTGGCGCTGGCCGCGTTCGCCAGCAGCACGCGGATGACGGCATCGACCGTCACGGCGTCGTGCCCGGGGTGCCAGCAGTCGAAATCGGTGACCATGGCCACCGAGGCATAGCAGAGCTCGGCCTCGCGCGCGAGCTTGGCCTCGGGCATGTTGGTCATGCCGATCACGCTGCAGTTCCAGGAGCGGTACAGGCGAGACTCGGCCAGCGTCGAGAACTGCGGCCCTTCCATCGCCAGGTAGGTGCCGCCGCGCACGTGGTGCACGCCCAGCGGCGCCAGGGCCGCCTCCAGGTGGTCGCCCAGGCGCGAGCAGACCGGGTGCGCCATCGATACGTGCGCCACCAGCCCGCGGCCGAAGAACGACGACGCCCTGCCCTGGGTGCGGTCGATGTACTGGTCGACGATGACGAAGCTGCCGGGCGGCAGGTCGGCGCGCAAGCCGCCGACCGCACTGAGCGAGAGCACGTCGGTCACGCCGAGCTGCTTGAGCGCGGCGATGTTGGCGCGGTAGTTGACCTCGCCCGGGGGGATGCGGTGGCCACGGCCATGGCGCGGCAGGAACGCCAGCTCGGCGTCACCCAGCCGGCCACGGAAGATCTGGTCCGAGGGCGCGCCCCAGGCCGTGTCGACATCGACCCACCGGGTGTCGGTGAGGCCGGGCAGGTCGTACAGGCCGCTGCCGCCGATGATGCCGAGGACCGGGGGTGTGGTGCTGCTCATGGCGCCATTGTCGCCAAAGGCCGGCCCCACGGGCGAAGCGCCTTCCTCAAGCGGCGAGCGGCGCGGCGTCGCGCAGGCGTGCCGCCGTGGCGCGCTGGGCCACCTCGCGCGCCGGCAGTGTCTTGAGGCGGTGGTCCGACCACACCTGGCGCCAGCGGCGCGCCCCAGGGGTGCCATTCCACAGGCCCATCATGTGGCGGGCGGCGACGTGCCAGCCAAGGCCCTGGGCGGCCAGCCGCTCCATGTAGGAGACCATCGCTTCCTCCACCTCCTCGCGGCACGCCACCGCGGGCGCGGGCGCGCCCAGGAAGCCGGTGTCCCAGCCGGCCATGCTCCAGGGGTGGTGGTAGGCCTCGCGCCCGATCATCACCCCGTCGACGTGATCGAGTTGCGCGGCGATCTGTTCGCCGGTGGTGATGCCGCCGTTGACGGCGATGGTGAGATGCGCGAACTCCTGCTTGAGGCGATGCACCACCTCGTGGCGCAGCGGCGGGATCTCGCGGTTCTCCTTCGGGCTCAGGCCCTGCAGCCAGGCATTGCGCGCGTGCACGACGAACACCTCGCAGCCGCCGCGCTCGGCCACGGTACCGACGAAGTCGCGGACGAACTCGTAGCGCTCGATGCGGTCGATGCCGATGCGGTGCTTGACGGTCACCGGCAGGTCGACGGCGTCGCGCATCGCCTTCACGCAGTCGGCCACCAGCGCCGCCTCGGCCATCAGGCAGGCGCCGAAGGCGCCGCGCTGCACGCGCTCGCTGGGGCAGCCGCAGTTGAGGTTCACCTCGTCGTAGCCCCAGCGAACCGCCAGCTTCGCGCAGGCGGCCAGGTCGGCCGGCTCGCTGCCGCCGAGCTGCAGCGCCACCGGGTGTTCATCGGCGTTGAAGTCGAGGTGGCGCGGCACGTCACCGTGCAGCAGGGCCCCGGTCGTGACCATCTCGGTGTACAGGCGGGTGCGCCGAGTGATCAGGCGATGGAGGAAGCGGCAATGCCGGTCCGTCCAGTCCATCATCGGGGCCACGGAAAGGCGCCAGGGAGACAAGGCCATGGTGGGCGGGTGCGGCGTCGTCATGCGGGAGATCGGCAGGCGCAAGGGGCGGCCCTTGCAGCCGCCGCGTGCGGCAAGCAGTGACGCCAGATGCCGGCGGCGTGCCCGGCACCAGCGCAGTGGCCGGCCGATCCGGATTCTCCCAGACCGGCCGAGGAACGGGCCGTCGCCTCGCGACCCCTACGGTGAAGGTGGCAGTGTCACCTGGGTCGGCACCGACCTGTTCGTGGTCGTCCCGTCGCCCAGTTGGCCGAACTGGTTGTCGCCCCAGACCCACAGCGTGCCGTCGCGCTTCAACGCCAGGTTGTGATGGTTGCCGGACACCGCCTCACGGAAATCGGTGCCGATGGCCACCGGCGTGCAGGCGTCGGACGTGGTGCCGTTGCCGACCTGTCCCCATTCGTTCCTGCCCCAGGCCCACAACGTGCCGTCGGCGCGGACCGCCACCGAGTGATCGCCTCCGGCGGCGACCCGCGCGAAGCCCTGGCCCACGCGCACGGGCGTCGGCGTGTCGCGGCGCTGGCCGTCGCCGAGCTGGCAGCTGGCGTTGGCGCCCCAGGCCATCAGGTCGCCCGACGGGTGCAGCGCCAGGGCGTGATCCCAACCGGCAGACACCTGGACATGCGGCTCCGACCGCGAGAGCGTCGGCTGCTGCACGTTGCGTGAGAGCGCGCCGTTGCCGAGCTGCCCGTTGAGGTTCACCCCCCATGCCCATACGCCGGCAGCGTCGGACCGCAGCGCCAGCACGAAGTTCGAGCCTGCCGAGAGGGCCGCGTAGCCGCTCCCCACGCGTTGCGGCGTGAGCCGATTCTGGAAGTTGCCGATGCCAAGCTGGCCGAAGTTGTTGGCGCCCCAGGTCCAGACCGAGCCGTCGGACTTCAAGGCGGCGACGAAGCTGCCGCGTGCCGTGGCGGCCACGAAGCCGTCGCCGACGCGCTTGGGAACCGACGAGGACGTGGTGGTGCCGTCGCCGAGCGCACCGAACTCGTTGTCGCCCCAGGCCCAGAGTGTGCCGTCGCGCTTGACGCCCACCGTGAAGCGCACGCCCGCCGCGACCTGGGAGAAGCCCGAACCCACCTTCACCGGGCGCAGGCGGTTGACGGTGGTGCCGTCGCCGAGCTGGCCATGGGAGTTGTAGCCCCAGGCGTAGAGGCTGCCGTCGGCCATCACCGCCAGGCTGTGAGCGGCCGAGCCGCCTGCAACCTGCACGATGCCGTTGGCGAACCTGACCGTCCACTTGGTCAGGCGCGTGGCGGTGGTCGCGTCCACGCTGACCGGACAGGCGCCGCCGACGGGCAAGGATCGACGCAGGAAGGCCGAGCGGGCCTCGCCGACCCTCGTGCCGGTGAGCGACACCTGGAGCACGTCGCCACGCGCGACGAGCACGGGTGCCAGCTGCACCAGGCCATTGCGAACGAGTGTGCCGTTCTCCACGCTCATGCACTGCCCGGCATCCTCGGAGCCAGCGACATAGCCGGGCGACAGGGCGGCCGCGCCTGCCGCCACACCCTCCGCCTGGTGCTTGTGGCGGTCGATCACGCGGTCCACCCCACCCGAGCTGTCTATCCACTGCGCCAGCGACTGGGCATCGAAGGTGTTGGTGCGATAGAACCGGTTCAGGTTGGCAGCGACCTGTGTCCAGTCGACCCGACGGCTGGCCGCGTGGAGCTGGGCCGCCACCGCGGGGCTGGCACCGATGGAGTTGTCGACGACGCCGTTGTCGGCGAGGTCCGCCTCGAACTCGCTGAGCAGCTGCGTCAGCCCGGCCGGCGTGCGACCGGCCGAGACCAGCACCGCCGAGAGCGCGGCGAGCATGTCGTCGGCATCGTTCCCCCGCGCCAGATCCAGTTCGCCGAAGTGGCCAGCCTGCCCGGCCCCGCCCGGCATCAGGTCGGCGCTGTTGTAGATGTAGAAGCGCGCAAGCAGTTCGCGCTGCGCGCCGAGCCGGGCCACGTCGAAGTTCTCGGCCGACGGTCCGGCCACGCGGGCCCGGATGAGCCCGCGGGCAAGATCGGTCAGCACGTTGACATTGACGGCTCGGTCTGATTCGAGATCACCCAGCCCGCGCAGGACGATCATGCCGGAAGAGGTTCGGCCGGCGATCTCGTCGAAGTAGTAGCCGATGGCGGTGGCTTCCACGTGCCGACGCGTGAAGTCGATGCCGCTGGGGTCGAAGCGGCCGCGGTCGTCGGTGACCTCGAAGTTGTAGGTGACGCCGGTCGGCTGGAGCGTCAAGGGCGCCAGCTCGCCCAGGCTCACCCAGGAGCCGCGCACGAGGGGCCCCTTCTGGGCCGTCCCGCTCTCGGCGCGCCATGTGCCCGGGGAGAGCGTGTCGCCATCGCCCCCACCGCAGGCAGCCAGGAGGGTCGACAGGACGAGCGGAAGAAGGAAGCGGGAGTGGATGCTCATTGCCTCATCGTAAATCGAACTTTCCGACTCAATCCTTGAAGAACGACTTAGATGAATCGTCTTCACGGGATTACGGCCACATGCTTCAGACATGACGCGCCGACGCGCGCGTGATCGTGTCGGCGAACCGTTCCCAGAGCGCCGCAGGCAGGTCATGCCCCATCCCGGGGATCTCGTCGAGCGTTGCACCCGGGATCAGCCTGGCCAGTTCCCGGCCCGCCTCGATACGCACCAGCGGGTCGTCGGCGCCATGGATGATGGCGCTGGGCGCCACGATGCGCCGGATCAGGGCGCGCCGGTCGCCATCGGCCATCACCGCGCAGATCTGGCGGGCGATTCCGGCCGGCCGCCAGGCGCGCTCGACGGTCGCACGCAGGCGAGATGCCAGCAGCGCGGCATCAGGCCGGTACGCCGGACTGCCGATGACCGCGAAGACGCGCTGCAGGTGTCGAACCACGGCATCGCGGTCGCGTCCGTCGGGACGCCCCAGCAGCACGCGCCGGACCCGGGCCGAGGGCTGCGGCAGGTGGCGCGCGCCCGAGGTGCTCATCATCAGCGTGAGGCTGCGCACGCGGTCCGGGTGAAGGGCCGCCAGATGCTGGGCGATCATGCCTCCCATCGAGGCGCCGCAGACATGGGCCTGCGCGATGCCCAGCGCGTCGAGCACGCCCAGCGCGTCGCCGGCCATGTCGGCCAGCGTGTAGGCCGTCGGCACGTTCAGGTGCAACGCGTAGCGGATGCCCGCCAACGCGAGGTTCGGCGTGCCCCTCTCGTCGAAGCCCTGGCTGAGGCCGGCGTCGCGGTTGTCGAAGCGGACCACCCGAAAGCCGCGCGCCGCCAGCAGGTCGGCAAACTCGTCGGGCCAGCCGGTGAGCTGCATTCCAAGCCCCATGATCATCAGAAGCGCCGGGCCGGCCCGCGGTCCACGGTCGTCGACTTCGATGGCGACGCCTCGGGCATCGATGCGCATGGGACATCTCCTCGCTTCTTCGATCAGCAACGGCCGCGACAGCCCGCCGCGATGAAGCCGGGCGAGTCGCGGGCAGCGGGGTGCCCCGGGTTCAGCCTTCCGCGCGCCCGGGCCCAGGGCGCAGCCGCGCCAGTTCATTGGCCACCAGCGCACCGAGCACGAGCAATCCGCCACCCAGCACCGACGCCGATGGCGCCTCGCCGGCGCCGAGCCAGGCCCACAGGACACCGAACACCACTTCGAGCAGCGCCAGCAACGAGATCTCCGGCGCCGGCAGCACGCGTGCCACGACGACGGCCAGCAGGCAGGGCACCGCCAGCTGGAACACGCCCAGCAGGC
>JBILNT010000158.1:0-8480 GCA_044374875.1 Rubrivivax sp.
CCATCTTCTACTGGATCGGCTTCTTCGCGAAGGTCGGCCCCGAGGGCGACAACACCGCGCAGCGCCTGGGCTCGCTGATGGCCTGGGCGGCTGTCGTGATGGCGCTGATCGGCTCGCTCGTGCGCTGGTACGAGAGCCACCAGATCGCCCCGGACATCGGCCACATCCCGGTGAGCAACCTCTACGAGGTGTTCATCATGTTCTGCTGGATGACCACGCTCTTCTACCTCTACTACGAGCAGGTCTACCGCACCAAGGCCCTGGGCGCCTTCGCGATGCTGATCGTCAGCGCGGCCGTCGGATTCCTGCTCTGGTACACGGTGGTGCGCGAGGCGCACGAGATCCAGCCGCTGGTGCCGGCCCTTCAGAGCTGGTGGATGAAGCTGCACGTGCCGGCCAACTTCGTGGGCTACGGCACCTTCGCGATCGCCGCCATGGTGGCCTTCGCCTACCTGATCAAGCGCCAGGCCGACGAGAAGAAGTGGTGGAAGCTCGCGCCCTTGTGGGCGCTGGGCGTGGTGCTGTGCTTCGAGCCGATGGTCTTCCGCAAGTCGGCCGACGGCGGCATCAGCAACTACTGGGCCATCTACTTCGGCGTCAGCGCGCTGATCGTCGGCGGCATCCTGATGCTGCGCAAGCGCATCGCCGAGCGGCTGCCGTCGTTCGAGGTGCTCGACGACGTGATGTACAAGGCCATCGCCATCGGCTTCGCCTTCTTCACGATCGCCACCATCCTGGGCGCCTTCTGGGCGGCAGAGGCCTGGGGCGGCTACTGGAGCTGGGACCCGAAGGAGACCTGGGCGCTGATCGTCTGGCTGAACTACGCGGCATGGCTGCACATGCGCCTGATGAAGGGCCTGCGCGGCACGGTCTCGGCGTGGTGGGCGCTGGTGGGCCTGGCGGTGACGACCTTCGCCTTCCTCGGCGTCAACATGTTCCTCTCGGGCCTGCACTCCTACGGCGAGCTCTGATCTCGCTGCGTGGGTGCGGAACCCGTCGCGGGTGGACCGGGTCCGTGAAGCATTCCCTGCCGGAGCCTGCATGCACTTCCTGAAGGATCGCGGTTTCGACCACCGCCTGCCCTCCGAGATCACGCCGCGCGGCGTCTACGAGGGCCGCCGCCAGATGCTGGCCCGCATGGCTGCCGGCGCGGCTGGCGTGACGCTGGCGGCCTGGGCGGCGCGCGACGCCCGCGCCCAGGTCGCGCGGCCCGGCAAGCTCGCGCCGCTGCCCGGTGTGCGCAGCAGCGTGGCCGGCGCGGCGACGATGGAGAAGCCGACGCCCTACGCCGACGTCAGCACCTACAACAACTTCTACGAGTTCGGCACCGACAAGGCCGACCCGGCGCGCTACGCCGGCTCGCTGAAGACCCGGCCGTGGGCGGTCGCGGTCGAGGGCGAGGTCAAGAAGCCCGGCGCCTTCGACATCGACACGCTGCTCAAGCTCGCGCCCATGGAAGAGCGCATCTACCGGCTGCGCTGCGTCGAGGGCTGGTCGATGGTCGTGCCGTGGGTGGGCTGGTCGCTGGCCGAGCTGATCCGCCGCGTCGAGCCCACCGGCAACGCGAAGTACCTCGAGTTCGTGACGCTGGCCGACCGCGCGCAGATGCCCGGGCTGCGTTCTTCGGTGCTGGAGTGGCCCTACGTCGAGGGCCTGCGCATGGACGAGGCCATGCACCCGCTCACGATGCTGGCCTTCGGCCTGTACGGCGAGGTGCTGCCCAACCAGAACGGCGCGCCGGTGCGGCTGGTGGTGCCCTGGAAGTACGGCTTCAAGTCTGGCAAGAGCCTGGTGAAGATCCGCTTCGTCGAGAAGCAGCCGAAGACCAGCTGGGAGCTGGCCGCACCGCAGGAGTACGGCTTCTACTCGAACGTCAACCCGAAGGTGGACCACCCGCGCTGGAGCCAGGCCACCGAGCGCCGCATCGGCGAGGACGGCCTGTTCGCGAAGAAGCGCCCGACGCTGATGTTCAACGGCTACGAGGCCCAGGTCGGCCAGCTCTACGCCGGCATGGACCTGCGACGCTTCTTCTGATGCCTGCCGGCCGCGGGGCGAACGCCCTGCTGCTGCACCCGGCGGCCAAGCCGCTGCTGTTCACGGCGGGCCTGCTGCCCCTGGCGTGGCTGCTGCACGGCGCGGTCACGAACACCCTGGGCGCCAACCCGGCCGAGGCGCTGATCCGTTCGACCGGCGACTGGACGCTGCGCCTGCTGTGCCTGACGCTGGCCGTCACGCCGCTGCGCCAGGCCACCGGCTGGCATGCGCTGGCGCGGCTGCGTCGCATGCTGGGCCTGTTCACCTTCTTCTACGGGGCCCTGCACTTCCTGACCTTCGCCTGGCTGGACATGGGGCTGGACCTCGGCGCCATCGTGAGCGACATCGCCAAGCGCCCCTTCATCCTCGTCGGCACCGCCGCGCTGCTGCTGATGCTGCCGCTGGCCGCCACGTCGTTCAACGCCGCCATCCGTGCCCTCGGGGCGGCACGCTGGCAGGCGCTGCACCGCGCGGTGTATGCCGTCGCGCTGCTGGCCATCGTGCACTTCTACTGGATGCGCGCCGGCAAGAACGACTTCGCCGAGGTGGCGGTGTACGCCGCCATCATCGCCGCGCTGCTGGGCTGGCGGCTGCTGCGGCGCACGCCGCGCCGTGCTAGTCCATGAAGCCGGGCAGCCACAGCGCCAGCGCGGGCAGCTCGAGCACGATGAACAGCGCGGCCACCAGCGCCGCCACGAACAGCCACACGCCGCGGAAGATCTGCGCCAGCGGCACGTCCTTGAGCAGCGCGTTGAGCACGAAGAGGTTCATGCCCACGGGCGGCGAGATCAGGCCGATCTGCACCACCAGCACGATCAGCACGCCGAACCACACCGGGTCGAAGCCCAGGCCGACGACGATGGGGAAGAACACCGGGATGGTCAGCAGCACCATCGAGAGTTCCTCCATCACCGTGCCGAGCAGGATGTAGACGACCATCATCGCGCCGACCACCATCACCGGCGAGAGCTGCATCTCGAGGATCCACGACTTGAGGTCACCGGGCATCGTCGTGAAGTTGACGAAGCTCGAGAACAGCATCGCGGCGATCAGGATGGTGAACAGCATCGCCGTGGTGCGAGCGCTCTCCACCAGGATCTCGTAGAGCACCTTCAGCGTGAGCGCGCGACGGGCCAGCGCGAAGAAGAACGCACCGGAGGCACCGATGCCGGCGCCCTCGGTGGCGGTGAAGATGCCGCCGTAGATGCCGCCAAGCACCACCACCACCAGCAGGGCCACGCCCCAGATGTCGCGCAGCGCGCGCAGCCGGCCGGCCCAGCTCACGCGCTCGCCAGCCGGGCCCGCGGCAGGGTCGCGCCAGGTGATCCAGGCGATGCCAGCCATCAGCAGCACCGCGCACAGCAGCCCGGGGATCACGCCGGCGGCGAACAGCTTGCCGATGTGGGTCTCGGTCACGATGCCGTAGATCACCATGATCGTCGACGGCGGGATCATGATGCCCAGCGTGCCGCCGGCCGCGATCACGCCGGTGGAGAGATAGTCGGCGTAGCCCAGCCGCTTCATCGACGGGTAGGCCACCTTCGACATCGTCGCCGCGGTCGCGATCGAGGAGCCGCAGATCGCGCCGAAGCCCGCGCAGGCGATGACCGTGGCATGCGCCAGACCGCCACGCACGTGGCCGACGAAGGCGAAGGCGGCGCGGAACAGTTCGTGCGCCAGACCTGCCCGCGCGACGAAGTTGCCCATCAGGATGAACAGCGGCACCACGCTGAGCGTGTAGGCGAACCCGGTGTCGTAGACCACCTGCGCCGCGTTGGCCATGGTGGCAGGCCAGCCGCGCAGCACGCCCAGCCCCACGAAGCCGACCAGGCCCATCGCGAAGGCCAGCGGCACGCGCAGCAGCGCCAGCGCGAAGACGGCGGCAAAACCGATCAGTGCTTCGATCATCGGGCAGACGGGTGCATCAGGCGTCGTCCTCGACGCCGACGTGGTGGTGCGCCACCGGCGCGAACACGAGCGCCAGGTGGACCATCGCCGTGACCACGATCAGCGCGGCCATCGCGTAGACGAAGGGCCCGAGCGGTATCTGCAGCTGCGAGCTGACGTCGCCGTACTCCACCATCTGCCCGGCCTTGCCCCACATCACCCAGGCCAGCCCGAGCAGAAGGACCGCACAACCGAGGTCGACGAGTGCCTGCTGGGCGCGCAGCAGCCACGCCGGCAGCCTGCGGTCGAGCGAATCGAAGACGATGTGCTCGCCGTGCAGCGACACCAGCGGCAGGCCGGCGAAGATCACCGCCACCATCAGCAGCTCGGTCAGCTCGAGCGAGCCGGGCACCGAGTGATCCAGCAGCTTGCGGCCGGTCACGTCGACCAGCGTCAGCGCCATGATCGCGAACAGCGCCACGGCCGCCAGCAGGCCGCACAGCAGCCGCAGCAGCGACTTCACCGTGGGCCTCCGGCAGCCGCTGCTTCAGGCGGCGCGCGTCTCACTGCAGCTTCTTGATCTCGGCGCGGAACTCGGAGAGGACCTTCTTCGGGTCCTTCAGGCCCTTGGCCTCGGCGGCCTTGGCCCAGTTGTCCTCGAGCGAGCCGGTCTTCGCGGCCACGGCCTTGACGAAGTTCGCATCGGCCTTGGTGAACTGCACGCCGGCAGCCTGCATGAAGGCCAGGCCGCGGCGGTCGGCCTTGTCCCAGTTGCGGCCGAACATGCGCGCGGCGTGCTCGCCGGAGAGCTCGTCGACGACCTTCTTCACGTCGGCCGGCAGCTTGTCGTAGGTGGCCGGGTTCATCATGAACACGAAGCTCACGTTGTAGAGGCCGCCGGGGAAGGACGTGGCGTGCTTGACGACCTTGTCGATCTTGAACGACTCCACCGACTCGGCCGGGAACAGCGTGCCGTCCATCACGCCGGTGGACAGCAGCTCGTAGCTCTCGGGCGCGCCCTTGAGCGTGACGTTCATGCCCAGCGTCTTGCTGATCTCGTTGACCATGCCGCCGCCGACGCGGAACTTCAGGCCCGAGAGGTCGTCGATCTTGGCGATCGGGCGCTTGGTGTTGAAGACGATGCCGGGCCCGTGCGTGAACACCGACAGCACCTTGATGCCCTGGTGCTCGGCCGCGAAGGCCGGGTAGCGCGAATAGATGCGCTGGTAAGCGACCGAGATCGGCTCGGACGAATCGCCAAGGAACGGCAGCTCGGCCATCTGCGTGAGCACGAAGCGGCCGGGCGTGTAGCCCTGGACGGTGAACGACAGGTCGGCCAGGCCGTTGCGGATGGCGTCGAACGTGCCGGTCGGCGCCGCGACCGCGCGCGGCAGGATGTTGCAGCGCGCCTTGCCGGCGGTACGCTGCTCTAGCTGCGCGCACCACTCCTTCTGGGTCTCGGACAGCGCATGGGTGGGCGGCAGCCACGAAGAGGCCGTCAGCACCACCTGGGCCGACGCCGAGCCGGCGAAGACGGCCAGCGCCGCCGCGGCGACGACACGGAACGGGGAAAGCGCAGTGGACGGGGGCATGCGTGAGCTCCGGAAAAGGTGACGGGTCATTGGCTGATCGCACGGGCCGGACCACGGCCCGACCGCTGGAAGCCGCGATTTTGTGCGGCGCAACCGTCAGCGGCCATTGCAGAAAACGCGCATCGGCCGCACCACATCGCGAATCGGCTTGCCGCCGGACAGGCCGCTTGTCCGACAACCATAGTCGGATTTGATTAAACAGATTCCGTTGTTTCACGAGGTATTGCCATCGATCGGCCATCCGGCATGCCTTCGTGCCGGATCGCCGCGGTGAAGTGAACACAGCTCCGGGGTCAGTTCGGCATGGTCGCAGTCGTCAGTGGCAACAGTCTGGGTCTGGAACTCACCTCGCTGGGCGCGCTCGGCCGGCAGGGCCTGTGGGGCACCCCGGGTCAGGGGCGCAGCGGCGAGCAGGTCTACATCAACGCCGCCAGTGGCAACCTGGTCGTGCAGCGGCGCGATGCGCTGCTGGCCGGCGTGGGGCCCGACGCCGTGGCGCTGCGCACCTACAACAGCCTGGGCCGGCTGGACGACGACAACGGCGACAACTGGACGACGGGCTTCGCGGCGCGGCAGCTGCGCGTCGACACGACGGCGAACACGCTCACCCGCGTGGCGGCCGACGGCTCCGAGGCGCTGTACCGCTGGGACGGCGGCCGCAGCCGCTGGCTGACCACCGAGGGCGACGGCGCGCACGACACCATCGTCCTGGATGCCGCGGCCGGACGCCACCTGCGCACCGACGGCAGCACCGGCGCCGTCGAGCGCTACGACAGAACCAGCGGCCGCCTGCTGTCGGTCACCGACGCCGACGGCCAGACGCTCGGCTTCCAGTACAACGCCCGCGGCCTGATCGAGCGCATCCGCAGCGGCTCGGGCGAGTCGCTGGTCCACGTCTGGGACGCGGCCAACCCGACGCGGCTCGTCGCGCTGCGCGGCGAGACCACCGAAGCAGGCGTGACCACCACGCGCCACCTCGTCACCTACGAGTACGACGACCGGGGCCGGCTCGCCCTGGTCCACGTCGACATGACGCCGGACGTCGCCACCGACGCCGTGCGCTACAGCACACGCTACAGCTACTTCGGCACCACCACGCTGGTCACGCGCATCGAGCAGTCAGACGGCAGCGTGCTGGACATCGGGTACGAGAACGGCCGGGTCAGCTCGGTCAGGGACGCCACGGGCGCAGCCACCCGCTTCACCTACGACGCGGCCGGTGGCAGCACCACCATCGTCGACGCCGCCGACCGCGCCTGGATCGTGCGCCGCCAGGCCGACGGCCAGATCCGCGAGATCGTCCCTCCGGCGGGCTCGGGCGGCACCCAGCGCTTCGAGTACGACGCGCAAGGCAACGTCATCGCCGTCGACAGCGGCGACGGGCGCATCGCGCGCATGGACTACGACGCCCACGGCAACGCGGTGCGCGTCACCGATGCCGCCAACAACGCGCGCACCTACGCCTACGAACACGACGCCCTGCGCGGGGTCAGCCGGCTGGTGGCCGAGACCGTGACCATGGGCCAGAGCGGCGGCGAGCTCACCACGCGCCACGTCTGGAGCGGTGCGCAGCTGCGCTACAGCGTCAGTGCCGAGGGCCGGGTCACGCGCCACGCCTACGACGGCCTGGGCCAGCGCATCAGCGAGCTCACGCTGACCGCGCAGCGCTACCCGGTGGCCGGACTGGCCGCCACTCAGCAGCCGACCGTGCAGCAGCTCGACGCCTGGTACGCCGGCATCGCCGACCGCTCGGGCGCCGTGCTGCGCGAGTACGCCTACGACGCCCGGGGCCTGCTGCGCTCGCGCACCGAGTACGAGGCCGTGGCCGCCAACGGCAGCGGCATCGGGGGGCGTACCACCAGCTACGTGCACGACAGCGCCGGACGGCTGCTGCAGACGCTGGCGCCGCTGGTGGAGGGCTCGGTCCCGGGCGAGTCAGGACGCGCCAGTTCCACGCTCGCCTACGACGCCCTGGGCCTGGTCATCCGCGCGGTCGACGCCCGCGGCGTGACCACCACCACCGCCTACACCGACCCGGGGCTCGGCCAGCCCGCTGCAGGCGGCACGCGGGTCGTCTTCACGAATGGCGCCGGCGGCATCACCACCACCGTGCTCGACCGCGCCGGCCGCGCGCTCACCGAGACCCGCGGCAACCTGCCGGCGCGGCAGTTCGCCCACGACGCCGAAGGCCGGCTGCTGATGAGCACCGACGCCACCGGTCGGCGCCAGTGGTTCCTCCACGACACCGCCGGCCGCGAGGTCGGGCGCGTCGACGCCGACGGCAGCCTCGTCGAGACCGTGCGCGACGGCGCCGGCCGCGTCGTGCGCACCATTGCCTACGCCGGCGCCATCGACGTGGCGCGGCTCGTCGACGCCAACGGCCGCCCGCTGGCCCCGGCACTGGCGAGCCTGCGCCCGGCCGCCCAGGCCGCCGACCTGAACCGCTGGAGCGTCTACGACACCGCCGGCCGCCTCGTCTACGAACTGGCCGACCACGGGGCCGACCGCGTGGCCGTCACCGCGCACGCCTACGACGGCGCCGGCCGCCTCGTGCGCACCGTGCGCCACGCCCAGACCGTCGCCGCCGCCAGCCTGGGCGCGGGTGCGCCGGGCGCCCCCACCGTGGCCGCCCTGCTCACCGATCCTGTCGTCCTCGCGCGGGCCGGCGAAGACCGCATCACCCGCTTCTTCCACGACGCCGACGGCCTGCTGGTGGGCACCCTGGACGCCGAGGGCTACCTGACCCGCCACACCTACGACGGCGCCAGCCGACTGGTGCGCACCGTGCGCCACGCGCTGCCCACCGCCGCCGCCTTGCGCGCGGCGGGCACGCTGGAACAGCTGAGAGCCTGAGAGTTTTTCTCGCCATCTTGGTAATTGGCATGCAACTGGCTAATCTTTGACCATGAGCGAACCCCAGCACCAAGGCGAGGCGCCGGTCGGCCTGTTCGAGGACCTGCCGGCAGT
>JBILNT010000294.1:0-2554 GCA_044374875.1 Rubrivivax sp.
GGCGGAGATGTCGTTCATGGTCGAGACGACCTGGGAGACGACGGCGCCGCCGCGCTGGGCGACCTCGGAGGCGGAGGCGGCGAGCTGGTTGGCGGTGCGGGCGGAGTCGGCGGTCTGGTTGACGGTGCCGGTGAGCTGCTCCATGGAGGAGGCGGTCTGCTGCAGGCTGGAGGCGGTCTGCTCGGTGCGGCCGGAGAGGTCCTGGTTGCCGGTGGCGACCTGGCTGCTGGCCACGCCGATGCTGTCGGCCGAGGCGCGCACCTCGCCCATCGTCTGCGCCAGCCGCTGGCGCATGCCTTCGACGTCGGCCATCAGTGTGCCGATCTCGTCGCGCCGCGTGCTGCGCACCACGGCCGTGAGATCGCCCTCGGCGACCGCCGAGACGGCGCGGCCGAGTTGCGAGAGCGGCTGGCCGACCCAGCGCCGCATCATCCACCACAGGCCGAAGCCCAGGGCGACGGCGGAGCCCATCAGGCCCGTGCAAAGCCAGGCGATGGTGCGCCAGACCGGCGCGTAGGTTTCGGCGCGCGAGGCCTCGGCCACCACGTACCAGCCAGTCGCGGGGTGCTTCACGGCGACGGCCCAGCGGCGGCCCTCGCCGCCCAGCAGCAACGGCGACTCGACCGGCGCGGTGGCATCGGCGGAGGCCGTCCAGGAAGGCATCGCTGCCCGGGCGGGTCTAGAGCACCTTCTTGCCCGCTGCCGTCGCGTGGAAGACGAACACCGCCTCGGCCGCGCCGTTGCGCTGGTCGACGACGTAGACACCGCCGGTCTCGAAGACCTTCGACCCGGCCACGATCTTGTCGATCGAGGCATGGAAGGCGGTGAGCTCGAAGCCGATGAACAAGGCACCGACGATGTCCCCGGCCGCGTCCTTCACCGGCTCGTAGCGGGTCATGTAGGGCTTGCCGAAGAGCTGTGCGCGCCCGACGAAGGGCCGGCCGGCGCTGATCGAGGCATGGGCCGGGTGCTGCCTGCCCAGCAGCGTGCCCATCGCGCGTTCACCGTTCTCCTTCTTCAGCGAGGTGGTGATGCGCAGGAAGTCGTCGCCCTGCTTCATGAAGACCGTCGCCACGCCGCCGGTGTCGGCGTTGAGCTTGTCGACCAGCGTGAAGTTGCCGTTGAGCTTCTCGCCGAAGCTGGCCAGCGTGCCCGCGCTGGCATCGTGCTCGAAGTTCTGCGCGAAGCCCTGGCGGAACGGCGAGAAGAAGCGGTCCACCAGCAGGCGCGAGGACTGGTCGAAGCCCTCGATGGCGACCGACACGGAGTGGGCCTGGTCGAGGGCGATCTGGGCCGCCAGCTCGCGGCGCTGCTCGAACGCGCCGACGCTGATCACGGCAGTCAGGAGCGCCAGCGCGGCGGTGAGCGAGAGGCTTCCGACGAGCGCCACGCGGCGTGCCACCGATGGGCGGGTACGACGATCGGACATCGATGTCTCCGGGGAGAGGGGTACTGCGAAGAGGGGCCTGCCGCGGGAGGCCACGTCAGGCGCGCTGGCGACTCTCAGCCGTCCATCAGGCCCATGTCGGCGCTGGACATCAGGGCCTCGATGTCGACGAGGATCAGCATGCGCTCGGCGTCGCCGCTCTTGACGGAGCCGATGCCGGTGATGAATCGGCTGTCGACGCCCGAGCTGAGTTCGGGCGCCTGCTTGATGTGCTCGCTGCCGAGCTCGAGCACGTCGGAGACCGAGTCGACCACCGCGCCGACGACGCGGCCGCGCACGTTGAGCACGATGACCACAGTGAAGCCGTTGTACTCGGCGCTGTCGCAGCTCAGCTTCAGGCGCAGGTCGACGATGGGGACGATGACGCCGCGCAGGTTGACCACGCCCTTGATGAAGTGCGGGGCGTTGGCGAGGCGGGTCGGGGGCTCGTAGGAGCGGATCTCCTGCACGCGCAGGATGTCGATGCCGTACTCCTCGGCACCCAGGCGGAAGGTCAGGAACTCGCCGCCGTGCCGCGGTGCCTGGCCGGTTGCGGCGCGTGCGGCCTCGTGATGGGCCACGTGGGTGGCTTCGGTGATCATGTCCATGTCGGTACCTCGCTGTGTCGGAACTCGGGTGGGCGTCGGGGGTGGAGGGTCAGAAGGCTTCCCAGTCGCCTTCGGCGGCCGGGGGCGTCTCGGCAGGGGCGCTCGCCCGTTTCGGCACGGCGGCCTTGCGCGTCGTCACCGAAGCGCTGGCGCGCGCCTTGGCGATCGTCTTGCTGGCGATGTGCCGGGTCGCGGTGGCTGCCGGCGCGGGCCGGGGGGCAGGCGCCGGGCTGAAGCGCGCCGCCGGGTGCGCGGCCTGGAACGAGCCCGCGGTCGTCTGGAAGATCGACACCGCCTCTGCCAGCCGGCGCGCCTGCTCGCTCAGGCTCTCGGCCGCAGCGGCCGACTCCTCGACGAGCGCCGCGTTCTGCTGGGTCATCTGGTCGAGCTGGCTGACGGCGCTGTTGACCTGGCCGATGCCCTGGGACTGCTCGGCGGCGGCGGCGGAGATCTCGCCGATGATGTCGGTGACGCGCTGGACCGAGGCGACGATCTCGCCCATCGTGGAGCCGGCATCCTG
>JBILNT010000295.1:0-2546 GCA_044374875.1 Rubrivivax sp.
GAAGGACTCCAAGGTGATCGTCGCGATCAACAAGGACCCCGAGGCGCCGATCTTCAGCGTGGCCGACTACGGCCTGGAGGCCGACCTCTTTGCCGCGGTGCCGGAGCTCGCGGCGGGGGTGTGAGCATGGAGGCCTTGACGGTGACGCGCGAACCGCGCGGCGCGAACGTGCGTCGGTGTCGACACCCACGCCGACGATCGCCGCCACGCTCATGGTGCGTCCGGCGCCGCAGCGCGCCTCGACGTCGAGCGTCATCGGGCTGCGGGACGCAAACCGATGAGCCGCACCGGCGTCGCTCGTATCATGGCCTGCCAAGCCCTGCCGCAGCCCGCGGCGGCCCGTTTCCTTACCGGTCCCACCGATGCCGAGCCTTCGCCGCCGCCACTTCGTCGTCGTCACCGCGTCGACCCTCGCCACATCCGCCCTGCGGGCCCAGACGTGGCCGAGCCGGCCCATCCGCCTGGTGGTCCCGTTCCCGCCCGGCGGATTGATCGACAACATGGCGCGCCTGATCGCGCCCGTGCTGCAGCGTGAACTGGGTCAGCCCCTGGTGATCGACAACAAGCCCGGCGCCGGTGGCAACCTGGGGGCCGGCGAGGCCGCTCGCACCGCGGCCGACGGCTACACGCTGCTGATGGCCTCGCCACCCCTGACGATCAGCCCCGCCATCTATCCCTCGCTTCCCTACAAGCCCGAACAGATCGTTCCGGTGGGGCTGGTGGGCCGTGTGCCCAATGTGCTGCTGGTCAACCCGGCCAGCGGCATCAACTCGGTGGCCGACCTCGTGTCCCGTGCCAAGGCGGCACCCGGCCGGCTGAACTACGCCTCGAACGGCAACGGCACCTCGCTGCACCTCAGCGCCGAGTTGTTCAAGGTCAGCAGCGGCACCTTCATCACCCACATCCCGTACCGTGGCGCCGCCGCCGCGGTGACGGCGCTCATCGCCGGCGAGGTGGACATGATGTTCGAGAACCTGCCGTCGGTGCTGGGGCAGATCCAGGCCGGTCGGGTGAAGGCACTGGCGGTGACGACGGCGCGTCGCAGCAAGGCGCTGCCCGCAGTGCCGACGCTGGCGGAATCGGGGATGCCCGACTTCGACGTCAGCGCCTGGTACGGCCTCGCGGCACCGGCGGGCTTGCCCGCCGACGTGCTGCGGCGCCTGGAAGCCGCACTGGCCGCCGCGGCGCGCGAAGGCAGCGTGCTCGAGGAGATGGAACGCCGCGGCGCCGACGTCGCGTTCACCGACGCCGCGGCCAGCGCCCGCTTCATGGCGGCCGACGCGGCACGCTGGAAGAAGGTCGTCGAGTTCGCGAAGATCCGCCTCGACTCCTGAACGCCTTCGCCCGCGAACCGGCGTGCCGGCGTCACCGCCAGCGCACCGCTGCAACACCCATGGCAGCCGGCGCGGCCTTCACGTCACCGACCTTGCGGCCACGGCCGCTGGAGAAGCACACATGCAGGGCAGGACACTCGGAGTCGTCGGCCTGGGCTCGATGGGCCTGGGCGCCGCCCGTTCGGCGCTGCGGCGCGGCGTGCCGACCTGGGGCTGCGATCCCCGGGCACAGGCGCGAGAGGCCTTCGCCGCGGAGGGTGGCAGGGTGGTCGAGAAGGCCTCCGAACTGGCACCCCACTGCGACGTGATGCTGCTGCTGGTGGTCAACGCGGCGCAGACCGAGGAAGTGCTGTTCGGCAGCGGCGGCCTGGCCGCCGCGATGCGGCCCGGCTCGGTAGTGATCGCCTCGGCCACCGTCGATCCGGCACTGCCGCCGCAGTGGGCGGCCCGGCTGGCGGCGCTGGACATCGAGCTGATCGACGCGCCGGTCTCCGGCGGGCCGAAGAAGGCCGCCGAAGGCCAGATGACGGTGATGGCGTCGGGGCGGCCGCAGGCCTTCGAGCGCGCCGGCACGGTGCTCGACGCGATCGCCGGCAAGGTCTACCGGCTGGGCGATGCGCCGGGCATCGGCTCGACGGTGAAGATGGTCAACCAGCACCTGGCGGGGGTGCACATCGCCGCGGCCTGCGAGGCCATGGCGCTGGGCCTGCGGGCCGGCGCCGATGCAGCGCAGCTCTACGAGGTCATCACCCACTCGGCGGGCAACAGCTGGATGTTCGAGAACCGCGTGCCCCACATCCTCGCAGGCGACTACAGGCCGCTGTCGGCGGTGAACATCTTCGTCAAGGACCTGGGCATCGTGCTGGACGCCGCGCGCAAGCACACCATGCCGCTGCCACTGGCGGCCGCGGCGCACCAGATGTACCTGCAGGCTGCCGCGGCGGGCATGGGCGGCGACGACGACAGCTCGGTGATCCGGATCTTCCCCGGCGTGCCGCTGCCGCCCGCGGCCGGGAGCGAAAACGCCTGACGAGAGGCGGACTGCGAGCCCAGGGCCTGCAACGGGCTCTCAGCGCCGCAGGGCTTCGCCCGCGTCCAGCCACCAGCGCAGCGCCCGCGGCATGACGGACTGAGCTGCCAGCCGTTTTTCGTCTTCCAAGGGCCGATGGTTAGGATCGAGACCTGAAGGAAGAGAAGTGAAGAAGATCCCGA
>JBILNT010000159.1:0-8423 GCA_044374875.1 Rubrivivax sp.
TGGTCAGCGTCTCCAGCTCGCTGGGGCGGCCCTCGCGCTTGAAGAAGCTGCCGGGGATCTTGCCGGCGGCGTAGGTCTTCTCGATGTAGTCGACGGTCAGGGGGAAGAAGTCCTGGCCCGGCTTGGCGTTCTTGGCGGCCACGACAGTGGCGAGGACGACGGTGTCGTCCATGTCGACGACGACGGCGCCGGTGGACTGGCGGGCGATCTCGCCGGTCTCCATCGTGACCTTGTTGCGGCCCCACTGGAAGGTCTTCGTGACCTTGTTGAACATGCTCATGCGGTGTGCTCCGGTGATGTGCGGGCGCGCTCGTCGGTGGCGCCCGTGACCGGGATCGGCAACCTCGCAGCGCAATGCCATTCCAGCGTCGCCCCGAAGGGGCCCCGTTGGAATGACACAGCAGCGCTCGTGGTCCGCTCCTCGAAAGTCAGCCGGCGCGCGACTGGCGCGCGCCGGCGTCTGGTGCGATTACTTGCGCAGGCCGAGCTTGGCGATCAGCGCGGTGTAGCGCTCGGCGTCGCGGTCCTTCAGGTAGGCCAGCAGGCGCTTGCGCTGGTTGACCAGCTTGAGCAGGCCACGGCGGCCGTGGTGGTCCTTCAGGTGGGCCTTGAAGTGCGGGGTCAGCTCGTTGATGCGAGCGGTCAGCAGGGCGACCTGGACTTCGGGAGAACCGGTGTCGGCGGCGCCACGGGCGTTGGCCTGGACGATGTCGGCCTTCTGGGCAGTGCTGAGAGGCATGCGATTTCCTGTGCGTGGAAACCGGCCGACGCCATGGGCCCTTGCTCGGGCAGCCACAGGCAGCGTCTGCAACGGTTTCCGGTTGGACTTGCGGACACCAGTGAAACCGACCGGCGCCGTGCGAAGACGGCAGGCATGACGCCCGCCGAGTCGCGGATTATAGGTCAAGCGCCCGTCGCAGCAGGGCCACCCCTTCGTCGAGACGGGCCGTGTCGCGCGAGGCGAAGCACCAGCGCAGCCAGCCCTCCCCTTCGCCGCCGAAGGCCGCCCCGGGGGCCAGGCCCAGGCCCTGCTCCACCACCAGCCGCCTGGCCAGCGCCAGCGAGTCGTCATGCCCTTCGACGCGGAAGAAGGCGTACATGCCGCCCTGCGGCAGGGCCACCCGCACGCCAGGCAGCGAGGTCAGGCCATCGATCAGGCAGTCGCGGCCGGCCTTCAGCCTGCCGACCAGCGCCGGCACGAAGGTGTCGGCCATCGCCAGCGCGGCCTGGCCGCCGCGCTGCACGAACACCGGCGCGCAGGAACTGTTGAACTCCACCAGCTTGCCCATGGCATCCAGATGGCCACGCGGCAGCACCATCCAGCCCAGGCGCCAGCCCGTCATCAGGAAGCTCTTGCTGAAGCTGTGCACGACCACGACCCTGTCGTCGGCGTCGGCGATGTCGAGGAAGCTCGGCGCGCAGCGCGCGCCGTCGACGTAGTAGAGGCGCTCGTAGACCTCGTCGGCGACGATCCAGGTGCCGGTGCGGCGGCAGTGGGCCAGCAGCGCCTGCTGCTCGTCGCGCGTCAGTGTCCAGCCGGTGGGGTTGTTCGGGGCGTTGACCAGCAGCACCCGGGTGCGCGGCGTCACTGCCGCGATCAGCTCGTCGAGGTCGACTCGCCAGGCACCGTCGGCCTGCGGGCGCAGCGGCACGCGGGTGACCGCCGCGCCCATGATGGCCGGCTGCGCGGTGAGGTTGGGCCACACCGGCACGACGGCCACGACCTCGTCTCCTGCGCCGACGAGCATCTGCGTGGCCAGTATCAGCGCCGTGACGCCCGACGACGCGGCCACGATGCGGTCCAGGTCCACCGGTCCGTGCAGCGACGCCGTATAGCGCGCGATGCCCTCGCGCAGCTCGGGCAGGCCCAGGTTGTGCGAGTAGAAGGTCTCGCCGCGCGCCAGCGACTCGGCAGCCGCCTGGCGCACCGGCTCTGGCGTGACCTCGTCGCTCTCGCCGAACCAGAAGGCGAGCACGTCGGGGCGGCCGAGGCCTGCGTTGGCAACCTCGCGGATCTTGGAGCCCGGCAGGGCCTGGATGACTTCACGCACGTGTTGCTCCTGGAAACGGGTCTATCGGGCCGCGCCATGCGGCACTGGGAGACTGCGGACACGGCGAGAGGCTGGAAGCGGCGAACGGTGCGCGATCCGCAGCCCGTGTCCTCGACGTCGAAGCGCGTGCCGGGACCGCCCGGCACCCGGCCATGAAGGCGCGCCCCCACGAGCATCGGCGGGACCGACTGCGCTTCGGCGGCACCCGCCCGCACGATGGCGTCGAAACGTGTCGCGACCATCACCTGCATGCGCAGGTCCCGGTAGGGTCACCCCGCGAGGCCGCATGGCCTCGCGCCGCCGCGGGCATTCCAGGAAGCGTCGGCGGGAGCCTCACCGATGGCGTCGAGCGCCCAGCGGGGCCGCACGTCGAAGGCGCCGTCACGGGTCGCGCTGGCAAGCCCGTGCTGGACCCGCAGCCCCGCGGCCAGCGCGATCATCGCGCCGTTGTCGGTGCACAGGTGCAGCGGCGGGTAGTGAACCCGGGCGCGCAGGCGCGCCGCGCCGGCATCGAGCCGCTCGCGCAGCATCAGGTTCGCCCCGACGCCGCCGGCCACCACCAGGCGGCGCAGCCCGGTGGCCTTGAGCGCCTTGAGCGACTTGGCGACCAGCACCTCGACGATCGCGGCCTGGGTCGATGCCGCGAGGTCGGCGCGCCCCTGCTCGCAGACGTCGGGCCCGAGCTTGCGCAGTTGCGTCATCACCGCCGTCTTCAGGCCGGCGAACGAGAAGTCGAGGTCCGGGCTGTGCAGCAGCGGCCGCGGCAGCGCGAACGCCTGGGGGTCGCCGAAGGCCGCAAGCCGCGCCAACGCCGGCCCGCCGGGATAACCGAGGCCGAGCAGCTTGGCACTCTTGTCGAAGGCCTCGCCGGCCGCGTCGTCCACGGTCTCGCCGAGCAGCACGTAGCGACCGACGCCGTCGACCCGCATCAGCTGCGTGTGGCCGCCCGAGACCAGCAGCGCGACGAAGGGGAACTGCGGTGCGTCGTCGGCGAGGAACGGCGACAGCAGGTGGCCTTCGAGATGATGGATGCCCAGCGTGGGGCGTCCCAGCGCGGCACCCAGCGCCACCGCCACGCCAGCCCCCACCAGCAGCGCGCCGGCCAGACCCGGCCCGCGCGTGTAGGCGACGAGGTCGACGTCGCGGACCGCGAGCCTGGCATCGCCCAGCACCTGCCGCGCCAGTGGCAGCACGCGCCGCACGTGGTCGCGCGAGGCCAGTTCAGGCACGACGCCGCCGTAGGCCTCGTGCATGCCGGCCTGGCTGTGCAGGGCCTGCGCCAGCAGGCGCGGCGAGCCTTCGCTGCCGGCATCGACCAGTGCCACGCCGGTCTCGTCGCAGGACGATTCGAAGCCGAGGATCTTCATCGCGGTCCAGTGTACGGTGCCGGGGCGGCCGAGGCCTCGCTGCACGCGCCTTGCCGGTGCCCAGTCGACACCGGCGCACGGTGTCGGTCCCGCTCCTCAGCGTGCTTCGGCCGCTGCAGCGGCTTTCCAGCCTCGCGGCAGGACAGCGCTCTTTCTCGATGCACGGCGCGCTGCGGCGGCGCAGCGCAGGCTCAGTGCTGTTCCTTGGCGTGGTTGATCGAGTACTTGGGAATCTCGATCGTGACGTCCGCGTTCGACAGGATGGCCTGGCAAGAAAGGCGCGAGGTCGGGGTCAGGCCCCAGGCGCGGTCGAGCATGTCCTCCTCGCCCTCCTCCATCTCGCTCAGGGAGTTGAAGCCCTCCTTGACGATGACGTGGCAGGTCGTGCAAGCGCACACCATCTCGCAGGCGTGCTCGATCGGGATGCCGTTGTCGAGCAGGGCTTCGCAGATCGTGGTGCCCGCGGGCGCCTCGATGGTGTCGCCCTGGGGGCAGTACTCGGCGTGGGGCAGGATGCGGATGACGGGCATCGTGGCGTTCCTCAGACGTCGTCGACCCGCCGCCCTGCGAGGGCCTGGCGGATGCTCTGGTTCATGCGCAGCGCGGCGAAGGCTTCGGTGCCTTCGGCGAGCGCTTCCACCGCGTTCTCGATGGCCTCGGCGTCGGTGCCTTCGGCGACGAGGGCCGCCCGGGCGATCAGTTCGTCGATCGCGACGCGCTCGGCGGTCTCGAGCAGCGCACCGTCGGCCGCCAGCGCAGCCCGCGTGGCCAGCACCATGCGCTCGGCCTCGACGCGCGCCTCGCGCAGCTTGCGAGCGGCCATGTCCTCGTCGGCGTGGGCGAAGCCGTCGCGCAGCATGCGCGCGATCTCGTCGTCGCTCAGTCCGTAGCTCGGCTTGACGTTGACCGAGGCCTCGACGCCCGAGGTGAGTTCGCGCGCCGAGACACTCAGCAGGCCGTCGGCGTCGACCTGGAAGGTGACGCGGATGCGTGCCGCGCCAGCCGCCATCGGCGGGATGCCGCGCAGCTCGAAGCGGGCCAGCGAACGGCACTCGCTGACGAGGTCGCGCTCGCCCTGGACGACGTGGATGGCCATCGCGGTCTGGCCGTCCTTGAAGGTGGTGAAGTCCTGCGCCTTGGCCACCGGGATGGTCGTGTTGCGCTCGACGATGCGCTCGACCAGCCCGCCCATGGTCTCCAGGCCGAGCGAAAGCGCGATCACGTCCAGCAGCAGCAGCTCGCCGTCCTTGGCGTTGCCGGCCAGTGCGTTGGCCTGGATCGCGGCGCCGATCGCCACGACCTCGTCGGGGTTGACGTCGGTCAGCGGCTGGCGGCCGAAGAGTTCGCCGACCGCCGTGCGCACCAGTGGCATGCGGGTCGAGCCGCCGACCATCACCACGCCCTGCACCTCGTCCCGGGCGACGCGGGCGTCGCGCAGCACCTTGCGCACCGCGGCGATCGTGCGGTCGACCAGCGGTCGCACGAGGGCCTCGAGCTGGCCTCGAGTGACCTGCACCGCGACCTCCGTGCCGCCGATCGTCGCGCGCCACGTCACCTCGGCCGCGTCGCTCAGCGATTCCTTGGCGGCGCGCGCCGCGACCAGCGCGGCCCGCTTGTCCTGCGCCGACACCGCGGCCACGCCGGCCTGCGCCAGCGCCCAGTCGGCCAGCGCGTGGTCGATGTCGTCACCGCCCAGCGCGGCGTCGCCTCCGGTGGCCACCACCTCGAAGACACCGCGCGCCAGGCGCAGCAGCGAGATGTCGAAGGTGCCGCCGCCGAGGTCGTAGACGGCATAGAGCCCTTCGCTGCCGTTGTCGAGCCCGTAGGCCACGGCGGCGGCGGTCGGCTCGCTGATCAGGCGCAGCACGTTGAGCCCGGCCAGCTGGGCCGCGTCCTTGGTGGCCTGGCGCTGCGCGTCGTCGAAGTAGGCGGGCACGGTGATCACGACACCGAACAGGTCGTCGTCGAAGGTGTCCTCGGCGCGCTGGCGCAGCGTGGCGAGGATCTCGGCCGACACTTCGACGGGCGTCTTCTCGCCGTCGCGGGTGTCGATGGCGACCATGCCGGGCCGGTCGACGAAGCGGTAGGGCAGGCGCCCCGCCCCGGCGATGTCGGCGAGGCGCCGGCCCATGAAGCGCTTGACGGACGCGACGGTGTTCTCGGGATCGGCGGCCTGCGCGTCGCGGGCATCGAAGCCGATCTGGCGGCGGCCATCCTCGAGGTAGCGCACCACCGAAGGCAGGATGACCCGCCCCTGCGCGTCGGGCAGGCACTCGGCCATGCCGTGCCGCACGGCAGCGACCAGCGAGTGCGTCGTGCCCAGGTCGATGCCGACGGCGATGCGCCGCTGGTGCGGGTCCGGCGTCTGGCCGGGTTCGGAGATCTGGAGCAGGGCCATGCGTAGAGCTCGGCAGGTCTAGCGGTTGTCGTCGAGGGCGTCGAGGCGGCGCTCGACATCGTGGCGGAAGCGGCCGACGAACATCAGCGCACGCACCGTCCCGGCTGCCGAGGCCGCGTCGCCGCGCTCGTCGAGCTGGGTCTGGAGTTCGTGCAGCAGCCGGCGCTCGGCGGCGTCGACCTCGTCGGCCAGCGCCTCGACGTCAGGAAGCCCGGCCGCGTCGTCGAGTGCCTCGCGCCAGGCCATCTGCTGCATCAGGAAGGCCGGCGGCATCGCGGTGTTGCGCTCGGCGTCGATCGGCACCCCGGCCAGCTCGCACAGGTAGCCACCCCGGCGAACCGGATCCTTGAGTCGCGCGTAGGCCTCGTTGACACGCACGGCCCACTGCATCGCGACGCGCTGGGCCGATGCGCCCTCGGACGCGAAACGGTCGGGGTGCACCTCGGCCTGCAGGCGGCGCCAGCACGCGTCCAGCGCGGCGCGGTCCACGGCGTGCCGGCGCGGCAGGCCGAAGAGGGTGAAGTCGTCGTCGTCGAGCCTCATGCGGGGGCCTCGGCGTGGTGGGCGACGCGGCGCTCCAGGAACATGGACAGGCCGTTGTCGGGGTAGCCGCCGAAGGCCGCCCGGGCGCGGTAGCCCGCACGCTCGTACAGGCGCATGGCCTCGTGCTGGTCACGGCCCGTCTCGAGCAGGGCCAGCTCGAGCCCCTCGGAGCGCAGATGCCGCTCCAGGGCCTCGAGCAGCCGCATGCCGACACCGCGCCCGCGCGCCTCGGGCGCCACGAACATGCGCTTGACTTCACCATAGCGCTCGCCCGAGGTCGCGGCCTCGCCCGGCCTGCGACGCAGCGCTGCCGTGCCCACGGCACGGCCTCCGGCGCGGGCGACGAAGAAGGCGACATCCGGTGCCAGCAGCGCTTCCACCGCCAGGATGTGGTTGGCCTCGGGCGGGTAGAGGGCGTCGAGGTAGCGGTCGAGCGCGCCCAGCAGCGCCACCACGTCGGGCTGGTCGGGGCGTTCGCGGCGGATGACGATCTCTTCGGACACGGGCAGGTTGGCGGTGTGGACAGGCGTTGCGTACGGGTCTTGCAAAAGACAAGGCGCGGCACTGTCGCCGCGCCTTGGCGCCCGGGCGGACAAAGGTCGTCAGACGCGGAACGATTCTCCGCAGCCGCAGCGGTCCTTCTCGCGCGGATTGTGGAACTTGAAGCCTTCGTTGAGCCCTTCGCGGACGAAGTCCAGCTCGGTGCCGTCGATGTACGGCAGGCTCTTGGGGTCGACCAGCACCTTGACGCCGTGGTCCTCGAAGACGATGTCCTCGGGAGCGATGTCGTCCGCGTACTCGAGCTTGTAGGCCAGTCCCGAGCAGCCGGTGGTCTTGACCCCGAGGCGCACGCCCACGCCCTTGCCGCGCCGCGACAGGTATCGCGTGACGTGACGGGCGGCCGCTTCGCTGAGGGTGACGGCCATGGCGTTCAGTTCGCTTCGGCAGCACCGCCGTGGCGCGACTTGTAGTCGCTCACGGCCGCCTTGATCGCGTCCTCGGCGAGGATCGAGCAGTGGATCTTCACCGGCGGCAACGCCAGTTCCTCGGCGATCTGCGTGTTCTTGATCGTCAGCGCCTCGTCGAGCGACTTGCCCTTGACCCACTCGGTGACCAGCGAGCTCGACGCGATGGCCGAGCCGCAGCCGTAGGTCTTGAAACGCGCATCCTCGATCAGCCCGGTCTCGGGGTTGACCTTGATCTGCAGCTTCATCACGTCGCCACAGGCCGGCGCACCGACCATGCCGGTGCCGACCGAATCGTCACCCTTGTCGAAGCTGCCGACGTTGCGCGGATGCTCGTAGTGGTCGATGACCTTGTCGCTGTAAGCCATAACAACTCCAAAAACTCAAATCAGCGGGCGCTGCACGCCCGCACCAGAGACCAAGCCCCCGCCGCGGATCCGGCTCAGCCGGTCCGCCAGCGGGCGGCCCCCCCGGGGGGTAGCGAGCGCGAGCGAGCTTGGGGGCCCATCAATGCGCCGCCCACTGGATCGTGGCGAGGTCGACGCCGTCCTTGTACATCTCCCACAGCGGCGACAGCTCGCGCAGCTTGGCGACGCGGTCCTTCAGCGTCGTCACCGCGTAGTCGATCTCTTCCTCCGTCGTGAAGCGGCCGATCGTCATGCGCAGGCTCGAATGGGCCAGCTCGTCGCTGCGGCCCAGGGCTCGCAGCACGTAGCTAGGCTCCAGGCTCGCCGAGGTGCAGGCCGAGCCCGAGGACACCGCGATGCCCTTGACGCCCATGATCAGCGACTCGCCCTCGACGAAGTTGAACGACGCGTTCAGGTTGTGCGGCACGCGGCGCTCGACGTCACCGTTGATGAACACCTGCTCGATGTCGGAGATGCCGCGCAGCAGGCGCTGCTGCAGCATGCGGATGCGCTCGCTCTCGGTGCCCATCTCCTCGCGGGCGATGCGGAAGGCCTCGCCCATGCCGACGCACTGATGCGTCGGCAGCGTGCCCGAGCGCATGCCGCGCTCGTGGCCGCCACCATGCATCTGTGCCTCCAGGCGCACGCGGGGCTTGCGGCGCACGTACAGCGCGCCGATGCCCTTGGGGCCG
>JBILNT010000160.1:0-8308 GCA_044374875.1 Rubrivivax sp.
AAGATCCTGTCGATCTACAGCCAGTGGCAGAAGCCGGAGGACCTCAACCCGATGCGCCTGAAGACCATCCAGCACTTCTTCGAGCACTACAAGGACCTCGAGGTGGGCAAGTGGGTCAAGGTGCTTGGCTGGGAAGGCCCCGAGAGCGCCCGCGCCGAGATCACCTCCGGGATGGCCAACTGGGCGAAGAAGCACGGCAGCTGACGTGCCGGCGGCGGCCGTGCGGCCGCCGCGCGCGCCTGCCGGTCAGGCGATCTCCTTGAACGGGCTGCGCTCGCGCAGCCCGTCGATCCAGGCTTCCACGCCGGCGCCCTCGGCGCCCAGGAACTCGGCCACGGCGGCGGCGAAGCGCTCGTCGCGCAGCCAGTGCGCCGACCACGTGCGTACCGGCAGCAGCCCGCGAGCCATCTTGTGCTCGCCCTGCGCCCCGCCCTCGAAGCGCTCGAAGCCGTTCTCCAGGCACCACTGCAGCGGCTGGTAGTAGCAGGCTTCGAAGTGCAGGCACGGCACGTGTCGCGTGCAGCCCCAGTAGCGGCCCCAGGCGGCACGCTGACCCTCGTCGATCGCCACCAGCGAGGCGGCCACCGGCTCGCCGCCCTGGCGGGCCACGAACATCAGCCAGTGCTCCGCCATCGACTGCGCGACGCGGGTGAAGAAGTTGCGCGTCAGGTAGGGCGTCGAGTGGTGTGCCGCGTAGGTGAGGGTGTAGCAGCGGTAGAAGAAGTCCCAGAGGTCGTGGTCGATCTCCGCCCCCCGGTGGACCGTGAACGCGACGCCGGCCTCGGCCACGCGCCGGCGCTCCTGCAGGATCTTCTTGCGCTTGTCGCGCTGCATCCGCGCCAGCAGTTCCTCGAAGCTGCCGCACGGGGCCGCAGGGTCCTGGGTCCAGTGGAACTGCACACCCTCGCGGATCATCCAGCCGGCGCGGGCGAAGGCCTCGCGGTCGTCCTCGTCGAGGAACAGCACGTGGGTCGACGAGACGCCGATCTCCCGCGCGTGGCGTTCCAGCACTCCCAGCAGCAGTTCGCGCGAGCCGGCGTCGCGCGCGAGCAGACGGGTGCCGGGCACCGGCGTGAACGGCACGGCGCCCAGCAGCTTGGGGTAGTAGCGCAGCCCGTGCCGGCGGTAGGCGTCGGCCCATGACCAGTCGAACACGTACTCGCCGTACGAGTGGCTCTTGACGTACAGCGCACAGGCCGCGCGCAGGCTGCCGCCCGCCTCGATCGTGAGGATGCGCGGCGCCCAGCCGGTCGAAGGCACGGCGCTGCCCGAGGCGTGCAGCGCCGCCAGGTACTCGTGGCGCAGGAACGGCGTGGGCTGCGGCTGCAGGGCCAGCAGTTCGTTCCACGCCGTGCCATCGACCGCCAGCGGGTCGTCATGGACCCGGGTGACATAATCTTCGACCGTGATCCGTCCCTCCGAACGCAGCTCTCGCGTCCCGCGCGCCACCCTATGAAGGTCGCGCTCGCCCAGTTCAACGCCACCGTCGGCGACCTTGCCGGCAATGCCGCACGGATCGCCGCCATGGCGCGCTCCGCCCACGCCGACGGTGCCCTCGTGGTCGTGGCGCCGGAGCTCTCGCTGACCGGCTACCCGCCCGAGGATCTCCTCCTGCGGCCGTCCTTCATGCAGGCGTGTGCCGCCACGCTTGCCGGCCTGGCGGCGGAGCTCGCCGACTGCGTCGGCCTGCACGTCGTCGTCGGGCATCCGCACCAGTACGGCGAACGGGGGGATGTTAGGACGAAGTCGCTTGCCGTGCAGCAGCGTTTCAACGCGGCTTCGGTGCTGTGCGGCGGAGACATCGTCGGCACCTACTGCAAGCGTGAACTCCCGAACTACCAGGTGTTCGACGAACGGCGCTACTTCGCCTCGGGCCGCGATGCCGGGCTGGGGCCGCTGGTCTTCGAGGCCGGCGGCCTGCGTTTCGGCGTGCTGATCTGCGAGGACGCCTGGTTCGAGGAACCGGCGCGCAGCGCCCGCGACGCCGGGGCCGAGGCCCTGCTGGTGCTCAACGCCTCGCCCTTCCACGTCGACAAGGCAGGGGAGCGCGAGACGCGGATGGCCAAGCGCGCACGCGAGGTCGGCCTGCCGCTGCTCTACGCGCATCTGGTCGGTGGCCAGGACGAGGTGGTCTTCGACGGCGCGTCCTTCGCGGTCGATGCAGCCGGGCGCTTGGCCGCGCGCGCGCCGAGCTTCGAGGAAGCGACGCTCCACGTCGAGTTCGGTCCCGGTGCCAGCCTGTCGGGCGAGGTCGCGCCGCTGCCCGAGCCCGAGGCGCAGTGCTGGCAGGCGCTGGTCAGCGGCGTGCGCGATTACCTGGGCAAGAACGGCTTTCCCGGCGCCATCATCGGGCTTTCCGGCGGCGTCGACTCGGCGCTCGTGCTGGCCGTGGCTGTCGACGCCCTGGGTGCCGACAAGGTTCGCGCGGTGATGATGCCCTCGCCCTACACGGCAGAGATCTCCTGGGTCGACGCGCGCGACATGGCGCTGCGCCTGGGCGTGCGCTACGACGAGATCCCGATCGGGCCGATGTTCGAGTCGTTCCGCACGGCGCTGGCACCGCAGTTCGCCGGGCTCGCCGAGGACACCACCGAGGAGAACCTGCAGGCACGCATCCGTGGCACGCTGCTCATGGCCCTGTCCAACAAGACCGGCGCCATCGTGCTGACCACCGGCAACAAGAGCGAGATGGCCACCGGCTACTGCACGCTCTACGGGGACATGGCGGGCGGCTTCGCCGTCATCAAGGACGTGGCCAAGACCCTGGTGTACAGGCTGTGCGAGTGGAAGAACCGCCAGCCCACCCGCCGCGCCGACGGCAGCGTCGGCCCGGTGATCCCCGAGCGCATCATCACCCGTGCGCCTTCGGCCGAACTGCGGCCGAACCAGACCGACCAGGACAGCCTGCCGCCCTACGAGGTGCTCGACGCGATCCTCGGTCGCTACATGGAGGAGGACCAGTCCGTGGACGAGATCGTCGCCGCGGGCTTCGAGCGCGCGACCGTGGAGCGCGTTGCCCGCCTGATCAAGGTCAACGAGTACAAGCGCCGGCAGGCGCCCGTGGGCATCCGCATCACCCACCGCGCCTTCGGGCGCGACTGGCGTTATCCCATCACTTCCAGGTTCCGTGCCTGAACGTGCTTAAATCCGGCGCAAGCATCCGTTCCGGGGAGTCGCCATGAAACAGATCACCGCCATCATCAAGCCTTTCAAGCTCGAGGAAGTCCGCGAGGCCCTGGGCGACGTCGGCGTGTCCGGGCTCACCGTCACCGAGGTCAAGGGCTTCGGCCGCCAGAAGGGGCACACCGAGCTCTACCGCGGGGCCGAGTACGTCGTCGACTTCCTGCCCAAGGTGCGCATCGAGGTCGTGGTCAAGGATGCCGACGTAGAGCGCTGCATCGACGCCATCGTCCGGGCCGCCAAGACCGGCAAGATCGGCGACGGCAAGATCTTCGTCACCTCGGTCGAGCAGGTGGTGCGCATCCGCACCGGCGAGACCGACGAATCTGCCATCTGAGACCGAGGCCCCGCCGGCGCTCTGCTGGCGCTCTGTTGGCGCTATCGTCGTCAGATGCGACGGTAGTCGTCGCGTCCTGACGACTGTGCCGACGCGTCGGCCAGACGCAGCAGCAAGGCCTCGGGGTCGGTGTCGACGTGGATGGCCCCGAACTGCGACGCGGCGAGGAAGCCTTCCTCGACCGTGCGCCGCAGGAAGGCCAGCAGGCCGTCGTAGAAGCCGTCGACGTTGAGCAGGCCGATCGGCTGGTCGTGGTAGCCGATCTGGCGCCATGTCCAGACCTCGAACAGCTCCTCGAGCGTGCCGATGCCGCCAGGGAGTGCCAGGAAGGCGTCGGCGCGCTCGGCCATCTTCTGCTTGCGCAGGTGCATCGTGGGCACCACGTGCAGTTCATCGAGCCCGCCGTGCCCGACCTCGCGCTTCATCAGCGCTTCGGGAATGACGCCGACGACACGGCCACCCGCCGCCTTCGTGGCGTCGGCCACCTCGCCCATCAGCCCGACCTTGCCGCCGCCGTAGACGAGCTGCCAGCCGCGACGCCCGAGGGCCTCGCCGACGGCGCGCGCCGCGGCCGTGTAGCCGGCCTGGGCGCCGTGGCGCGAGCCGCAGTAGACGCAGAGGCTGAAAGGGGGCTGGGGGGCGTTCATGGCGATGGCGTGGCGGCGGTGGGCGGCCGGATTCTGCCGCAGGCGACCGCCGCGCCGATGCCGGAACAGACGCCGGTCAGCTGCCGCGCTTGTCGGTCGGCCGCTTCCAGGCCACCAGTCGCGTGCCGCAGGCCGCGTCGTGAAGGAACTGGCGCTGCGGGTGCAATCGCGCCAGCAGCGCGTAGGTCAGCACGCCTGCCAGCACGGCCCCGAAGGTCGGCCACGAGCCCTTGAGACCGCTGAAGTGCACCGCGGCGAGCGCGGGCACGAACCACAGCCACGCCAGCAGGTAGCGCGCCACGGCGCGTCCGAGCCCGACCGGAAGGCCCTCCGACGTGACCAGGCGGAGCTGCCATGTCTGCATGGCCAGCGTCTGTCCGGTGCGCGTCCAGAAGAAGACGAAGTAGGCGCCCAGCAGGACGAACATGAATGCCTGCATCGCCGTCTGGCCTTCGAGCGCGTGGCGCTGCTGGGTCGCCACCGACCACAGCAGGCCGGCGATCATCACGACACCGAAGAGCAGCACGCCCTCGTAGAGGAAACAGGCCATCCGGCGCCGCAGGCCGGGCACCTTGATCGGTTCGGCCGCGATCTTCGGAGCGTTCAAGCGACGCACTCCCGCGCGGTGCGCCTGGCCGCGGGCGCCCGCCATCCACCGCGGGCGATCATGGGGCTGACGGCTCCGGCGTCGCCGAGAGCGTCGCGGCGCCCTGCGGGCCGCGACGCGGCAGCAGGGTGTCCTTGTCGACGAAGCCTTCGGTGGCCGCGATCTTGGGCAGGCCGGTCTGGTGGTGGGCCGGCGGCAGTCGCGGCTGGGACATCAGCGTGGTGGTGGCGCCCGGGCGGGCCTGCACGACCGTGGGCGTGACGGGGCGCGCCGGCGTGGCCTTGGGCGGGGTCACGATGTTGCGCTTGGTGCCGCTGACGGTGGCAGCCACGCCCTTGGCGTCGGCATCGCGCGCGGCCACCGGCGGTGACGCACGCTGCTGGAGCTCGCGCCGACGCTCCTCGGGCAGTGCCTGATAGGCCTCCCAGCGCGCTTGCCGGTCCTGCGGGCTGAACTGGCGCGCCTCCTGGAACTGCAGCCGCGCCCGGGTGCGCTCGGCCGGGCTCATCCGCGCCCACTCGGCCATGCGTTCGCGGACCCGCTCGCGCTCGTCGGCGGGCATCGTCGGGAAACGCGAGGCCACCTCCAGCCACTTCTCGCGCCTCGCGGCGTCGATCGAAGCCCAGTCACGCTGCAACGGCGCGAGCGCGGCCCGTTGCGTAGGAGTCAGCGACGCCCACGCCGGTCCGCCGCTGGCGATGCGCGCCAGCGGAGGGTCGTCTGCCAGCGCAGGACACGTCGGGCCGACGACCGCCGCCAGCGCAAGCAGCACGCTTCGCAGGAGACTGCGCGGGGTTGGGCGATCAGAGTGCATCGCCGGAGGGTGACGTCTTCAGGAACTCGAGGAAACCCGGATCGCCGTAGGCGTCGGGCGGCACGTCGTCCGCCAGCAGCATGGCATCGATCTCGGCGGCGGCGAGCACCTGCTCGCGCAGGGTCAGCTGCTCCACGCCGACCAGCCCCGCGACCAGCAGCAGCAGCGGCACGATGGTGGCCAGGCGGATCCACCAGGGGGTGGCGCCACCCAAGGCCACCGTGCCGCGGTATCCGAGGACAACGGGCGCCACCTGGGGGCGGCGTACCTCCGCGGCGCGGGCCACGGCCTGCTCGCGCGCGAAGCGCAGGCGCTCGGAGACGTCCGGGGCCAGCGTGGCGGCCCGTTCACCGAGCCCGGCCGCCAGGCGGGCAGCCAAGCGCGCCTGCAGCAGGTCGGCGTCGGTAGGCGTGAAGGGTCGGGTCATGGTGCGAATCCCTTGCTGCGAAGGGCCTTGGCCAACGCATGCACGGCGCGCGAGCAATGGGTCTTGACGCTCCCCTCGGAGCACCCCATCGCCGCAGCGGTCTCGGCCACGTCGAACTCATCCCAGTAACGCAAGAGAAACGCCTCCCGTTGACGAAGCGGCAGCTCGGCAACCGCGTTCTCGATGGCAAGCAGGATCTGCGCCCGCGACACCGTGTCGGCTGCACTTTCGGCGCCCAGTTGCCCCTCGACGCTCTCGAGCAGTTCGAAGAGGTCGATGTCGTCGTCGCCCCCGGAATGCTCGATGTCGCCGACGTTCTGCATCACCGCATTGCGAACCTTCTCGCGGCGGAACCAGTCCATCGTCGCGTTGGACAGGATACGCTGGAAGACGAGGGGCAATTCCGCGGCCGGGCGGTCGGCGTACTTCTCCGCGAGCCGGATCATGGCTTCCTGCACGATGTCGAGCGCCGCGTCGTCGCTGCGCACGGCGTACACGGTGCGCTTGAAGGCGCGCTTCTCGACGCTCTTCAGGAAGTCGGAGAGTTCTTTGTCGGTGGCCAACGCGGGTTGCGGGCCGTCGGGTGGGGCCGCCGGCAGCGCGCGGAATTATGGCACCGCACATCCACGGTGCGGCGCGCTCCCTCGGGGTGCACGGCGAGATGCCATAATGCTGCTTCGCACAACGCTCTTTACTGGGTCTGAAGCTCGGCCGTCCGACCCGGGCGGCGGTGTTTTGACCGCGCAGGCACCACATCCGTCTCACGAGGACGCGAAGAGGTGCACCGATGGATTTTCGTCAGAGAAATTCACAGAGGTTCGAAATGGACATGTCTGCCGCGGAAGTCAAGCGTGCCGCATCGGCACAACCGTCTTCTCCCCCCGCCGACCCGAACGGGTCCGAAATCCTCGTCCGCAGCCTGCAGGCCGAAGGGGTCAGGTACCTCTGGGGCTACCCGGGCGGCGCCGTGCTGTACATCTACGACGCCCTGTACAAGCAGGAGACGATCCAGCACGTGCTGGTTCGCCACGAGCAGGCTGCGATCCACGCCGCCGACGGCTACGCCCGCGCCACCGGCGAGGTCGGTGTGGCGCTCGTGACATCGGGGCCCGGCGTGACCAATGCCATCACCGGCATCGCCACCGCCTACATGGACTCGATTCCGATGGTGATCATCACCGGGCAGGTGCCCACGGCCGCGATCGGCCTGGACGCCTTCCAGGAATGCGACACCGTCGGCATCACCCGGCCCATCGTCAAGCACAACTTCCTGGTCAAGGACGTGCGCGACCTGGCGCTGACGCTGAAGAAGGCGTTCCACATCGCCCGCACCGGCCGCCCGGGCCCGGTGGTGGTCGACATCCCGAAGGACGTCTCGCTCAAGACCGCACCTTTCCACTACCCGCAAACGGTCGAGATGCGCTCCTACAACCCGGTGCGCAAGGGCCACGGCGGGCAGATCCGCAAGGCCGTGCAGCTGCTGCTGCAGGCCAGGCGCCCGTACATCTACACCGGCGGCGGGGTGATCCTGGGCAATGCCTCGGCCGAGCTGCGCGAGCTGGTCGACATGCTCGGCTACCCCTGCACCAACACGCTGATGGGCCTGGGGGCCATCCCCGCCAGCGACCCGAAGTTCCTCGGCATGCTGGGCATGCACGGCACCTACGAGGCCAACATGACCATGCAGCACTGCGACGTGCTGCTGGCCGTGGGCGCGCGCTTCGACGACCGCGTGATCGGCAACCCGAAGCACTTCGCGCAGGTCGAGCGCAAGATCATCCACGTCGACATCGACCCCTCGAGCATCTCCAAGCGCGTCAAGGTCGACATCCCCATCGTCGGCGACGTCAAGGAAGTGCTGCTCGAGCTGATCGCGCAGATCAAGGAGGCGCAGGCGCGCCCCGACGCCGACGCGCTCGGTGCCTGGTGGAACCAGGTCAACGAGTGGCGCAAGCGCGACTGCCTGGCCTACCGCCAGAGCAGCGAGGTGATCAAGCCGCAGGCGGTGGTCGAGAAGCTCTGGGAGCTCACCCGCGGCACCGACGCCTACATCACCTCCGACGTCGGCCAGCACCAGATGTGGGCGGCACAGTTCTACCGCTTCGAGGAGCCGCGCCGCTGGATCAACTCCGGCGGCCTGGGCACGATGGGCGTGGGGCTGCCCTATGCGATGGGCATCAAGCTGGCGCGTCCGGACGCAGACGTCTTCTGCGTGACGGGCGAGGGCTCGATCCAGATGTGCATCCAGGAGCTCTCCACCTGCCTGCAATACCGCACCCCCGTCAAGGTCGTCTCG
>JBILNT010000296.1:0-2505 GCA_044374875.1 Rubrivivax sp.
CCTGCGCCGGCTCCGCGACCGTGGGCGCCTTCGACAGGGTCGCCGACGACTTCCCTGATGACAAGACCGCTCTGGTCTTCTTCTGGCGGCCGCAATCGACGCAGGTGGCCGGCGCCGGAGAGATGGCCAACATCGCCATCCACGAGGCCGGGCACATGCTGGGGCTGTGGCACCACGGGACGACTGCGGCAGGCTGGAAAGGCGCGAGCGAGTATTACGTGGGCCACTGGGCGGGGCGCGAAGAGTGGGGTACCCACATGAGCGGCGCCGTGTCGCCGCGCATCGTTCACTGGAGCCGCGGCGACTACCCAGGCGCGAACCGCCCCGACCAGGACGACTTCAAGGTGATGGGCCAGCACGGCGTGCCAGCCCTCAAGGACGACCACGGAGCGCGTCTGTCGACCGCATCGAAGCTCATGCCCGCGGCCAGCGGCGACGCTGGCGCAGGCCGCGTGGCGCTCCAGCGCGCCGGCGTCATCGAGACGCGCCAGGACATCGATGTCTTCTCCTTCGAGGCCGGCGCCGGCCGGGCGGTGCTCGCCGTCGAGTTGCCGCCATTCAGCCACAGTCTGGACACCCGACTCGATCTCTTTGACGCCGATGGCCGGCGCCTGCTGAGCAAGTCCCCGCTCGATCCGCTCGATGTGACCATGGCCGTGCGGCTGCCGAAGGCTGGGACGTACTTCGTCGCGGTCCAGGGCGTCGGTAAGGCACCCAGCGGTCGTGGGCCGGACTCGCGCGGCACGCCGGACTACGGCTACAGCGACTACGGCAGCGTGGGTGCGTACACCATGCACGCCACCGTCCCCGAGCCCGGCGGCCTGGCGCCTGTGGCCGCGATCCAGGCCTTGGGCCGCTTCGGCAAGGCGCCGCTGCAGGTGAGTTTCAGCGGCGAGGGATCGTCGGACCCCGATAGCCAGATCGTCTCCTACGAGTGGGATTTCGGCGACGGGTCCCCGCGCGTGCAGGGAGCCACGGCCAGCCACACGTTCACCCGCAAGGGGAGCTTCGATGTGACCCTGAAGGTGATGGACTCTCAGGGGTTCGTGGGGTATGCGGTGGTGCGGGTTGGGGTGAGGTAGAGGCAGACGGTCTTGGTGCTCGCGCGTCTCCAGGAAGGGGCCGCGCAGAAGCGTGCGCGCTCTCCGCCGGCGCCGAGGTTCGGGGTGCGTTCAGTGGCCGCAGATGCCAAACACGGCATCGAAGCGCTTGAGGGCGGCGGCCAGCAACTTCGTGTGTCCCTCACCCCAGGGGTGAGGGCGGGCATTACGATCGCGCCAGTCGAACGACTTCGGCTGGTGCGTCAGCAGATAGCCCGCCTGGCCCCTGGTGCCGGGCGCGGTGATCGCAAATGGGTTGTCCGCGTGGCGCTCGGCGTGGGTCATGGGGAAGCCGACCACCAAGCCGGTGCGCTCATTGAAGGCCTTGGTCGAGATCACCAGCATCGGATGATCTTCCGGCATCTCTTCGCCGACGGCTGGGCTGTACTGGATGAAGATGATCTCGGCGCGCTCGGGCACCCATAGTGGCGACTTACGCGTCGCCATTGGCGAACGCCTCCTTGCCCGCCGGACGATCCGCCATGGCCTCGCCACCATGCTTCTTGGGGTCGAAGGCGACGAGCATCTGCTCCAGCATCGGTTCCACTTCGGCCTCGATCACGATCCGGCCAGGCTTGACCGTGACGCGCACAGGCGACCCTTCAGCCACGCCCGCGGCCTTCGCCATCGGCTTCGTGAGCCGTAGCGCGAGACCATTGCCCCATGCGCTGATATGCGTTGAAGAAGTCGCCATTCCGAAGCTCCACCCGTTGACACCATTGTATCAACGGGTCAGAGCCGTGCGGGTGGACGTCGACAGGGATGCGGACGATCCGCCAGGCCCCGGCCCCCCCGGGCCTCGAACGTACTCGGGTTGGATGCTGAGTCCATCAAGTGAGATCGGCCGACGGCGGAGTGGTCGGCGGTGATGATGGAGCGCCCGGACTTGGCCCGGGCGCTCCTGCGCTACTTGGGCGCGCTGCACTCCACCGGGTTTCCCGCAGGGCGGTAGCAGGCCCAGGTCCATCTCGCTCCGCGATTCAGCACCGAGGTCGGAACACCGACACTGCAAAGACTTGCGCCCGCGGGCCTAGACGCCGACGCGACGCCGGCGGCTGCGCCACACGCTGCCGGCGCGGTGCCGTCATTTCGGTAGAGCACCGGAGCGCCGGCAGGATTGCCATCGACCTGATTGAAGCCCGCCTGGTAGCACGGGCTGGACATCCAAGACGGGCAAACCGCATCCGGCTGAGCAGACATCGAGCTGCAGATCGGGAACAAGGTCCTCGGCGTCTGGTTTGAGAAGTAGTAGCTGCCGATACTCGCCGCGCCGACGGTACACGACTGAGCCTTCACCTCCACCACCCGCGACCCCGCCGCCGAGCACCCAGCAGCATTGCACGCCCGCGCCGTGAGCGTGTGCGTGCCGACGGCCAGGCCCAGGGCCTTCGGGGTGCCCGACCAC
>JBILNT010000023.1:0-29235 GCA_044374875.1 Rubrivivax sp.
GAACAGGCCGACCGGCGCCTCGCCTTGGTGCTGGGGTTCGCTCATGGTCAAAGATTAGCCAGTTGCATGCCAATTACCAAGATGGCGAGAAAAACTCTCAGGCTCTCAGGCCGAGCTGACGCTGCGCCGCGACGGGCGCGTGATGCGGTTCGTGCTGACACGTGTGCAGGGGCCGGCAGCGCTGGCCGCCGCAGCCGAGCCGGGGGCACGACTGCTGCCCCCCCGGCGAGAGTCTTCGATGGCGCGAACTGGGCGGGGACGCCTGCTTCGTGATCCCCCTGCCGCCGGCCGCAGGGCCGGTCGCCGTTCCCGTGGACGGCAGCTGATGGCCCGCGCCGCTCATCGTCCCGACGCGTGCCCCATGCGGGGGCATCGAAGTCGCACTCGCCGACAGCCGAGCCGCCGGCTCCAGGCGCGCCGGCGGGCGTCGCCGCTCACCCCGACCCCACCACGCAAGGAGCGAATCATCATGACGTACAGGTTTCAGTCCAAGGCATCCGGCGACGTGATCATGCTCGAGCCGGACGGCGACAAGGTGCTTGCCGCGATGGGCCTCGAGCCGGCTGCCCGCGGAATCCTCCGGTGCGCGAACATCGCCGCGGCGATCGACGCGCTCGAGGCGGCCATTGCGCAAGACGAGGCCGGGCAGGCGCGAGCACCGAGCCCGGCCCACGCGGTGGAACCCGACTCCGACGAAGAGGAGGTGATCACGCTGCGCCAGCGCGCATGGCCGCTCGTCGAGCTGATGAGGCGCGCACACGCCGAAGGCGTCGACGTCGTCTGGGGGGTGTGAACGGCCCCTGCGCAGGCCGGCCGGGTCACGCGGCCGGCCCGCTGCCGCGGCGGCTCAGAGCCAGTACTCCCAGAGACGCGCCATCGTCTCCTTGATCCGCAGCGACAGCGGCCGCCGCAGCCACGCCGCGAGGGTGATCTCGTCCGACTCGGCCAGGTCCTTGTCGAACATGGCCTGGACCTGCGCCCCGAAGCCGGTGCCCAGCACCACCGCGTTGAGCTCGTGGTTGTGCAGGAAGCTGCGCCAGTCCAGATTGGTCGAGCCCACGGTCGCCCACACGCCGTCGACCAGTGCCGTCTTGGAGTGAAGCACCACGCCGCGGCGCTCGTGGATCTTCACCCCGGCGCGCAGCAGCCGTTCGTAGTAGGCGCGCCCGGCGTGGAAGACGATCCAGGAGTCCGTGCGGGCCGGCAGGATCAGCCGGACATCGACGCCGCGCGCCGCCGCGGCCTCGAGGCGTTCGAGCAGTTGGGGATCGGGCGCGAAGTAGGCGTTGGTCAGGTGCACGCTGGTGTCGGCGCTGTCGATCGCCGAAAGCAGCGTGGCGTAGATCAGGCTGAACGGCTCCTCGGGCGAACTGCCGATCGCCCGGACGACCTCGCCGCCCGCCACCTCGGGCGGCGGGAAGTGCGCCGCGTCGGACAGTGGCGGGCCGCCCTGGGCAGTCCAGGTGGCCAGGAAGAGCTTCTGAAGCTCGGCCACGGCCGGCCCGCGAAGCTGCAGGTCGGTGTCGCGCCACGCAGGGGTGCCCGTCGGCCGCGCGAGCATGCCCTTGCGGGACGATCCGCCCGAATAGACGCTGCTGATGTTGATGCCGCCCAGGAAGGCGACACGACCGTCGACGATCAGCAGCTTGCGGTGGTCGCGCTGGTTGAGCGACCAGTCGGCACCCGCCACGAACGGATTGACGGGGTTGAACTCGACGATCTGGATGCCTTCGCGGGCCATGCCCTCGAAGAACGGTGCCGGCGTTCCCAGCGTGCCCACGCTGTCGCGGATCAGGCGCACCTGCACGCCGGCGCGCTGCCTGTCGATCAACGCCCGGGCGAAGCGCCGGCCGACATCGTCGTCGTCGAGGATGTAGGTTTCCAGGTGGATGTGGTGGCGCGCCGCACCGATGGCATCGAGCATCGCGTCGTAGGTGGCCGGTCCATCCTGAAGGAGCCACACCGCGTTGCCCGTGGTCAGCGGGCTGCCCACCAGGGCCTCCTCGATGGCCAGGTGGCGCTCGAAGATGCCGGTGTCCGGGCCGCGGCGCGCCAGCGCGTCCAGGATGGCCTTGCTCCTCTGGGCGGACAGCGGCCCCTGGGCGCCCTCGAGGGGGATCGGTCGCGCGGGATGGCGGGCGAGGTCCGGCACGATGACCGGCAGGCTGCTGCAGGCCGTGCACAAGAGCCCGGCGAGCAACAGGGCCGCGAGTCCGTAGCCGTACCGCGGCCAGCGCAGCCAGGACCGGATCGTGTGCAGTTCCATTTCGGCGTCCGGCGGTGAGGGGCATCCATGGAGCGGCGGGCCGGCCGCAACCGCTGCCGCGCCGGGTGGCCGCCGGAGTCTGCGCCTGTGGCCGTCGAGGGGCAAGCGGGCATAGCCGCTGCGCTGCGTAGTCCAATTCCTACATGCCTGGAACCGTGGGGGCGGTGGCGGGCCACGCCCCGCGGCCGCAGCGGGGCTTGCGTGCGCTAGCGCACCGACGGCGCGGGCGGTCGACCCTACATTGGTCCGGTTGCAAGCCCTGCACCCATCACACTCTCAGGGAGGATCCAAGATGAACATTCGTCACACGCTCACCTTCGCGCTGGCCACCGTCACCCTGGTCGCCGCGTCTGGTTGCGCGGTCGTGCGCGGCCAGGAAACGGCCGGCGCGTACATCGACGACGCCGCGATCACGACCGAGGTCAAGGGACGACTCCTCGACAACAAGGACGTCGCCGGCACCAGCATCTCGGTGGAGACGCTCAACGGCACGGTGATGCTGTCGGGCTTCGCCAAGAACGCGACCGAGAAGTCCACGGCCGAGAGCCTGGCCTGGAAGGTCAAGGGGGTGAAGGCAGTGAAGAACGAGATTGCGGTCCGCCCGTGATCCCTGGGCCTGAGCGGCGAGGTTGCCAGGCACCAGATCCCCGCTCCTCCCACCCCCCGCGAACACGGGGAGCGAATCGGCGAGTCCTGGCGTGCACCGGAAACCCGAGGGCATACCATCCGTGATCCGCAATCCAGCGGTCATCCCCGCATGCACCTGGACAGCAAGGACGATCGTCCATGGCCCGCGCCCCTGGCAGGCCGTGTGGCCAGCGACGCCGACACCGACGAGGTGGCCGACGCCGTTGTCGCGTTGTGGCGCGACACCGACGAGGCCTTGCACCCGATCATCGGTCGGCAGGGCGTCGCCGCGCTCTACACGCGCAGCCTCAAGGCCGCATCGGCCAAGTTCCCCTGGCTGGCCCAGGCCCAGCCGGATGCGTTGCGAGCCGTCGACCCGGCTGCGCTGCGGGGCGCGATCGCGGGGCAGACGGCGGCTGAGGCCGGCGCCGCCTGCGTCGAGATGTTCAACGCTTTCCACGAACTGCTGGCCAGCCTGGTGGGGGCTGCCCTGACCAACCGGCTTCTTCGCTCCGTCTGGACCCTTTCGGCGGGCGACCCGTCCGCGCAGGACACTTCTTCATGACGACCAAGGCGACCATCAACCGGCTGGCCACCCGCGTTCCGGGGCTGGACGAGGTGCTCGGCGGCGGCCTGCCGGAGTTCAGCTTCAACCTCATCGCCGGACAGCCGGGCTGTGGCAAGACCACGCTGGCGCACCAGATCATGTTCGCGCTGGCGACGCCGGAGCGCCCGGCCCTCTACTTCACCGTGCTGGGCGAGCCGCCGCTGAAGATGCTGCGCTACCAGCAGCAGTTCGACTACTTCGACAACGCGGCAATCGGCCACAGCGTGCGCTTCGTCAGCCTGTCCGACGACGCGATGTCCGGCGACCTCGATCTCGTGCTCAAGCGCATCGTCGACGAAGTCACGGCCCACAACCCCCGCCTCGTGTTCGTGGACTCCTTCCGCTCGGTGGTCTTCGCCAGCGAGACCGCGGGGGGGAAGAAGTCCAGCCTGCAGTTCTTCGTGCAGCAGCTGGGCATGCTGATGACCAGCTGGCAGGCCACCACCTTCCTGATCGGCGAGTACTTCAGCGAGACCGACGCCAACCCTGTGTTCACCGTCGCCGACGGGCTGATCTGGTTGCGCCAGAGCGTGCAGCGCAACTCGATGGTCCGCAAGATGGAGATCATGAAGATGCGGGGCCAGCCCAGTCTTCCGGGGCTGCATACCTACCGCATCGACCGGACAGGGATTCGCGTCTTCGCCCCGGCCGAGGTTGTCGCGGCCAGCGCCGGGGTGACCGTCGCTGCGCCACGGGGCGCACGCGCGCCGCTGGGTGTCACCGGGCTCGACGAGATGCTCGGAGGCGGCCTGCCCCGCGGCTACTCGCTGCTCGTGGCCGGCCCGTCGGGATCGGGCAAGAGCGTGCTGGCGGCGTCGTTCCTGGCCGAGGGCGTGCGACAGGGCGAACCGGGCGTCGTCGCCTGCTTCGAGCAGCGCCAGAACAGCCTGCGAACGCCATGGCTGAGCGAACTGATCGAGCAAGGGCTGGTCGCCCTGATCGACACGCGCATGCCCGACCTGTCGGTCGACGAGATCGTCCTGCGCATCCTCGAGGAGGTGCGCCGTCTGGGCGCGACGCGCGTCGTGCTGGACTCGCTCAGTGGCCTGGAACTCGCGCTGGCACCGACCTTCCGCGGCGACTTCCGCGAGTCATTGCTCGGCATGGTGACCGCGCTGACCAGCACCGGCCTGACCGTGCTGCTGACCTCCGAGCTCGAGGACCGGTACACGGACCTGCGCTTCAGCCCCTACGGTGCCGCCTTCCTGACGGACGCGATCATCGTGCAGCGCTACATCGAGGTCGACAGCCGCCTGCAGCGCGTGATGGGCGTGGTCAAGGTGCGTGCCAGCGGGCACTCCGACGCCCTGCGGCTGTACGACATCGACAGCAGCGGCATCCGCATGGGCGCGATGCTGCCCGGCCACGAGGGCCTGCTCGGTGGTCGCCCGACCCTCAAGCGCGCGCCCCGGGCCGCGCCGCCGGCAGACGCCGGCAGCGACGCCTGAGGCTGCTCGCACGCAAGCCTCGCCGTGAACCCGCCCGCCACACCCCAGGCGCAAGAGGCCCCGGGCGTCGCCCCCGGGCGCGAGCAGCTGGGCGTGCAGATCGAGGCGATGCAGGCCCTGCTGGTGAGCCTGCTGCAGGACATCGTGCGTGCCGAGAGCCGGCTCGCGCAGCTGGGCACCGCCGAGATGACGGCCGCTGTCAACGAGCAGCTGGTGATCTCCGCGCTGGCCCGCCGCGACGAAGCCGAGGCGGCGTCGCGGTCGCTGGAAGACGCCACGCGCGCCTCGCTGGTCGACCCGTTGACAAGCCTGCCCAACCGCGTCGGCCTGCTCGGGCGGTTCGAGCAGGCCCTTGCCAACGCCAGGCGCCACCACGGGCGCTGCGCCCTGCTCTTCTTCGATCTCGACAACTTCAAGCAGATCAACGACCGTCACGGTCATGCGTTCGGTGACCGTGTCCTGAAGCTGGCCGCGCAAAGGCTTGCGGAAGGCGTGCGCGAGGTCGACACCGTCTGCAGGTATGGTGGCGACGAGTTCGTCGTGCTGCTCTCCGAACTGGCCGCCCCCGGCGACGCGACGGGCGTCACGAACAAGCTGATGGCCGCGCTCGCGATGCCGGCGAACATCGGCGGCGTGGAGGTGGTCCTGGCGGCCAGCGCCGGAGAGGCCGTCTATCCCGACGACGGCGAGAGCTTCGAGGCGCTGGTGCGGCAGGCGGACGCCGTGATGTACGAGGCCAAGCGCTCGCGCGCGCAGGCACAGGGCCGCTCACCGGCGGGCGCCGTCCGGTCAGGAGCCGCCGCCCGCAAGCCGGACGCCGCTCGGGATGCGGTGCCTCCGCCGGCGGCGACCGCGGAGACATCGGGGGCAGGGGACGCTCTCCAGCTGGCGGAACTGCGCGAGGCCAATGAACGGCTGGTGCTCGCCGCGATCGACGCGCGCGAGCTGATGGCCGCGGCCGAGCAGGCGCGCCGCAGACAGACGGCGTTCCTGGCCGCGGTGGCCGAGGAACTCCGGAATCCGAAGGCACCGATCCGCATCGCGACGACGATGCTCGGCCTGCCAGCGACCGAAGCGCCGCTCCTGCCGCGGGTCCGCGGCATCGTCGAGGAGCAGCTTGCACAGATCGCGCGCCTCGTCGACGCGGTGATCCTGGACAGCGGCGGCATGCAGCTGCAGCAAGCCCGGATCGATCTGCGCCAGGTGGTCGAGTCGGCCGTCTCGTCGCTCGAGCCGTCGTTCAAGGGCCGCGAGCAGACCCTGACGCTGCGCCGGCCGCCCGAGGCACTGGAGGTGTGCGGCGATGCAGCCAAGCTCGGCATCGTCGTCTCGAACCTGCTCGACAACGCGAGCCGCTACACGCCGGAGCACGGGCACATCGTCGTCGTCGTCGAGGCCGACGCCAGCGCGGTGACGCTCACGGTGTCCGACGACGGCATCGGCATCGCGCCCGAGCTCCTGCCGTCGATCTTCGAGCCTTTCGTCCAGGACCCCCGGGCGCTGGCCTACAGCGGCGTCGGCCTGGGGATCGGGCTGACCGTCGCGCGCGAGATCGTGCGCGCCCACGGCGGACAGATCGGCGTGCACAGCGCGGGGCCCCGGCGCGGCACGCAAGCCGTGGTCAGCCTTCCGCGAGCGCCGTCGGAGCCCCCCTCCGAGCCAGGGCGGCCCGGCACGGCCGGGACACCGGCGTGAGCCCCGCAGGCATGGTCATGCATTCCGGCGAGCAGGCACCCCAGGTTTCGCATGCGACCGCCGCTGCGCAGCGGTCACCCGGCAACGTGACCACGCAGGAAGCTGCCGGCCGTCGTCGCAACGAATTGCTCGCAGCGCTGCCCACGACCGTGCGGGTGTGCTGGCAGACCTTCCTCGAGCCCGTGGAGATGTCTCGAGGGCAGGTACTCTACGAATCGGGCGAGGCCATCCGACATGCCTACTTCCCGGACACCGCCATCGTGTCGCTGGAGTACATCACCGAGAGCGGCAGCTGCGCCGAGATCGCGGTGGTCGGCTGCGAAGGCGTGGTCGGCGTTCCCCTGTTCATCGGTGACGGCACGACCCCCGGACGCGCGGTGGTCCAGACCGCCGGAACGGGTCATCGCCTGCCAGGTCATGTGCTGACGGAGGAATTCCAGCGCTCGCCCGCGGTGATGAAGATGCTGCTGCGCTACACCCAGGCGCTGATCGTGCACATGGCCCAGACCGCAGTCTGCAACCGGCACCACACGGTCGACCAGCAGCTCTGCCGCTGGCTGCTGCTGATCATGGACCGGCTGCGCGGCCCCGAGATCACGGCCACCCACGAGCAGATCGCGCACATGCTCGGGGTGCGCCGCGAGGGCATCACCGAAGCCGCCTTGCCGCTGCAGCGCGAGGGACTCATCAGCTATCGGCGCGGGCACGTCACGGTGCTCGACCGCGCTGGGCTCGAGCGTCGCTGCTGCGAGTGCTACTCGGTGGTGAAGGCGGAGTACAAGCGCCTGCTGCCTGCGCCAGGGAACGGCTGAGCACCTTCCCGCGGCGTGGCGCAAAGCCTCCATGCGTCGAGGCAGGGACCCGCCGGGACCCTTGCGTGCGGTGACGAACAGACGCGCGCACGGGCCCACCGGAGAGTGTTCGTGGGGTGCGACGGGCCAGATTTCCCGGTAGCGCCGCAATCCCGGAAGGAACGCTCATGCTCACCCGTGCGATGGCTCAGCACATCCGCGCCCTGGCGATAGGCATTGCTCTGCTCGCCACCAGCGGCCTCGTCGCCGCCGACCCCCCTTCTCGCGTTGCACGGCTGGGCTACACCAGCGGCGAAGTGAGCTTCTCGCCAGCCGGCGAGGAGGACTGGGTGCGCGCCACCCTCAACCGCCCGCTGGGCACGGGCGATCGGCTCTGGTCGGAAGCTCGCGGGCGGGCCGAGATCCAGGTCGGCGGGGCGACGATCCGCATGGATGCCAACACCGGCCTGTCCGTGCTGAACCTGGACGATCGCATCGTGCAGCTCCAGCTTACCCAGGGCGTCCTGAACGTGCGCGTGCGTCGCCTCGAGCGCGACCAGGCATTCGAGGTGGACACCCCCCATCTCGCCTTCGTGCTGCGCCAGCCGGGCGAGTACCGCATCGAGGTCGTTCCCGACAGCGACGAGACCCGCATCGTGATGTGGCAAGGCCAGGGCGAGGTCTACGGCGAGAACGCGTCGTACCTGATCGATGCGCGTCAGCCCTATCGCTTCACAGGTACCGACCTGCGCGATCGCCGTCCTTTCGATGCCCCGGGCATCGACGACTTCGACCGCTGGGCGCGTGACCGCGATCGCGCCTTCGACAGCTCGCCGTCCGCGCGCTACGTCTCCCGCGACGTGATCGGCTACCAGGATCTCGACGCGCACGGAACCTGGCGCAGCGACCCGACCTACGGCCACGTCTGGGTGCCGTCGTACGTGGAGGCCGGATGGGCGCCCTACCGGGACGGGCACTGGGCGTGGATCGACCCGTGGGGCTGGACCTGGGTCGACGACGCGCCCTGGGGCTTCGCCGTCTCGCACTACGGCCGATGGGCGAACCCGCGCGGGACCTGGGTGTGGGTGCCGGGGCCGGTCCGCTCGCAGGCGTACTACGCGCCGGCGCTGGTGGTCTTCCTGGGTGGTGCCAACTTCCAGATCACCCTCTCCACGGGCACGGTGGGCGGGGTTGCCTGGTTCCCGCTGGGCCCGCGCGAGGTCTATCGCCCAGCCTACCCCGTCAGCCGCAGCTACTTCGAGCGCGTCAACCAGAGCAACACCGTCATCAACAACACGGTCATCCACAACGTCTACAACAACGTGAACGTGACGCGTATCGTCAACGTGAACCGCAGCGTGACGGGGGCCGTGGTCGCCGTGCCGACCAGCGCGTTCGCACAGTCGCAGCCAGTGTCCAAGGCGGCGGTTCGTGTCTCGCGGGAGGCGGTCGTCAGCCAGCAAGTCGCCATCGCACCGCCCGTCGCGCCGACGCCCAGGAGCGTGCGCGGCGCGGCGAACGAAGGCGAGAGACCGCCCGCCAAGGTCTTCGAGCGTCCGGTCGTTGCACGCAACGCTCCGCCACCGCCAGGCACCGGATTCGCCGCCCAGGAGCCACAACTGACCGCGAAGCAGGGCCGGCCCCTCGACGAAAGCGAGCGCAAGGCACTGAAGCCCGCGGTGGTCAGGGTGGCTCCTGCGGTCAAGGTCCTGACTGCGTCGCCAACCCTGACGCCAGCCGGTAAGTCTCCGGGAGGAACGCCACGTGACGAGCAAGAACCGCGCGCAAGGCCGGGTGCGCCGGCAGCCAGCGCGACCGCGATTCCGGCACCGCGCCAGGCGCCGGGCAAGGCAAACCCCGAGGTCGCACCCGGGGACGCGAGACCCGGCAAGTCCGCGCCGAGGGATCAGGCTCCGGGACGCGATCGTCCCCCCGCCGCTGCCGACGCAGCGCGCGGCGGCAGCGGTGGCGCTCGCCAGCCCGACTGACCGATCGGGATTCGGGTGAACGCGGCATCGGGGCGGTGCGGGATCGGGCATCTCGCCGTGCCGCCCCGCTGCGACGATGACGCCCGTGGCGATGGCAGAGCCCGCACGCGCCGCGGAGTCAGCGATGATGGGCGTCGAGCTCGCGCAGGCACGCGGCGCGCACCGGCGCGCCAGAGAGTCGCTCGCAGCGCCAGGACGCCGCGGTGCGGCGAGCCGTGGCCTCGCGGCGGGCCTCCCCCTGCCGAACCGCGTCCCGCGCGACCTGCCAGAACGCTGCCAGCAGCCCGAGCGCGAGCAGCAGACCCATCGACACCACGAGGACGCGCCATGACGCGAACGCGAGGCGACGCCGCGCGTCGCGCAGGGATTGCGGCCGCAGGGCCGAGAGCACTGCGGGCACGGGGATGGCGGCGTCTTCCACGGCATATCCTGCGGCGCGCACGCACGTCGCGTCTGTGCGCGTTCGCACCGAGCGCCGGATCCGACAGATGGCGATCGAGCAACGCAGCCCCGAGGGTTCGTCGATGAACCCGCATCAAGACGGCGTGAGCAGGTCGCATCCTTCCGAACCCGTGGTCAGCAAGCTGCACTACATCGTGCTGCTGAGCCTGGTGCTGTCGGCCACCCTCGCGCTGGGCTGGATCGTGCGGCCCTTCTTCGGCCCCATCCTGTGGGGCGCCGTCATCGCGCTGATGTTCGCGCCGCTGAACAGGCGGCTGCTGGCGCTCACCGGCGGCAGGCCTTCGCTCTCGGCACTGCTCACCCTGCTGGCTGCCGTGCTGCTGGGTGTCGTGCCGGTGGCGCTCATCGTGGCGTCGCTCGCCAACGAGGCTGCAACGGTCTACGAAAGACTGCAGTCCGGCGAATGGCAGCCTGCCGTCTACCTGCGTGAGCTCTTCGACACGCTGCCCGAGTCCGTGCACACCTGGCTCGGCCGCGTGGGGTGGGGCGACTTCGACACCATTCAGCGGCACGTGAACTCGGGGCTGGCCCGCGCCAGCCAGCTCGTCGCCGGCAATGCTCTCGGGATGGGCCACGACACCTTCACGTTCGTGACGGGTGTGTTCATCGCGCTGTACCTCGCGTTCTTCCTGATCCGCGACGGTCACGAGCTGGCGCTCGCCGCGCGGCTGAGCATGCCCCTGGCTCCGGACCACCAGCGCGAGCTGCTCGGCAAGTTCGGCACCGTGATTCGCGCCACCGTGAAGGGCAACCTGCTGGTGGCGGCGCTCCAGGGCCTGCTGGGCGGGTTGGCGTTCTGGGCGCTCGGCGTCAGCGCGCCGCTGCTCTGGGGCGTGTCGATGGGCTTCCTGTCGCTCGTGCCGGCCGTGGGGGCGGCGCTCGTGTGGGGGCCTGTCGCGCTGTACCTACTGCTCGCCGGCGCGACGTGGAAGGCGGGGTTGCTCACGGTCTTCGGCGTGCTGGTCATCGGCCTGGTCGACAACCTCCTGCGGCCCGTGCTGGTCGGCAAGGACACGCGGCTGCCCGACTACGTGGTGCTGGTCACCACGCTGGGCGGCATGGCCGTGATGGGGATCAACGGCTTCGTGCTGGGACCGGCGATCGCGGCGATGTTCGTTGCCCTGTGGCATCTGCACGGCAAGACGCTGGCGTCGATTCGTCAGCACGGCGTGGACACCACGCCAACGTCATAGGCAAGGGGTCGGGCGTCACCCCCTGCCTCACGTGCGCGGCAGACACCTGCATGGCCGCGAATACGTCGCCCACGGCGCCGATGCGTGTCCTCCCCCGCCTTACTCGATGAGCCCTGCCTTCAGCGCGTAGTAGGTCAGCGCGCTGTTGGAGGACAGGCGCAGCTTCTCCAGCACGCGGGAGCGATAGGTACTGACGGTCTTCACGCTCAGCGACATGTGCCGCGCCATCTGCCCGATGCACTCGCCACGGGCAAGACGCAGGAAGACCTGCAGTTCGCGCTCGGAGAGCTCTTCGTGAGGCGACACCTCACCGCGGTGCAGGGCTTCGGCCAGCTGCTCGGCCACGAGCGCGCTGATGTACCTTCGCCCGCGGCACACCGTGCGGACGGCGGAGACGATGTCGGCCGCCTCGCAGGCCTTGTCGAGGTAGCCGCTCGCGCCCAGCCGCAGCAGCGTGGTCGCGTAGCGGGGCTCGGCGTATCCCGACAGGATCAGCACGGGAAGATCGGGGGCGCGGGCCTTGATCGCGCCGAGCGTCTCCACGCCGCTGCGGTCGCGCAAGGCGATGTCGAGCAGGACCACGTCGACCTCGGCCTGGCGCACGATGTCGATCGCCGCACGACCGCTGCACGCCTCGGCGACCACCTCGAAGTCGCCCTGTCCCGAGAAGAACTGCCGAAGACCGGCGCGCACGACCGGCTGGTCGTCGACAACCGCGATGCGGATCATCGCCGGCCCCGCGGTCGGCACGCACCGCGCCCGACCCGCACCGCCCCGCGACAGCCAGAACGGCCTGTCGGATGCGTCCTACGCGCCATCGTCGCGACTGCCGACACGCCGGCGGCCTGTCCGCCGGTCGCGCGACACGAGCACCTGCGAGAGACTGGCGGTGCCGCGAAGCCGGGGGCCCTGTCGCATGGCAAGGCGCCCGCGGCTTCCTCGCCGCAGCGCGCGCCGGCGACGCGCCCGGCCACTTCCGCCGGGACCGTGCATCGCGCTTCGCCACGGACCACCCGACCTGCAAGGGACTCGACATGAACAGCACTGACGCCACCCCTGAAGCCCGATCGCTTGCCGACGACGCCGGGCACCTCATCGACCGCGCGGCCGGCGCCGCCAGCGGCAAGGCGCACCGCGGCCTCGACGCCGTGCTGGACGGCGCGCACCGCGTGCGCGACACGGTGCGGCACGCCGGCGACAACGCGAGCGACTACATTCGGCACGATTCCCTGAAGGCCGTGCTCGTCGCCGCCGGCGCGGGCGCACTCCTGGCCCTGCTGGTGAGCCTGCTGGCGCGCAGGCGGCACTGACTCGCCCGGGCGGGCAAGGCGAACGCCTGCGCGGCCGCCGAGAGGGCACCTGCGCGCGCCCCGCGGCAGGTTTCCCTCGCAGGTGCATGCAAGGGCATTCAAGGTTTCACGGGCGCTCGAGTTGTCCTCCGACCGCGCGCACCCTGTCACCCACGCGCAGGTCGCCGATCGAGCGGTAGTTGAACTCGCCGACGCCCCCGTGGTCGAAACGCACCCGGATGCGATAGAAGTCGCTGTCGTCCAGGTTGCGCTTCTCCACCTCGTTGCCGATGAGGGCACCGCCGACCGCACCGATGCCGGTGGCGGCGGCACGGCCGCTGCCGCCGCCGATCTGATGGCCGACCACCGCGCCGATGACGGCGCCCAGCACGGCGCCACCGCCAGAGGTGTGCTCGGCCCGGGAGACGACCTCGATGCTGACGACCGTGCCGTACTCCATGGAATGGGTCATGCGACTGTCGGGCGAAGGCCCGATGGCCTCGTGACGCGAAGGCGTCGAAGTACAGGCGCTGACGAGCGTCAGCAACGCCAGCGGCAGCACAAGGAGGGGATGACGTGATTGCATGCGAGGCCTCTCTGGTGGGGCAGCGACGCACGAGCGGCGGATACCGTCGCGCGGGCACTGCGGGGTGGTGAAGGGACAGGGACACCGGCCGGCATGCGCCTGTCCGTGTGGTTTGGGTGGGCTGCACTCCGCACCGTGCACTCCGGGCGAGCTCACAGCCGCCCCATGAGCAGAAGCACGATCAGGATCACGACCACCACGCCCAGGGCCCCGCTCGGACCATAGCCCCAGCTCCGGCTGTGAGGCCAGGCGGGCACGACGCCGATGAGGACCAGGACGAGCACGATCAGGAGGATGGTTCCGAGACTCATGGACGTCCCCAATCGGTGATGAGGGTTGCGGGCGCCTGTTCGGCGACGGAGCGGTCCAGCCTCGCGGCGCGGACCAGCCGTTCGGTGTTGCTGTCGATCGGAGCCTGCGGACGATGCCGCCGGGGCTCACTGTCGTGCGTCCCGGCCGGTGCTGTGGTGCGCGCTTCGTCGGGGCATGGGGGGCACTATGGGCGGCGGCGGCGCCGCGCGTCTGTACGTCAGCCCACAGTACGGCCTGCGGCCGGCGGGACATGCACGCCTGCATCGCGACACGGCGGCAGGTCTCGACGCCTCGACAGGCGCGTGGCACGGGCTGGGGGTGTCTGCCCTCCCGAGTGCGTCAGCGCACAGACGCCCAGGTGGCGCGGACCTACAAGGTCAAGGGCAATCCAGCCCTTCACCACGAGGAAAGACAAGACCCATGAACTCGACACTTGCGATTCGCCTGCTCGCCGCGTGCAGCCTCGCCCCGCTGGCCTCGGCCGCGGCCCTTGCCCAGGACGCCGGCTACTTCTACGGAGGCCTGGGCATCGGGACGGCGCGAGCCACTCTCGACGCCCAGGCCATCGTCGGCGAACAGGCCGGCGTGTCCGCGAGCGTGATCGACCGTAACGATCGCGACACCACCTACAAGCTCTTCGGTGGCTACCAGATGACGCCCAACCTGGGGATCGAGGCCGGGTACTTCAGGCTAGGACGGTTCGGATTCGACGCCATCACGGCGCCGCCGGGAACATTCGCGGCGAACTCGAGCATTCAAGGTCTCAACGTGGACCTGGTCGGCACCTTGCCGATGGGCGAGCGGTTCTCGCTCCTCGGCCGCCTCGGCGCACAGCACGCGAGAACGCGGACGGCGCTGAGCGCAACCGTCGGCGAAGAGAGCATGGACGCCCACTACAGCGAGCGCAAGACCAACTTCAAGATAGGCGCCGGCCTGCAGTACGCCTTCAGTCCGTCGTTCCTCATGCGCGGTGAGGCGGAGCGCTACCGGGTCAGCGACGCGGTGAACCACAAGGTCAACGTCGACACGCTGTCGCTGAGCCTGGTGTTTCCTTTCGGACAGACCGCAGCGCCAGCGCCGCGCGCGATGGCACCGGCGTACGTGGCCCCGGCGCCAGCGCCCGCACCTGTCGTCGTCGTGCAGGCGCCCGAGCCGGTGGTGGCCACGCCCCCTCCCGCGCCGCCGCCGGCGCCGGTCGTCGTGCCGCTTCGCCGCGTGAGCTTTTCTGCGGAGTCGCTCCACGAGTTCGACAAGTCGGCGCTCCAGGATGAAGGGCGCAGGGCACTGGACACGTTCTTGAAGGAACTCGAGGGCACGAGCTTCGACATGGTCACGGTCGAGGGTCACACCGACCGGCTGGGCACGCCCGACTACAACCAGCGGCTGTCGCAGGAGCGCGCCGACGCCGTGAAGGCCTATCTGGTGAGCACGGGCAAGGTCGATCCGATGAAGATCACCGCGGTCGGCAAGGGTGAGAGCAACCCCGTCACCAGCCCGGAAGCCTGCAGGGGAGCGGCGGCAACTGCCGCCCTCATTGCCTGCCTTCAACCTGACCGCCGGGTGGAGATCGAGGTCTCGGGCACGCGCTGACAGGTCACGCCGCGGGCGGCCGTGCACCCATCACGGCCGCCGCTCCCCGGAAGGGGTTCCTCGCGAGGCGTCGATTCGACGGTACGGCAGGCGATCCCGCGCCTGATGAACCGAAACCTCCCGCTGCGCCTGACGCAGAAGGCCCTCCCATCCGCAAGCGGCCGACTCGCATCGGCAGCGGACCACAGGAACGAACAAGCCGACGAAACGATCCGCCAAGTGCCGCCGAATGCGTCGGGTCCTGGTCCCGCAACTGGGACACAGCGGACGGATCGTGGGGTTGATGGCCGGCATGGGTTGCATCCTCCTCCATCGCTGGGACGGTGTCGGTGCGGTGCCGAACAGGCCAGGCGGAAGGCGCAGACGGCCAAGGTGCGAGGAATCGCACCCCAAGCCGCGAGGCGAGTCAGCTGGCCACGACGCTGCAATTGCGCGCGAACGAAGAGTGACAAGTCAGTGCCCAGCGCCCACCCCGAACTCCGACGCATGTCCGGGCCTGCGGCCGCAGGCCCGGCGACCCATCACTCGCGGGTGATGTCCTTGAGCACTTCCTTCGCGTCACCGACGGACTTCTGTGCCGTGCCCTCGGCCTGCTTGCGCAGCCCCCTGATCTGCTGTCCGGCACTGCCAGTGACCTTGCCGGCCTGCTCCTGCACCTTGCCGGCCGCCTTCTTGATGGTGCCCTTGACCTGGTCCTTGTTCATCGCTTCACCTTCGAGATTTGACATGAGAGCCGTGCGCACGCTGGCGCGTCGCACTCAGTCCTGGTGGTAGGGCGTGCCGTAGAACCTGTGAACGCCACTGGCCCAGGTCCTGTCCGACATCGAGGGCCACTTGCCCTTGTCGAAACCCGGCGCCTGCTTGAGCGACTCCTTGGGCACGTCGAGCGTGAACCGCTTGTTGGCGGTGTCGAGGGTCAACGCGGCCCAGGGCACGGCGAACAGCTTGTCTCCCATGCCGAGAAGTCCGCCGAAGGACAGCACCGCATAGGCGATCTTGCCGGAGGCCATGTCGATCATGAGCTCCTTGATGTCACCCAGGTCCTCGCCGTCCTTGTTGCAGACATCGTTGCCGAGCAGCGTGTCGGCACCCATGAGCGCAGGACCCGGCCCGGAACTGCCATGGGCATACATCCCGAAATTGTCGCGGGTGACGTAACTGGTTTGCATGATCTCTCCTTGAATCCGTGAGGGGTGGTGGACAGGGTGTCGACCCTAGACCCCGACAGCCGGGCGGTCTGTGCGCAACCGAACCCATTCGAGGTCATCCGCATCGAACCCGTGAGCGTCGCGCGGGCTTCGGGCTTCGACGGCGCCCAGCAGCCGGAACGAGAACGAGACGAGCACGCGCCTGAACCCATGCGTCTGCAAGCGTTGCCCGCGCGCGATGTCCCGCCGGAAGCGACCGTGCGATGAGTGACAGACGGGGCGCACCATGCGACGTAGCTTCAGCGACCCGCCGACAGCATTCAACGGCCTGCCCGGCTCAGGAAGACGAGGAGTGGCCATGCCGCACAGGACCAGGACCGCGCAGCGCTCGCACGTCGCCGAAGGCGTGCTCGATCAGGGCATGGCGCGACGTTCGCCCGTGGAGATTGCGGCACTCTGGGGCGTCACCCGGCCCACGCGACAGGGTGGCCCCAGGGAGAACGCGACGGCAAGAGGGACGAGGCCGGAAGCAGCGCGCGAGCCGTGAACACACGACCACCACCCGGGCGTGAGCCTCGGCCACTGCAAACCCGCACGGAAACCGACAGCTTCGGGTCCGTAGACCTGCCGGGAGATGCCCTGTGGGGTGCGCAGACCGCACGAAGCCTTCGCCACTTCGCCATCGGGGAGCAGCGCATGCCGTTGGACATCGTGCACGCCTTGGCGCAGGTCAAGCGCGCCGCCGCGGAGGTGAACGGCGATCTCGGCTTGCTGGCGCCAGACAGGGCCATGGCCATTGCCGCAGCCGCGACGCGCGTCGCCGCCGGCGAGCTCGAAGGGCAGTTCCCCTTGTCGGTGTGGCAGACCGGCTCCGGCACGCAGAGCAACATGAACGTCAACGAGGTCATCGCACGGCTCGCCACCCGCGCGCTCGGCGGCGGGCCTGGCACGCAGCGCCGCGTGCACCCTGACGACGACGTGAACATGGGGCAATCGTCGAACGACGTGTTCCCGACGGCCATGCACGCCGCCGCGGTGCTGCGCTCCCGGCCGCTCTTGCTGTCGCTGGCGGGCTTGCGCGCCGCCCTGCGCGCCAAGGCCGGGGCATTCGGTGCACGGCTCAAGGTCGGGCGCACCCACCTGCAGGACGCCGCGCCGCGCGACGCGCCCTCGAGACTCTTTCCCGGGCACGCACCATGACCTTTGCACTTTGGCTTGCCATGGGGGGCACGCTGCTGATGTTCATGGCCCTCAGCGGCACCCTGCTGTCGCGCATGCCGGTCAGCACGTCCATGCTGTACCTGCTGGCAGGCCTGGCCGCAGGACCGCTGGGCTTCGCGATGGCGGCGCCTACGCTGCCGGCGCACGCCACGCTGCTGGAGCACCTGACCGAAGTCATCGTGCTCTTGTCGCCGTTCACCTCGGGCATGAAGATGAGCCTGGGCTGGCACGACCGAAGCTGGTTTCCGTCGCTCCGGCTTGCGCTGGCGTCGATCGTCGTGCACGGCGTCTCGGTGACCCCCTTGATGGCGCGCTACGGCAGATCGCGCCGCACACGCGAGCCGCGCGAATGATCCGGACAGGGCGACCGCTGCAGACCCTCGCGCATCCTATCCCCGGTGGCACGAGGCACAAGCCATGAACTCATTCACGATGCCTGTTCCCGCGATGACACGCGACGCGGCTACCGCCAATCCGGGCCAGGCGCTGCCGCTGCCCGAAGCGGTCACTCCCGACGATTCCAATTACTCGGTCGCGGGCGAAGAGGATCCCGGCGCCGCCCTGGATACGCTAGCCCCAGGCGACGCCCGATCCGGGCGACGGTGCGCAGTGGGCAGCATGCCGGGCGGCGGTGAACCCTCGATCCTGCCGAACCCGGCGTGGCAGACCCGTCACGCCACACGCCCATGATGCAGCAGTACCGGGGGGTGACTTCTTCTACCAACGCTGGCGAGGCCTTCGAGGCCATCCTCCTGGCCACAGTCCCCTCCTGGTCCCCCTCGCAGGCGCGTCAAGTGACGCCGTTCGCGAAGCCGCCCTCCTCGCCCCAACCCGGCGACCACTGCGCCTTACAATGCCGTAAGGAACTGGGAGAAGCCTCGTGTCGACTGCCACACTGACCACCAAGGGCCAGATCACGATCCCGGTCGACGTCCGCCGCGCGCTCAACGTCGAGGCCGGCGATCGGGTCGAGTTCGTGGAGATCGAGCCCGGGCGCTTCGAGGTGATCGCGGCGACGCGCTCGGTGCGCGAACTCAAGGGGCGCTTCGGCAAGCCCAAGCGCGCGGTCTCCATCGAGGAGATGAACGCGGCCATTGCGGCGCAAGCCACACGATCGCGATGATCGGGCTCGACACCAACGTCCTGGTGCGATACATCATGCAGGACGACCCGAAGCAGTCGTCGAAGGCCACGCGCCTGATGGAGAGCCTGACCAGTGATCAGCCCGGCTTCGTGCCGCTGGTGGCGGTCGTCGAGCTCGTCTGGGTGCTTTCGTCCAGCTACGGGGTGAGCCGGGACCAGATGGTCGAGGCGCTGGATCTGCTGCTGCGCAGCAAGGAGATCGTGGTCGACCGCGCCGAGTTGGTGCTGCAGGCGCAACGGCGCTTTGCCAAGGGCGGCGCCGACTTCGCGGACTGCCTCATCGAGCGCATCGCGCAGGCACATGGCTGCCAGAGGACGATGACATTCGATACGGGTGCTGCGAAGGCGGCGGGCATGACGCTGGTGGCGTGATCACCGGGCGCAACGGGCACACCGAGCGTGTCTGTGATGACCCAGCAGAACCTGCACAGGCCATGCCGGCCGGGTGGCAACCATGCAGCGGTCTCGGTCAGTCGGGCGGCAAGACCGGACTCATGCTGACCGCCATCAAGTCGCCACTGGACATGGCGACCGCAGGACGCTTGAACGTCGGCAGCAGCAGGTGCTGCGGCCGCAGGCCATTCCCGAGGCGGTGTGGCGCAGCGCGGCCCACTCCAGGCTGCCGGTTGTGACGTCAACGACTGGTCATTCGCGGTCGCCGACATGATCACCTGTGGGCGCGGCCCTTTGGAACGCGCCATGCTGCTGGGCCAAGACACCCGGGAAGCGATGATGGCCCACAGGGGCGAGCGCCGGCTCGAGTTCAAGAACCTCTGCGGGCGCCACGCACGGGGACCTCGTCTCCCCTACCCCGGGGAGAGAGCGGATGGGGCATGCCAGAAGCTGCCGCCGGTGATGCGATGGAGCGCGCGCCCGGTAGCTCCGCCGGGTGAGCTCAGGCACCACCGACAATGCACCGATGAAGACACCAGCCCGCCTGCAAGTGCTGATCGACGAAGGCCTGATCGACAGCGTGTTGCGGCAACTCAAGAGCGGCAAGGAAGCCGAGGTGTTCGTGGTGCGCTGCGGCGACGAAACACGTGCTGCCAAGGTCTACAAGGCCGCCACCCACCGCAGCTTTCGCCAGGCGGTGGACTACACCGAGAACCGCAAGGTGAAGAACAGCCGCCAGGCGCGTGCCATGGCCAAGGGTACCCGATACGGGCGCGAGCAGCAGGAAGCCGCATGGCAGAGTGCCGAGGTGGACGCACTGTTCCGCCTGGCTGCGGCCGGCGTGCGCGTGCCCAAGCCCTTCCATTTCTTCGAAGGCGTATTGCTGATGGAACTGGTGGCAGACGCCGACGGCAACGCTGCCCCGCGGCTGATCGATGTGCCGTACACGCCCGAGACCGCGCGCGAGCATCACGCGCTGCTGCTGCGGGAAGTGGTGCGCATGCTGTGCGCCGGCGTCGTGCACGGCGACCTGTCGGAGTTCAACATCCTGCTGGCCCAGGACGGACCCGTCATCATCGACCTGCCGCAGGCGGTGGACGCTGCCGGCAACAATCACGCCCCACGCATGCTGATGCGCGACGTGGAAAACCTGCGCAGCTTCTTCGGCCAGCACGCACTCGAGCTTCGCGACAAGCGACATGGCCCCGAGATCTGGGACCTTTACGCCGCGGGTCGCCTGAGCCCGGAGACCCCGCTGACGGGCCAGTACGAGCCCAGGCCGGGCGCAGTGGACCTGAGCGCGGTGCTGCGCGAGATCGAAGCCGCCCGGCTGGAAGCCGCCGAGCGCGACCTGCGAAGGGGTGCAGCGCCTTGAAGCCCAAGCCAGCGCCGACCGCGACACCGGATGGAGCGCCGGCAACGGTCAAGCCTGCGCGCCGCAACCCCCTCAGCCCTAAGAAGCTGCTGCTGAGCAAATGGACGGCAGTGCAGCCCCTGAACCGCGAGAAGCACTTCGTCGTGGTGCGGGTGATGGAACCCGAGCCCCCCGCTGTGCGCATCGAGCAGGTCGAGCTTGAAGCCGTGCACTCCGGGCGCGTGCTGCAACTGCACTGGCGTGACCTGACCGACCCCCGGGTGTGGCGGCAGGGCTGGGTTTGAAGCGCCCCGCCGCGGAGATGCGAACGGCCTGTCCCGGGTCAGCGGGGCCGCCGTACCGCGGTCACGCGTTCGACGACGCTGCCCCCGATTCCGGTCGGCAACGGCTCCCGCCCGGGACGGCAGGCTCTACGCGACCCTGAACGGTCACTGGAACACGTCCGTCTGCGGCTGGCCCTGCCGACCTGTACCGCCTGCGGCGCCAGGCCGCTCGGGCGCTCAGGTCTTTTCGCGCGTGAGGCGCTCGGCGAACGAGATGCCGATGGCCGAGAGCACGAAGGTGAAGTGGATCACCGCCACCATCGTGACGATCTGGATGTTCTCGAGGTTGAGCTCGCCGCTCAGGTAAGTCTTCAGCGCGTGAACGCCCGAGATCGAGATGATCGCGAACGCCAGCTTGAGCTTGAGGTTGTAGGTGTTGACGTGGTCGAGCCAGTCGGGCTTCTTCATGTCCTTGCTGTCGAAGTGCCCGGTGGTCACGAACAGCGACACGCCTGCCAGCGCCACCACCCACACCAGCTGGGCCACCATCGTCATGTCCACCAGCTCGAGCACCTTGATGATGAGCTCGATCTTTTCGAGGTTGCCGAAAAGCAGCGTCTGCATCAGCTTCCAGGTCTCGAGCAGGAACTTGCCCAGGATGCCGATGATGATGGCCACGAGGCCGACGTAGAAGAACAGCATCGTGAATCGCATGCCATAGAGCAGCGAGCCGACGCTGGAGAGGATCTTGTCCATGAGGTTCCTTCGAAACGTGTGCCGGGGTCAGCCGCGCAGGCTGTCGTTGCCGATGCGCCGTCGCGACTCGCGCCGCCCGCGTTCGCGCCAGATCATCACCGTCCAGCCCCAGCACACCAAAGCGCGGGCCGCCACGTTGACCCGCAGCGCCACGGCCGCAATCATGGCCACCGGCACCTGCAGCGGCACCGGGAACACGCCGACGCCGATGTCAAGCGCCACGCCGCGGCGGTGCAGCACCCACAGCCGCGGGTGTTCGTGCAGGTAGTGGCTCAGCCACGCGAAGCCGCGGGTCTCTTCGAGCGTGTGGGCGGCCGGGAGCCTGCGGCGGAGGCGCGTCTTGAATTCGGGCATGCGTCTGGGGAAGCAGGCCAGGATTCTCGGTCAATACCTGCTGGCCCCGTGGACAGCCGGGGCAGAGCCCGTGCGGCGCGTCTTCCCCAGCAGGATCAGTAGGCCGCCGGCCGGTGGGCCCGCCATCGCAGCCCCTCCGGGCATGGGAGTTTCAAAGGCTCTCGGCAGGGATCGAAGAGGGCCGCCGCTCATCTCGTCTGACGACGAGCGACCGGTTCCTGCCGTCGCCGAAATCCACGCGCCGATCGCGAACGCCTTGGTTCAGTCTGGAACAGACATCCGAGACGCAGTGCGGGCGGCTTCGACCTGACGAACGCCGACGACTGGACGAGACAGCTCGTTGAGCCAGGGCGGTGCGCGCGTGACCTACCATAACGCGCGACATGACTGCACCGATCTCCACCGCCGAAGTGCTGCGAGGCGACTTCGCCGCCCACACCCCCATGATGGCGCAGTACCTGCGCATCAAGGCCGAGCACCCCGACACGCTCGTCTTCTACCGGATGGGCGACTTCTACGAGCTCTTCTACGACGACGCGCGCAAGGCCAACCGGCTGCTCGACATCACGCTGACCACGCGCGGCCAGAGCGCGGGCGAGCCGGTGGTGATGGCGGGCGTTCCCGTGCACTCGGTGGAAAGCTACCTGGCGCGGCTCATCCGCCTGGGCGAGGCGGTGGCCATCGCCGAGCAGGTGGGCGACGTCGCGACCGCCAAGGGTCCGGTGGAACGCAAGGTGGTGCGGGTCGTGACGCCGGGCACCGTGACCGACACCGAACTGCTGGCCGAGCGCGCCGACACCGTGCTTCTGGCGGTGCACCGCCAGCGTGCCACCTGGGGTCTGGCCTGGCTGGCGCTGGCCGGCGGGCAGCTGGTGCTCACGGAGTGCGGCGAGCGCGAGCTGGCGGGCTGGCTGGCGCGGCTGGCGCCGGCCGAGATCCTGCATGACGGCCAGGGCGAGCTGCCCGAGGCGCTGCGCGCGACCCGCGCAGCCCGCACGACGCGGCCGGGCTGGCAGTTCGACAGCGCGCTGGGCGAGCGCAAGTTGCGCGAGCAGCTGCAGGTGGCGACGCTGGCCGGCTTCGGCGCCGACAAGCTGCCCGCCGCGCACGCCGCCGCGGCAGCGCTGCTGACCTTCGCCGAGCACACGCAGGGACAGGCGCTGGCGCACGTGCGCAGCCTGTCGGTGGAGCGTTCCAGCGAGCTGATGGAGCTGCCGCCGGCCACCCACCGCAACCTCGAACTGGTGCAGACGCTGCGCGGCGAGGACTCGCCCACGCTGCTGTCGCTGCTGGACACCTGCCGCACCGGCATGGGCAGCCGGCGCCTGCGACACTGGCTGACCCACCCGATGCGCGAGCGCACTGCCGCGGCCGAGCGGCACGCTGCCATTGCGCAGCTGCTGGCACACGGGTTCGAGCCGCTGCGCGAGGCGCTGCGCGGCGTGAGCGACGTCGAGCGCATCACCGCGCGGCTGGCGCTGCGGCAGGTGCGCCCGCGCGAGCTGGCCGGGCTGCGCGCGACGCTGCTCGCTCTTCCGACGCTGCGCGCTGCGGCGCCCGCCGGAGCAGCGCTGCTCGACCGCCTCGGGGCCGATCTGCAGCCCGACCCCGCGATCGGCACCCTGCTGCAGCGGCTGGCCGAGGAGCCAGCGGTGCTGGTGCGCGAAGGCGGCGTCATCGCCCCCGGCGTGGACGCCGATCTCGACGAACTGCGCGCCATAGGCGCCAGCTGCGACGCTTTCCTGCTCGAGCTGGAAGCTCGCGAGCGCGCGCGCACCGGCATCCCGAACCTGCGCGTGCAGTTCAACAAGGTGCACGGCTTCTACATCGAGGTCACGACGTCGCACCAGGACAAGGTGCCCACCGAGTACCGCCGCCGGCAGACGCTCAAGGGCGCCGAGCGCTACATCACGCCCGAGCTGAAGACCTTCGAGGACAAGGCGCTGGCGGCCGAGGAGCGCGCGCTGGCGCGCGAGAAGTGGCTCTGGGAAGGCCTGCTCGACGCGCTGCAACCGAACCTGCCGGTGCTCTCGGCGCTGGCCCGGGCGCTGGCCGCGCTAGACGCGCTGGCCGCGCTGGCCGAGCGCGCCGCCACGCTGGGCTGGTGCCGGCCCGAGTTCGTGCCCTACCCCTGCATCGACATCGAGTCGGGCCGCCACCCGGTGGTCGAGGCACGATTGGCCGAGACCGGCGCGGGTCCCTTCATCGCCAACCACTGCCGCCTCGACGCGCGCGCGCGCATGCTCGTCATCACCGGGCCGAACATGGGCGGCAAGAGCACCTTCATGCGCCAGGTGGCGCTGGTCGTGCTGCTGGCGGCCATGGGCTCCTACGTCCCGGCGGCCGCGTGCCGGCTGGGGCCGGTGGACGCCATCCACACCCGCATCGGCGCGGCCGACGACCTGGCCAACGCGCAGTCGACCTTCATGCTGGAGATGACCGAGGCCGCCGCCATCGTGCACGGCGCCACCGAGCACAGCCTGGTGCTGATGGACGAGATCGGGCGCGGCACCAGCACCTTCGACGGGCTGGCGCTGGCCGGCGCCATCGCCAGCCACCTGCACGACCGCAACCGCTCCTTCACGCTCTTCGCGACCCACTACTTCGAGCTGACTGACTTCCCGGCGCGCCACGAACGGGCCGTCAACCTGCACGTCGGCGCCGTGGAAAGCGGGCACGACATCGTCTTCCTGCACCAGATCGAGCCGGGCCCGGCCAGCCGCAGCTACGGCGTTCAGGTGGCCCGGCTGGCGGGCATGCCGGGCTCGCTGATCCGCCAGGCCCGCGCCGCGCTCGAGGCGCTGGAAGCGCAGCAGCGCTCGCAGGCGGCGCAGGTCGACCTGTTCGCGGCGCCTCCCGATCCGGCGCCGCCCGCAGCCGCCTCACCGCTGGCCACGGCGCTCGAGGCGCTCGACCCTGATAGCCTCTCGCCCCGCGAGGCCCTGGAGGCGCTGTACCGCCTGAAGAAGCTCGCCCAGGATTCCAAGGACCCGTCATGACCTACTGCGTGGGCATCCGCCTGGATGCCGGACTCGTCTTCCTCTCCGACTCGCGCACCAACGCGGGCATGGACCAGATCAGCACCTACCGCAAGATGATGATCTACGAGAAGCCGGGCGACCGCTTCATGGTGCTGCTGTCGGCGGGCAACCTCAGCATCAGCCAGAGCGTGCGCGAGATCCTGCAGGTCGAGAAGGTCGACCGCGGGCCGCACGAGGCGCCGCTGACGATCTGGAACGCGGAAAGCATGTTCGACGCCACGCGCGTGCTCGGCAGCGCCGTTCGCCGCGTCTACGACCAGGACGGCCCGGCCCTGCGCAACGCCGGCATCGAGTTCAACGCCAGCATGATCTTCGGCGGCCAGATCCGCGGCGAGGCGATGCGGATGTTCCTCGTCTACTCGGCGGGCAACTTCATCGAGGCCACGCGCGAGACCACCTACTTCCAGATCGGCGAGAGCAAGTACGGCAAGCCGGTGCTCGACCGCATGATCACGCCCAGGACCTCGCTCGAGCAGGCCGCCAAGTGCGCGCTCGTCTCGATGGACTCGACGCTGAAGTCCAACCTCTCGGTGGGCCTGCCGCTGGACCTGCTGGTCTACGAGGAAGGGCGCTTCGCCACCGACCGCGTCGTCTGCATCGACGAGCACAACCCCTACTTCCACATGGTGCGCAGCACCTGGGGCCAGCGCCTGCGCGAGGTGTTCGACTCGATGGAGGACCCGCAGTGGTCGGGCGAGGGCGCGGCGCATCCGCTGACCGCCACTTCGCAGCGCTACGAGCCGATGCGCAAGATCACGCACCCGGGCGAGAAGATCGTCTGACGGCGGGACTGCGAATGCCCCGCAGGACGGCCTTGGCCCGGCCAGCGACGCTGGTGTTCGCGCACGCCAACGGCTTTCCGGCGGGCACCTACCGCACGCTGCTGGACGAGTGGCGCGCCGCCGGCTGGAACGTGCTGGCGCCGCCCAAGCTCGGCCACGACCCGTCTCACCCCGTCGAGAGCGGCTGGCGGCGCCTGCGTGACGAGCTCATCGCCTTCATCGAGCGCGAGGCCGGCGGCGCCCCGGTGCAGCTCGTCGGCCACTCGCTCGGCGGCTACCTGTCGCTGATGGCGGCATCGCGCCGGCCCGAGCTTGCCGACGGCGTGGTGCTGATCGACTCCCCCGTGCTCGCGGGCTGGCGCGCGCACAGCGTCCGGGTGGTCAAGGCCACCGGGCTGATCGGGCGCGTCTCGCCCGGGCGGGTGTCGCGCCGGCGCCGCGACCACTGGCCATCCGCCGAGGACGCCCGGCGACACTTCGCGGCCAGGCACGTGTTCGCGCGCTGGGCCCCCGAAGTGCTCGACGACTACGTCGCCAGCGGCCTCGAACCCGACCCCGAACGCGGCGGCGTGCGCCTGGCCTTCCGGCGCGAGATCGAGACGCGCCTGTACAACACCCTGCCGCACGACCTGGGCATGCTGCTGCACCGCCACCCGCCGAGGTGTCCGGTGGCCTTCCTCGGCGGCACGCAGTCGGTCGAGGTGAGGCAGGTCGGCCTGGTGGCCACGCGCGCGGTGACCCGTGGTCGCATCGAGTGGATCGAGGGCACGCACCTGTTCCCGATGGAGCAGCCCCGCGCCACCGCGCGGGCCGTCCTGCGGCTGCTTGCGGCACCGGCCAGTCCCGCCGGCGCCGACGCCGACGTCGCGAGTGAACCGCGGCCCGAACCCGGTCGGCCGGGGCGCCGAATCTAGGATAATCGCGCTTTACCACCACGGCCCTGGCGGCAGCGCCCGGCAGCGGCCGACAGACATGACCAAGTTCGTCTTCGTCACCGGCGGCGTGGTGTCCTCGCTGGGCAAGGGCATCGCAGCCGCATCCCTGGCCGCGATCCTGGAGTCGCGGGGCCTCAAGGTCACCCTCATCAAGCTCGACCCGTACCTGAACGTCGACCCGGGCACGATGTCGCCGTTCCAGCACGGCGAGGTCTTCGTCACCGACGACGGCGCCGAGACCGACCTCGACCTCGGCCACTACGAGCGCTTCATCACCACGCGGATGAAGCGCACCAACAACTTCACCACCGGCCAGATCTACAAGAGCGTTCTCGAGAAGGAGCGCCGCGGCGACTACCTCGGCAAGACGGTGCAGGTGATCCCGCACGTCACCAACGAGATCCAGGAGTTCGTCAAGCGCGGCGCGCTGGCCGACGAGGCCACCCAGGTCGCGATCGTGGAGATCGGCGGCACGGTCGGCGACATCGAGTCGCTGCCCTTCCTGGAGGCCGTGCGGCAGATGAGCCTGAAGCTGGGGCCCAACAATTCGGCCTTCGTGCACCTGACCTACGTGCCCTACATCGCGGCCGCCGGCGAACTCAAGACCAAGCCGACGCAGCACACGGTGCAGAAGCTGCGCGAGATCGGCATCCAGCCCGACGTTCTGCTGTGCCGCGCCGACCGCCCCATCCCCGACGACGAGCGCGAGAAGATCAGCCTGTTCACCAACGTGCCGCTGCACGGCGTGATCAGCATGTGGGACGTCGACACCATCTACAAGGTGCCGCGCCTGTTGCATGAGCAGGGCCTCGACGAACTGATCTGCATGAAGCTGCAGATGCTCACCCGCCCGGCCGACCTGCGGCGCTGGGACACCCTGGTCGACGAGGTCGAGAACCCCGGGGCCACGGTGCGCATCGCGATGTGCGGCAAGTACACCGACCTGTCCGACTCGTACAAGTCGCTCAACGAGGCGCTGCGCCACGCCGGCATCCACAACCACGCCAAGGTCCAGATCGAGTACGTCGATTCCGAAACGCTCACGCCCGAGACGACCCCGCAGCTCGGCCGCTTCGACGCCATCCTCGTGCCGGGCGGCTTCGGCAAGCGCGGCGTCGAGGGCAAGATCGCCGCCGTGCAGTACGCCCGCGAGCACCGCATCCCCTACCTGGGCATCTGCCTGGGCATGCAGGTGGCCACGATCGAGTACGCCCGCCACGTCGCCGGGCTCGAGGGCGCGAACAGCACCGAGTTCGATCCCGCCTCACCGCACCCGGTCATCGCCCTGATCGAGGAGTGGCAGGACCGCGACGGCTCGATCCAGAAGCGCAGCAGCAGCTCCGACCTCGGTGGCACGATGCGCCTGGGCGCGCAGAGCTCCGACGTCAAGGCCGGCACGCTGGCGCACCGCATCTACGGCCCGGTGGTCACCGAGCGCCACCGCCACCGCTACGAGGCCAACACGCGCTACCTCGAGCGCCTGCAGCAGGCCGGCCTCGTGATCAGCGCCATCACCCAGCGCGAGAAGCTCACCGAGATCGTCGAGCTGCCGCAGGAGGTGCACCCCTGGTTCATGGGCGTGCAGTTCCACCCCGAGTTCAAGAGCACGCCCTGGGACGGCCACCCGCTGTTCTCCAGCTACGTGAAGGCCGCGCTGGAGCACCAGGCCCGCCGTGAGTCCCAGGCGGCAAAGGCGGTGGCCTGATGAAGCTCTGCGGGTTCGACGTCGGGCTCGACCGCCCCTTCTTCCTGATCGCCGGGCCCTGCGTCGTCGAGAGCCTCGAGCTGCAGCTCGAGGTGGCCGGGCGGCTGAAGGAGATCACCGCCGCGCTGGGCATCCCGTTCATCTTCAAGAGCAGCTACGACAAGGCCAACCGCTCGAGCGGCACCTCTTTCCGCGGCCCGGGCATGGCGCGCGGCCTGGAGATCCTGGCCGAGGTGCGCCGCCAGCTCGGCGTGCCGGTGCTGACCGACGTGCACACCGAGGCCGAGGTGCCCGAGGTGGCCGCGGTCGTCGACGTGCTGCAGACGCCGGCCTTCCTGTGCAGGCAGACCGACTTCATCCGCGCCGTGGCGCAGTCGGGCAAGCCCGTGAACATCAAGAAGGGCCAGTTCCTCGCGCCGCACGACATGAAGAACGTGATAGCCAAGGCGCGCGCGGCGGCTCGCGAGAAGGGCCTGCCCGACGACGTCTTCATGGCCTGCGAACGCGGCGTGAGCTTCGGCTACAACAACCTCGTCTCCGACATGCGCAGCCTGGCGATCATGCGCGAGACCGGTGCACCCGTCGTGTTCGACGCCACCCACAGCGTGCAGCTGCCCGGCGGCCAGGGCACCAGCTCGGGCGGCCAGCGCGAGTTCGTGCCCGTGCTCTCGCGCGCGGCGGTCGCGGTGGGCGTGGCGGGCCTCTTCATGGAGACCCACCCCGACCCGGCCAACGCGCTGTCCGACGGCCCGAACGCCGTGCCGCTGAGGCACATGAAGGCCTTGCTCGAGCAGCTCGTCGAGCTCGACCGCGTCGTCAAGCGGCAGCCGCTGCTCGAGAACGACTTCTCCTGCTGAATGACGAAGCCCTTGCCATGAGCGCCTACATCGTTGCCGATGTCACCGTGACCGACCCCGAGGCGATGGCCCGCTACCGCGAGTGGAGCACCCGCGCGATGCAGGAGCATGGCGCCCAGGTGCTGGTGCGCGGCGGCAACTTCGAGGTCCTCGAAGGGCCGTGGACGCCGTCGCGCCTGGTCATCCTGCGCTTCGCCGACCGTGCAGCCGCCCGGGCCTTCTACGACAGCGAGACCTACACCCACGCCCGACGCCTGCGCGAAGGCGCCGGCGTGATGCGCATGGTGGTCGTCGACGGCGTCGATTGACCGCCCCACACCCCCTCCCCCCCCTTTGCTTCACCTCACGAAGAACACCCCATGAGCGCCATCGTCGACATCGTCGGCCGCGAGATCCTCGACAGCCGAG
>JBILNT010000161.1:0-8178 GCA_044374875.1 Rubrivivax sp.
GATCCTGCTGTCGTCGCTGGGCGAGGAGGAGGCCTCCGAGATCCTCAAGCACCTCGCCCCGAAGGAAGTACAGCGCCTGGGCGAGACGATCGCCCGGATGAAGGGCGTGCTTCGCCAGCGCGTCGACACCGTGATCGAGAAGTTCGAGTCGATCGCCGGTGCGGAGAGCATGCTCGTCGCCGACACCAGCGAGTACGTCAAGAGCGTGCTGCGCAAGGCGCTCGGCGACGACACCGCCGAGCTGCTGATCGACCGCATCCTGTCGGCGCCCGATATCTCGGGCATCGAGAGCCTGAAGTGGATGGACCCGACCTCGGTGGCCGCGCTGCTTCGCAACGAGCACCCCCAGATCGTCGCGGCGATCCTCTCCCACCTCGAGTGCGACCACGTTGCCGCGGTGCTGAAGAGCTTCACCGAGCGCCAGCGCAACGAAGTGCTGATCCGGATCGCGACGCTCGACGGCATCCCGCCCAGCGCGCTGAAGGCCCCCAACGACGTGTTGAGCAAGGTGCTCGCCGGCGCCGAGCGCACCAAGAAGGGCAACCTGGGCGGCATCAAGGCGGCGGCCGAGATCCTCAACCTGCTGGGCAACACCATCGAGACCACTGTCCTGGACTACGTGCGCGATGCCGACCACGAGCTGGTGCAGAAGATCACGGACAACATGCTCACGTTCGACGACCTGCAGAAGCTCGACGACAAGGGCATCCAGACCATGCTGCGCGAGATCCAGTCCGACTCGCTCGTCGTCGCGCTCAAGTGCGCGCAGCCGGTGCTGCGCGAGCGCATCTTCAAGAACATGTCCACGCGCGCCGCCGAGACGCTCAAGGAAGACCTCGAGTCGCGCAGCCCGGTCCGGCTGCCCGAGGTCGAGGCCGAGCAGAAGGAAATCCTCAAGGTGGTTCGGCGACTGGCCGACGAGGGCCAGATCGTGATGGCGGGAAGCGGCGATGAGCAGCTCGTCTAGCCGCGGTCCTCGCCAGGTTCCGCCGCCGCCTGGCAGCAAGGCGGCAGCGTCCTCGCCTTACACCCGCTTCATCCCCCGCGAGGAGCTCGGCGACTTCGCCGCCTGGAAGCCCGGCACGGTGTTCGGCCAGGACGGCAGCGCTTCGCAGCAGGCGGCGCCCGCGCGGGCTGCCGAGCCGAATGCGCCGACCGAACGCGAATGGCTGGAGCGCATCAAGGCGGCACGCCAGGCGGGCTACGCCGACGGCTATCGCGACGGCCTGGTGGCCCTAGAGGGCTTCAAGCAGACCTTCGCCAGCCAGGCCACTGCGCAGATCGGCCAGTTGCTGGCCTCCTTCGACGCCGAGCTCGGGAGGCTCGAGGCCACCATCGCCGAGTCGGTCGCGGGCACCGCGATCCAGCTGGCGCGTCAGCTGCTGCGCAGCGAACTCGCGACCGACCCGGCCCTGGTGGCCGCGGTGGCCACCGATGCCGTCAACGCCGTGATGCTCAGCGCGCGTCACATCACCGTGCACGTCCACCCGCTGGACCTGCCCCTGGTGGCCGACGGCGCCGCCGAGGCCCTGGAGGCGCGCGGTGCCCGCCTGATGGCCAAGCCCGACATCGCCCGCGGCGGGGTGATCGTCGAGTCGGACGTCGGTTCGGTCGACGCCCGCATCGCCACGCGCTGGGCGCAGGCCGCGGGCGCCCTGGGCTCCGACGATCCGTGGGACGAAGACAGCAACAACGCGGAGCCGACCCGATGACGACGCCAGGTCACCGACTGACCACTCCGCAGGAGCGGCAGCGCCGCTGGGATCGCTACCTCGGCGATCTGCGCAGCTACGCGGCCACGCCGCAGCCGCTGGAGACCGTCGGCACCCTGCTGCGCGTGACCGGCCTCGTGCTCGAGGCGGCCGGCGTGCGGGCGCCCGTGGGCTCGGTGTGCGACGTCTGCAGCGAAGGACAGCCGCCGGTGCCGGCGGAGGTCGTCGGCTTCAGCGGCGACCGCGCCTACCTGATGCCCACAGGGGACCTGCATGGCCTGGCCAGCGGCGCGCGCGTCGTGCAGCGCCCTGCGCCGCGCGTCCCCCCGCGCTTCGGCAAGGACAACCACCCGTGGCGCCGCAGCGAGGACCGCGGCCTGCACCTGCCGATGGGCGACGGACTGCTGGGTCGGGTCATCGACTCGCACGGCCGACCGATGGACCGCCAGGGTCCGCTCGAAGGCGTGCACTCCGAGCCGATGATCCGGCGCCCGATCAACGCGATGGACCGCGACCCGATCCGCACCCCGCTGGACACCGGCGTGCGCGCGATCAACGCCCTGCTCACCGTGGGTCGCGGCCAGCGCATCGGCCTGTTCGCCGGCACCGGCGTCGGCAAGTCGGTGCTGCTGGGAATGATGGCCCGCTACACGCAGGCCGACGTCATCGTCGTCGGGCTGATCGGCGAGCGTGGCCGCGAGGTCAAGGAGTTCATCGAGGACATCCTGGGTGAGGAAGGCCGCCAGCGCTCTGTCGTCGTGGCCGCGCCGGCCGACGCACCGCCGCTGCTGCGCATGCAGGGCGCCACGTACGCCACCGCGATTGCCGAGCACTTCCGCGACCGCGGCAAGCACGTGCTGCTGCTGATGGACAGCCTGACCCGCTACGCGATGGCCCAGCGCGAGATCGCGCTTGCCATCGGGGAGCCGCCCGCCACCAAGGGCTATCCCCCGAGCTGCTTCGCCAAGCTGCCGCAGCTCGTAGAGCGTAGCGGCAACGGGCTGGGCGGTGTGGGCTCGATCACCGCCTTCTACACCGTGCTGAGTGAAGGCGACGACCAGCAGGACCCGATCGCCGACGCGGCGCGAGGCATCCTGGACGGCCACATCGTGCTCTCGCGCGAGCTCGCCGAGTCGGGACACTACCCGGCCATCGACGTCGAGCGCTCGATCTCGCGGGTGATGACTGCGGTGGCGCCGCGCCAGCACCTCGACGAGGCGCGCCGGCTGCGCCAGCTGCTTGCCCGCTACAACAAGGCACGCGACCTGATCCAGCTCGGTGCCTACGCGCCGGGGCACGACCCCGAGCTCGACCTCGCGGTGCGACTGCACCCGGGCATGGTCCACCTGCTGCAGCAGGACATGCACGAGTGCGCCACCCTCGACCTGAGCCGCCAGCAGCTGGCGACGCTCTTGGCCGCCTGAGCGGCACCATGGAGGACCCGATGACCACCCTGCCCCCGGATCCCCTGAACACCCTGCTCGAACAGGCCTCAGCCCAGCGCGACGAGGCGATGGCAGCGCTGCGCCGCCAGGAGGACTGGGCACGGCGGCAGCGCCTGCAGCTCGATCAGCTGACGGTCTACCGGCGGGACTACCACGCGCGCTGGACCGGCCAGTTCACGCAGGGCGGCGCGGTCGAGATCGTCCACTGCTACCGCAACTTCATGTCGCGCCTGGACGAGGCCGTCGACCAGCAGCAGCGCCATGCCGACGCGGCCGCCACCGCGCGCCAGCGAGCACACGACGAACTGCTGGCCCACGAGATGCGCGTCGCATCGGTGCGCAAGCTGATCGAGAGGCGCCAGGCCGAGCGCAGACGCGCGGCCATGCGTCAGGAGCAGCGCAGCACCGACGAGGCCGCGCTGCAGGCCAGCTGGCGCCAGCGCCAGGCCACCGCTCTGGAGCATCACCCATGAACACGGCACCGAAGCTTTCCGCAGCCCAGGGCTCGGGCGCAGCGCATGCGCTGGTGCACCGCATGACGGGTACCGCCACGCCTGCCGGGCTGGGGGACTTCGCCAGCCAGCTGGCCGAGGCCAGGGCCGGCGCCGGGGCCGGGGCCGGGGCCGACGGGGTCGCGAAGGAACCACCGGCCGACGACGCGGCGAATGGCTCCCCGACCGCCGACACGGCCGCGCAGGCAGCGGGCGACATCCCGCAGCCCGACGCCGCCCCATCCGCGGTCGCACTCGCGATCGCGGTGCCGTCCTCGGGCGCGCCCACCGCGCCGAATGATCTCGACCCGGCACGCCATGCGCCGACCGCGACCGATCCGGTGGCTGCCGGCCCGCGCGGCGCTGTGCCGGGCGGGCCCGCCGCCATAGCCGCGGCCGGCTTGCAGGGCGGCGATTCCTCGACGGATCGCGCCGCAATCCCGCGGGCAACGGCCGCGCCCGTCGAGTCGGCCCCCGACGATGCCGCGTTGGCCGGGCCGCGGACCGGCCCGGCGCGCGCACGACGCGTCGACACGGCGCCTGCCACGCTCGCTGCGCGCATGGCGAAGGCGGCCTGTCCGGCCCAGGGGCGTGACATAGATGCCGGCCAGCCGGTGACAGCGCAGGCGAGCCGCGAGGCCACGCTCTCCACGGCCCAGCAGGGCGACGCGTCGGGGACAGCCGCCCCGGCGGTCCGCCCACCGGCACCACCGGCGGCGGACGCGGTCGCCGCATCGGCCACGTCGGCCCGCGCGCCGGAGGTGGCATCGGCCGCACCGGCCGCCGATGCGCCGGCGCCTGCCACGACGGCCGCCTACGCGGAGGCCCGCCTGTCACCACACCCCGGCAGCCCGCAGTTCGCGCCGGCGCTGGGGCAACAGATCCAGGTCTTCGTGCGCGAGGGCATCCAGCATGCCAGGCTGCACCTCAACCCCGAGGACATGGGGCCGATCAGCGTTCGCATCAGCGTCGACGGCGACGCGGCGAAGATCATGCTGACCGCCGAGATGGCCACCACGCGCCAGACCCTGGAGCAGGCCATGCCGGTGCTGGCGTCCTCGCTGCGCGAGGAGGGCCTGACGCTGATGGGCGGCGGGGTCTTCGAGCAGCCGCGCGACCCGGGGCGGCAGGCCACGGGCAGCGGCGAAGGCACGCGGGCGCGCGCCTCGCGCGACACCGAGCCGACCGGCATCGACGCCGCCCCGGCGGCGGATCGCGCCGTGCCGCGGCGCACCCTCGGCGCGCTGGACGTCTACGCCTGAAGGGCGGCCCCCCGGGTCTCGCCGGGCTTCGGATAGAGCCGGATTGGCGCCGCTTTTCGGCGCTTGCCTGGCCTCGAGCCTTCGAATAATGGTCTTCATGCGTGCTGCACCGGCGACGGGCCTGGTGAGCGGCACTGCATGAAGGAGATTGCATGTCCGCCGCAGTTGCCGTCGATGCCGGTGCGCCCAAGAAGGGCAAGAAGAAGCTGATCGTGATCGGCTCCGTCGTCGCGCTGCTGCTGCTCGTCGGCGGTAGTGGTGGCACCTTCTTCATGATGAAGAAGAAGGCCGCCGCCGAGGAAGGCGAGGAAGCCCACCCCTCGCAGCCGGCGAAGGACGCGGCCGCATCCCGCGACCCGAAGGCCGTCCCGACCTTCGTGCCCCTGGACACCTTCACGGTCAACCTCGCCGACCGCAATGCCGACCGCTACGCGCAGGTGGGCATCACGCTGCAGATCGAGGACCCCAAGCTCGGCGACCAGATCAAGGCCTACATGCCGGCCATCCGCAATACCATCCTGATGACCCTGACCGACCGCACGGCGGCCGAGCTGCTGGAGCGCGAAGGCAAGGCGAGGCTGGCCGAGAAGATCCGCCGCGAGACCTCGCGCGCCCTGGGCTACGAGGTCGAGGAACCCAAGGAAGCGGAAGCGGCAGGCGACGAGGGGCCGAAGAAGAAGCGCCGCAAGAAGGCCGAGGAAGCGCTGCCAATCACCGCAGTGCACTTCTCCAACTTCATCATCCAGTGACGCGACAGCCCCCCACGGCCGACGCAGCGTGAACGGATGAACCAGCAGATCCTCTCCCAGGACGAGGTCGATGCCCTGCTGCAGGGCATCACCGGCGAGAGCCAGAAGCTCGAGAAAGACGACACCGCCACCGGCGGCGGCGTGCGCGACTACGACATCGCCAGCCAGGAACGCATCGTCCGCGGTCGCATGCCGACGATGGAGGTGATCAACGAGCGCTTCGCCCGCAACATCCGCATCGGCCTCTTCAACATGATCCGCAAGTCGCCCGAAGTCTCCATCGGGGGCGTCAAGGTGCAGAAGTACAGCGCCTTCCTGCGCGAGATCGTGGTACCGACCAACTTCAACATCGTCTCCGTCAAGCCGCTGCGCGGCCTCGGGCTCATCGTCTGCGACCCGAACCTCGTGTTCGCGGTGATCGACTCGCTGTTCGGCGGCGCGGGCAAGTTGCACACCCGCATCGAGGGACGCGACTTCTCGCCCACCGAGCAGCGCGTGATCCAGCGCCTGGTCGACGCCATCATCTCTGAGTATAAGCGCGCCTGGGCCGGCATCTATCCGCTGGAGTTGGACTACCAGCGCTCGGAGATGCAGCCGCAGTTCGCCAACATCGCCACGCCCAGCGAGATCGTCGTCGCCACCTCGTTCACGCTCGAAGTCGGCGAGACCTCGGGCACGGTGCACATCTGCATCCCCTACTCGACGCTGGAGCCGATCCGCGACGTCCTCTACTCGACGACCCAGGGCGACTCCAGCGAGCACGACCAGCGCTGGGTCAAGCTGCTGGAGCACGAGATCCAGGCTGCCGAGGTCGCGCTCGTCGTCGAGCTGGCTCACGCGCCGGCCACCGTCGAGCAGTTGCTGTCGTTCAAGCCCGGCGACTTCATCGAGCTCGACCTCGAACCCAAGATCCAGGCCAAGGTGGACGGGGTCCCCGTCATCGACTGCCACTACGGCACCAGCAACGGCCGCTACTCGATCAAGATCAATCGTCTCATCTCGAACACCGGGGTGAGCTGGCTGGGAGAATCCAATGAACGCTGACCCTCAAGGCGCAATGAGCGAAGAGGAGCGCATGGCCGCCGAGTGGGCGGCTGCGCTCGAGGAGAGCAAGTCCGGCGGACAGGTCGCCTCCGAGGTGGCGCCGCCGGCCGAGACGGTTGCCCCGGCGCAGTTCGCCAACTTCTCGCCGACCTCGGCGCAGACGACCGCCAACGACCTCAACATGATCCTGGACATCCCGGTCCAGCTGACGGTCGAGCTGGGGCGCACCAAGATTCCCATCAAGCACATCCTGCAACTGGGCCAGGGTTCGGTCGTGGAACTCGACGCCATGGCCGGTGAACCGATGGACGTGCTGGTCAACGGGTACCTGATCGCGCAGGGCGAGGTGGTGGTGGTCAACGACCGCTTCGGCATCCGGCTGACGGACATCGTGACGCCCAGCGAGCGGATGCGCCGGCTGAGCCGCGGCTGAACGGAGCGAAACGACGTGACTCCCGGCATCTCGTCCCTGCTGTGGTTCGTGGCGCTGGTCGCTGCCATCCCGCTCGTGCTGTGGCTGCTCAAGCGCACGCCGATGGGTGGCGCAGCCAGCGGCGCCGGCCTGAAGAGCGTCGCCGTGCTGCCGCTGTCGGCCTCGCAGCGCATCGTCACCGTCGAGGTGGGCCACGGCGAAGACCGCCGCTGGCTGGTGCTGGGCGTCTCGCCCGGGAACATCCAGACGCTGCATCTGATGAACCCGCAGCCGCAGGCAGCGGAAGTCGCCGCGCCCGCGAGCCCGAACGCTGCCTTCGCGCAGCTGCTCTCGAAACTGCGCCAGGACGGCAGCAAGCTCCATGACCGCTAGGAACCTGCCCGCCACCGCTGTGCGCGCGGGCCTGCTGCTCGCGCTGGCGGCGCCCCCCGTTTCCGCGCTGGCGCAGGGCAGCGGTGGCCTGCCGCTCGTCGTCGCCCAGGGGGCCGGCGGCACCAGCTACTCGGTGCCGATCCAGACCCTGCTGTTCTTCACGGCGCTGTCGTTCCTGCCCGCGCTGCTGCTGCTGATGACGGGCTTCACCCGCATCGTCATCGTGCTGTCGCTGCTGCGCCAGGCGCTGGGCACCCAGGCCGCGCCGCCCAACCAGGTGATCATCGGCCTGGCGCTGTTCCTCACCTTCTTCGTGATGTCGCCGACGCTCGACAAGGTCTACCAGGACGCCTACCAGCCCTTCGCCGCCAACCAGATCGCGTTCGACGAGGCGCTCAAGCGCGGCGAGGGCCCGATGCGCGAGTTCATGCTCAAGCAGACGCGCCAGAGCGACGTGCAGCTGTTCGCCAAGCTCGCCAAGCTGCCACCCGAGATCAAGGGCGAGAACGTGCCGCTGCGCGTGCTGGTGCCGGCCTTCGTCACCAGCGAACTCAAGAGCGCATTCCAGATCGGGTTCATGATCTTCATCCCCTTCCTGATCATCGACATGATCGTCGCCAGCGTGCTGATGAGCCTGGGCATGATGATGCTCAGCCCGGTGCTGGTCGCC
>JBILNT010000003.1:0-64362 GCA_044374875.1 Rubrivivax sp.
AAGGTGACCATGAACTCGGCCTTCGGGTTCACTTCCTTCACGCCGGCCATGAACGCGTTCATCAGCCGGTTGACCTCGGGGATGGGGTAGCCGCCGACCATGCCGATCTTGCCGCTCTTGCTCATCCCGCCGGCGATCAGGCCGGTCAGGTAGGCGGGCTCCTGGATGTAGTTGTCGAAGACCGAGAAGTTGGGCGCCTGCGGCTTGCCCGAGCTGCCCATCAGGAAGGCCACCTTCGGGTAGTCCTTGGCCACCTTGCGCGCCGCGGCCTCGACGGCGAACGACTCGCCGACGATCAGCTGGTTGCCCTTCTCCGCGTACTGGCGCATCACGCGCTCGTAGTCGGCGTTGGCGACGTTCTCGCTGAACACGTACTCGATCTCGCCGCGGGCGACGGCGGCCTTCAGCGCCTTGTCGATGCGGCTGACCCACTGCTGCTCGACGGGCACCGTGTAGATCGCGGCGACCTTGAGCTTGGTCTGTGCCAGGGCGGGTGTGCCCAGGGTGGCGAGGGTGGCGGCGGCCAGCGTGGCGGCCAGGGCGTGACGGCGGTCGAGCGACATGGAACGGGCTCCTCGTTGGGGGTCGTTGTGGTGCGTCGGAATTAGCAAGTCGCGTTCCCGCGTCGTCAACCCGGGGCGCACCCTGTTGTCAATCAGGCGATACGCATCGTAAGTCAATTGAAGTTGACACAGGACAACGCGCCTCGCCACCCCAGATCTTACGGTGGGGCCGAGCTTCGTCCTGGAGATCCCATGCGCATCCTGCTGATCCATCCGAACTACCACTCCGGCGGCGCCGAGATCGCTGGGAACTGGCCACCCGCCTGGGTCGCCTACCTCACGGGCTACCTGAAGGACGGCGGCTACATCGACGTGCATTTCGTCGATGCGATGACGCATCACCTCTCGGACGACCAGGTGCGCGAGCGCATCGCCGAACTGCGGCCCGACATCGTCGGCTGCACGGCCATCACGCCGGCCATCTACAAGGCCGAACGCCTGCTGCAGGTCGCCAAGGAAGTGAACCCGCGCGTCGTGACCGTGCTCGGCGGCATCCACGGCACGTTCATGTACCCGCAGGTGCTGCAGGAGGCGCCCTGGATCGACGCCGTGGTGCGCGGCGAGGGCGAGCAGGTGTTCCTGAACCTCGTGCGCGCGGTCGACGACGGGGTCTTTGCGCGCGACCGCCACTCGGTGCGCGGCATCGCCTGGCGCGACGTCGACGGCCAGGTCGTGGCCACCGCTGCCGAGCCGCCGATCCAGGACCTCGACCGCGTCGCACCCGACTGGGGCATCCTCGAGTGGGCCAAGTACATCTACATCCCCATGGGGGTGCGTGTCGCGATCCCCAACTTCGCGCGCGGCTGCCCCTTCACCTGCAGCTTCTGCAGCCAGTGGAAGTTCTGGCGCGACTACCGCATCCGCGACCCGAAGAAGGTGGTCGACGAGATCGAGGACCTGGTGAAGAACCACGGCGTGGGCTTCTTCATCCTCGCCGACGAGGAACCGACGATCCACCGCAAGAAATTCATCCAGTTCTGCGAGGAGCTGATCGCGCGCGACCTCGGCGTGCTGTGGGGCATCAACACCCGCGTGACCGACATCCTGCGCGACGAGAAGCTGCTGCCGATGTTCCGCAAGGCAGGCCTCATCCACGTCAGCCTGGGCACCGAGGCGGCCGCGCAGCTCAAGCTCGACCGCTTCAACAAGGAGACCACGATCGCCCAGAACAAGCGGGCGATCCAGCTGCTGAAGGACGCCGGCATCGTGACCGAGGCGCAGTTCATCGTCGGCCTCGAGAGCGAGACTGCCGAGACGCTGGAAGAGACCTACCGGATGGCCCGCGACTGGAACCCCGACATGGCCAACTGGGCGATGTACACGCCCTGGCCGTTCAGCGACCTGTTCCAGGAGCTCGGCGACAAGGTCGAGGTGTTCGACTTCGAGAAATACAACTTCGTCACCCCCATCATGAAGCCCGACGCGATGGACCGCGCCGAGCTGCTCGACCGGGTGATGAACAACTACCGCCGCTTCTTCATGAACAAGGCCTTCCTCCAGTACCCCTGGACGAAGGACAAGCTGCGCCGGCGCTACCTGATGGGTTGCCTCAAGGCCTTTGCCAAGAGCGGCTTCGAGCGCACCTTCTACGACCTCGGTCGCGTCGGCTACTGGGGCCCGCAGAGCAGGAAGAAGGTCGACTTCAAGTTTGCCGACCAGCGCGTGCACGGCCGGCCCGACGCCGAGGCCATCGCCGCGGCCGACGAAGGCTGGGTGACGATGCACGGGCCGAAGATCGAGATGCGGCGCAAGAAGGGTGACGAGCTCGCGGCCTCGGCCATCGCGGCGATGCAGGCATCGGCCTGCGGCGGCGGCAAGGACCAGCTCAGCGACGAGGAGGCCGACGCGCTGGCCGCCGAGATGACGGCCAGGGCCGAGGCGCCGCTGACCGGCGCGCGGGCCTTGCAGTGACCGCGGTGCTGGGGCCCGGCGCCGTGCCGGCGCCTGGGCGCATCGGGCCGAACGCGATCATCCGCGTGGCCGAGGTGCTGCCGGCCTTCGTCGGCACCGCGGCGACCTGGCAGCTGTTCGAGCGCGCCGGGCTGGCGCGGTACCTGCGCACGCCGCCCGAGGACATGGTCGACGAAACCGAGGTGATGCGCCTGCACGGCGAACTGCGTGCCAGCCTGGGCGGCGCGGCCGCCGCCGAAGTGGCGCGGCAGGCCGGCCTGCGCACCGCCGACTACCTCCTGGGGCACCGCATCCCGCGGCCGGTGCAGCGGCTGCTGAAGATCCTGCCGGCGCGCCTCGCGGCGCGCGTGCTGCTGCAGGCCATCACCCGCCACGCCTGGACCTTCGCCGGCAGCGGGCGTTTCCGCGCCCGCGCCGGCACGCCGGTGGTGCTCGAGATCCGCGACAACCCGCTGTGCCGCGGCGTGCACGCCGATGCGCCGGTGTGCGACTTCTACGCCGCCACCTTCGAGCGTCTGTTCCGCGTGCTGGTGCATCCGGCCGCTGGTTTGCAAGAGGTTGCCTGCGAGGCGCGCGGCGACGACGCCTGCCGTTTCGAGCTGCGCTGGTAGGCGGGCCCGGCCGGCCCCCGCGCACCGCCGCCTAGAATCCGCAGCTGTCGCGGGGCTTTCCCGCGAGACCGTCGCCGCCCCGCCCGCGGGTGTCCAGCCCATCCCATGCCCGCCGTGCCGCCGCCGGCCGCAGCGCCATGACGCTCTCCGCCCTCACCGCCCTGTCGCCGCTCGACGGCCGCTACGCCCCCAAGCTCGCCGCGCTGCGCCCGCTGCTGTCGGAGTTCGGCCTGATGCACCGTCGCGTGCAGGTCGAGGTCGAGTGGTTCATCGCGCTGTCGGACGCCGGGCTCGCCGAGTTCGCGCCGCTGTCCGAGGCCGCGCGCGGCCTGCTGCGCGGGCTGGTCGTGCGCTTCTGTGAAGCCGATGCGCAGGCCATCAAGGACATCGAGAAGACCACCAACCACGACGTCAAGGCGGTCGAGTACTGGCTGAAGTCCCGCTTCGAGTCGCACGCCGAACTGAAGGCGGCTGGCGAGTTCGTGCACTTCGCCTGCACCAGCGAGGACATCAACAACACCAGCCACGCGCTGATGCTCAAGGCGGCGCGCGACGAGGTGCTGCTGCCGGCGCTGGACAAGGTGATCGAACGCATGCGCGGCATGGCGCACGAGTGGGCCGGGGTGCCGATGCTCTCGCGCACGCACGGCCAGACTGCCAGCCCGACGACCGTGGGCAAGGAGATCGCCAACGTCGTCGCCCGCCTCGCGACCGCGCGCGAGCGCATCGCCGGCGTGCGCATGCTGGCCAAGATGAATGGCGCGGTGGGCAACTACAACGCCCACCTGGCGGCCTGGCCCGAATTCGACTGGGAGGCCTTCAGCCGCCAGGTCGTCGAGCAGCGGCTGGGTCTGTCGTTCAACCCCTTCACGATCCAGATCGAGCCGCACGACTGGATGGCCGAGCTGTTCGATGCCGTCGTGCGCTGCGACACCATCCTCGTCGACTGGTGCCGCGATGCCTGGGGCTACATCTCGCTGGGCTACTTCAAGCAGCGCACGAAGGCGGGCGAGATCGGCTCGTCGACGATGCCGCACAAGGTCAACCCGATCGACTTCGAGAACGCCGAGGGCAACTTCGGCCTGGCCAACGCGCTGCTCACGCACCTCAGCCAGAAGCTGCCGGTCAGCCGCTGGCAGCGCGACCTCACCGACAGCACGGTGCTGCGCAACATGGGCGTGGCGCTGGGCTACGCGGTGCTCGCGATGGACAGCCTGGGCCGCGGCCTGGACAAGCTCCAGCTCAACGAGGCGGCGCTGGCCGCTGACCTCGACGGCGCCTGGGAGGTGCTGGCCGAGGCGATCCAGACCGTGATGCGCCGCCACGGACTGCCCGAGCCCTACGAGCGTCTCAAGGAGCTGACGCGAGGCAAGGCGATCACGCGCGAGGCGATCGCGCAGTTCATCGACGGGCTCGAGCTGCCCGACGCCGAGCGCGCGCGCCTGAAGGCGATGACGCCCGCCAACTACACCGGCAAGGCGGCCGAGCTGGCCCGCCGCGCCTGAGCGAAGGAGCCCCGGGCGATGGCCTTCACCGACCAGCTGCGCGCCGCCGAGGCGAGGAACCGCTCCATGCTGTGCGTCGGCCTCGACCCCGAGCCCTCGAAGTTCCCCGGCGCATGGAAGGGCGATGCCCGGCGCATCCACGACTTCTGCGCCCGCATCGTCGACGCCACCAAGGACCTGGTCGTCGCCTACAAGCCGCAGATCGCCTACTTCGCCGCCCACCGCGCCGAGGAGCAGCTCGAGCGTCTGATGGCGCACATCCGCCGCGTGGCACCCGACGTGCCGGTGATCCTCGATGCCAAGCGCGGCGACATCGGCTCCACCGCCGAACAGTACGCCCGCGAGGCCTTTGCCCGCTACCAGGCCGATGCAGTGACGCTGTCACCCTTCATGGGCTTCGACTCCATCGAGCCCTACCTGCGCTGGGACGGCAAGGGCGTGATCCTGCTGTGTCGCACCTCCAACCCCGGCGGCGACGACCTGCAGGCGCAGCGGCTCGAGGGTGGCGAGCGCGTCTTCGAGCGCATCGCGCGGCTGGCCTCCGGGCCCTGGAACCGCAACGGCCAGGTCGGGCTCGTGGTCGGTGCCACCTACCCGGGCGAGGTCGCCCGCGTGCGCGAGCTGGCGCCCACGCTGCCCCTGCTGATCCCGGGCATCGGCGCCCAGGGCGGCGACGCCGAGGCCACGGTGCGGGCCGGCTGGCGCGGCAGCGAGGCGCTCACCACCGGCCCCATCGTCGTGAGTTCCTCGCGGGCCGTGCTGTATGCCGGTGACACGGTGGAAGGCTTTGCCGCGGCGGCCCGCAAGGTGGCCGAGGCAACCCGCGCGCAATTGATCGCCGCCCGCGCGCTGTCCTGAGCAGGCCCCCGGTTCGCGGGGGATCGGGGGCAGCAGGTCAAGCGCGGGGGGTAAACGAGCGACACGGCCCGCCCTGTTTGCGTGGACACTCCCGTCCCACGATTCGTCACCACGCACCTGCGGTGCAGGCGGGCCGCCGTGATTCCCGACCCCGACCCCGACCTCGAGCCCCTGAGCGCCGAACGGCCCGAGCCCTCCTCGCGCAGCAGGCAGCCGCCGCCCGCCGCCGACCTGCGCATGTCGGTGCAGCGCTCGTTCTTCGTCATCTGCACTGTCGTGGCGCTGGCCGGTGCGCTGGCCATTGCCCTGATGTCCGGGTCGGACGTGTCCGTGCGCCTGGGGGGCGCGGCGATGTTCGCCGCGGGTCTTGCCTCGGGCTGGATGCTGTCGCGCCTGCTGCGTCGATTCGTCAGCCGGGCAGACGACCGCGAGCAGCGTTCCGCGCGGCAGCCGGCGCTGGGCGCGCAGTGGGTGCCTACGGCCACCGAGGCGCGCTACCGGGAACTCTTCAGCCGCATCCCGACGCCGCTGGTGCTGCACCGCGCCGGGCGCGTGGTCGACGCCAATCCGGCCGCCCTGGCGCTCTTCGGTCACGAGGGCGTGGCGTCGCTCTCGGGCGCCGACCTGCTGCAGGCCTACGCCGACGGCGACTCGCGCGAGCGGGCACGGCGCGCCTTCGAGTCGCTCGAGACCCAGCCTGCCGGGGCGGCCGACGCCCTGGGCGACTATCGGCTGGAGACGAAGGACGGGCGGCGTGTCGCGGTGCGCTCGACCTCGGTGCACGTCGAGACCGATGGCGGCCCGGCCGTGCTGTCGATCTACGTCGACGACACCGAGCGCCAGGCCGCCCAGGAAGCCGTGCGCCGCTCCGAGGCCATGCTGTCTCACCTGGTGGCCACCAGCCCCGACGTCATCATCCTGACCGACCTGGCCACCGGTTGCTACGCGATGGTCAACCGCACCTTCGAGCGCGTGACCGGCTACACGGCGGCCGAGGTCGTGGGGCACGGCTCGCTGGAGCTCGGCGTCTGGGCCGACCCCGAGGACCGGTCGCGCTTCTTCGCCCTGCTGCGCGAGCACGGGTCGGTGCAGGACCTGCCCACGCGCTTCACGACCAAGGACGGCCGCCCGGTGTCGATGCTGGTGTCGGGCGCACGATTCACGATGGATCGCCGCGAGTACCTGGTGATCAACGCGCGCGACGAGGCCGAGTCCGCGCGCCGCGCCAGGAGTGCGCTCCTCGCCGACGTCAGTCACGAACTGCGCACGCCGCTCAACGGCATCATCGGGCTGGCGCAGCTCGCGCGCGATCCCGGTGTCGACGAGGAACGGCGGCGCCAGTACCTGGACCAGGTGCTCGAGAGCACGCGGTCGCTGGCCGACGTCATCTCGGACATCCTCGACCTGCAGAAGATCGAGGCCGGCAAGCTGCGCCTGGAGGTGGCGCAGTTCGACCTCGGCGCGTTGCTGCGCTCGCTGCAGCGGCTGTACGGCACGCTGCCGGAGGGGCGCGACCTGCGCCTGGTCTTCGATACCGGTCCCGGCGTCGAGGGCCTGGCGGTCGGTGACGAGCGGCGCGTGCGCCAGATCGTCGGCAACTTCCTCGGCAATGCGGTGAAGTTGACGGCGCACGGCGAGGTGCGCGTGGTGAGCCGTCGGATCGACGCCACGCGCGTGCGCTTCGAGGTGCGCGGCACCGGACCCGGGATCCCGGCAGAGATGCAGCCCGAGCTGTTCAATCCCTTCTCGCAGGCCGATGTCTCGATGACGCGGCGCTTTGGCGGCGCCGGCCTCGGGCTGTCGATCTGCCGCGAGCTGGCCACGCTGATGGGTGGCACGGTCGGACTGGAGAGCGCGTTCGGCCACGGCAGCCTGTTCTGGGCCGAGTTGCCCCTGCCGCCGGTGCGCGGCGAGGCGACGGCATCGCGGCCCCTGGCGCCGCACGACCGGGGCGAACTGCACGGCATGCGCGTGCTGCTGGCCGAGGACAACCCCGTCAACGCGTTGATCGCGGTGACGCTGCTCAAGCGCTGGGGCGTGGACGTCAGCAAGGCGGGCGACGGCGCCCAGGCGCTGGAGGCGGCCCGGCGTGCCGCCGGGGAGGGTCAGCCCTTCGATGCGGTGCTGATGGACATCCAGATGCCGGTGATGAACGGCTACGAGGCCACGCGGCGGCTGCGCGAGGATCCCGCGACGGCCCGGCTGCCGATCATCGCGCTGACGGCCGCGGCGCTGCTCAGCGAGCGCCAGCAGGCGCTCGACGCCGGCGTGGACGACTTCCTGACCAAGCCCATCGACGCCGAGCGGCTGCGGGTGACGCTCAGGCGCTGGATCACCGAGCGTCGCGTCGGCTGACCGCGGCGGTCAGGCCTGCAGCGGCAGTTCGCGCAAGCGCTTGCCGGTCAGCGCGAACAGCGCGTTGGCCAGCGCGGGGGCCACTGGCGGCGTGCCGGGCTCGCCGACGCCCGCCGGCGGTCGCGTGCCCGGCAGGACGTGGGTCTCGATCACCGGCGTGGCCGCCAGCGTCAGCAGCGGGTAGTCGGGGAAGTTCTTCTGTCGCACCACGCCGTCCTCGATGTCGATGCGGCCGTGGAGCGCCGCGGTCAGGCCGAAGACGACCGCCGACTCCATCTGCTGCGCGACGATCCCCGGGTTGACGACGATGCCGCACTCGATCGCGCAGACGATGCGGTGCACGCGGATGCCCCCGCCGTCCAGGGACACCTCGGCCACCTGGGCGACGATGCTGTCGAAGCTCTCGTGCAGCGCCACGCCGCGGGCACGCCCGGCCGGCAGCGGCGTGCCCCAGCCGGCCTTCTCGGCGGCCAGCTTCAGCACCGCCGCGTGGCGCGGCAGCCTCTCCAGCAGCGCGAGGCGGAAGGCCACCGGGTCCTGCCCCGCGGCGTGCGCGAGCTCGTCGACGAAGCCTTCGGCGAAGAACGCGTTGTGCGAGTGGCCGACGGCGCGCCAGAACCCCACCGGCACGCCGCTGTGCGTGGCGACGTGGGCGATGCGCCGGTTCGGCACCGCGTAGGGCAGGTCGAACAGCCCTTCGCTGGTGGTCTTGTCAGGAGTCTCCACCGGGCCGGCCAGCGCCGGCAGGCCGCGCTCGAGCCAGCGCGGCGTGATGGCGTCGCCGGCGCTGACGATGCCCACGCCCTGGACGCTGCCGTCGGCGTCCAGCGCGGCCTGCATCACCGCCACACCCGCCGGGCGGTAGAAGTCGTGCGTGGTGTCCTCCTCGCGGGTCCACACCAGTTGCACCGGGCGGCCGCCGGTCTCCAGCGCGATGCGCACCGCCTGGCCGACGAAGTCGACCTCCAGCCGGCGGCCGAAGCCACCGCCGAGGTAGGTCACGTGGACGGTCACGGCATCTTCAGGCACGCCGGCCACCTTGGCGGCCAGCGCGCGCGCGAAGCCGGGCACCTGGGTCGGTGCCCAGACCTCGACGCGTCCGTCCTTCACCTGCGCGGTGCAGTTGATCGGCTCGAGCGCGGCGTGGGCCAGGTAGGGCGCACGGTAGACCGCCTCGATGCGACGGGCGGCGCGCGTGCGCGCCTGCGGCCAGTCACCGCGATCGTGGAAGGCGAAGCCGCCGTCGGCGGCCGCGGCGTCGCGCGCGCGGGCCTCGAGATCGCGCAGGACGGCCGCCGAATCGGCGCCGCCGGTCGGGCGCTGGCGCCATTCGACGTCCAGCGCCTCCGCGCCCCGGCGTGCGTGCCACGTGGTGCGGCCCACCACCGCGACGCCGGCCGTCGAGCCCGCGTAGCTGCCCAGGCGCACGACCCTCTCCACCCCGGGCAGGGCCATCGCCCGGTCGACCAGCACCCGGCCCGGGCTGCCGCCGAGCATCGGGCAGTGGCGCACGACGGCGTACAACATGCCCGGCAGCCGGGTGTCGATGCCGAAGCGGGCGCTGCCGTCGACCTTGGCGGGCACGTCGATGCGCGGCTGCGTGCGGCCCACCAGCCGCCAGGCCGAGGCCGGCTTGGGCGCGGCGTCGCCGGGCGGCGTGGCGGCGGCGGCGCGGGCCAGCTCGCCGAAGTGCGCCTTCGGCCCGGAAGGGTGGCTGACCACGCCGTCGTCGATGCGCAGTTCGGCCACCGGCAGCTTCCACTGCAGCGACGCGGCCCCGAGCAACTGGCCGCGGGCGACGGCCGCAGCCGTGCGCAGCGGCTCCCAGGCGTCGGCCACGCTGGACGAGCCACCGGTCGCGTTGATGCCCAGCTCGCGCGCCAGCTTCGAGACGATCCAGCGACCGGCGCGCACCGAGCTCGTCTCGCGGCCGGGCTCGGTGTCGTCGGGGTGGAAGGGCAGGCTGCCGACGAACATCGCGACGTTGCCGTAAAGCGCGTCGTGCCCGGCCTCGACGAGGCGCACGCGTGCGAGCGGCACGTCGAGCTCCTCGGCGGCCAGCGTGGCCAGCGCGGTGTGCACGCCCTGGCCCATCTCGCTGCGTGGCATCGCCAGCAGCACCTCGCCGTCGGCGGCAACGCGGATCCAGCCGTTGAGCCCGATCTCGCCTTCCCGCTGCGGCAGCGTGTCGGGACGACCGATGCGGCTGCGCGGCGGCATCAGCCCCCAACCGACCACCAGCGCCCCGGCGGCGCCCGCGCCGGCGACGATCAGCGTGCGCCGCCTCATGCCTTGCCCCGCTTGGCCGCCACCGAGCGGATCGCGGCGCGCACGCGCGGGTAGGTGCCGCAGCGGCACAGGTTCGTGATCGCGGCGTCGATCTCGGCGTCGGTCGGGTCGGGCTTGCGCTCGAGCAGCGCCGCGGCGGCCATCAGCAGCCCGCTCTGGCAGTAGCCGCATTGCGGCACCTGGTGCTCGACCCAGGCGCGCTGCAGCGGGTGCGGGGCCTCGGGCGTGCCCAGCGACTCGATCGTGCGGACCTGGCGCCCGGCCACCGACGCCAGCGGCGTGACGCAGGAGCGCACCGGCTGGCCGTCGACATGCACGGTGCAGGCGCCGCAGGCAGCCACGCCGCAGCCGAACTTGGTGCCGGTCATGTCCAGCAGGTCGCGCAGCGCCCACAGCAGCGGCATCTGCGGATCGGCGAGGGCGGGGTCGAGCTGGCGCGGCTGGCCGTTGACTTCGAGTTTCATCGTCGGGTTCATTCCAGGGTGACGGCGGTGCGCACGCTGCCGGCGCGGTCGGCGCTGGCGCCGAGCGCGATCGCCGCGCCGCGCGGGCCGCGCACGATCCACTCGGCGACGGCGCGGTCGGGCGTGATCTCGCGCGAAGGCTGGAAGGCCAGCAGGCTGTTCTTCGGCCCGTGGCCCTCGAGGTGCGGTCCGACCTCGCGCTGCCTGCCGCTGACCAGCGAGCAGTCGTCGGGCAGGTCGATGGTGAAGACGGTGCCGCGTGCGGTCTTGCGCTCCAGGGAACGCTTGCTGATGTAGCTCGGCAGGTAGCCGGCGTTGGCCACCGCCAAGCGCACGCGCCAGGTGTCCTCGCCGAGCGCGCTCACCTCGGTGCGCAGCACCTCGAGGCGCGGCAGCGACAGCGCCAGCCGGGTGAGCCATGCGGGGAAGCGCGCCGCCTCGCGCTCGCGCAGGTGCGGCGGCGGGTTGCGCCAGAAGTTCATCTTGTCCCAGCCGCCGATCTCGACCGCGCCGAGCTGCGGGTGGTCGAACGGTCGCCAGTCGACGTAGGCGGCCCCGGCGCACTGCTCGTCGCTCCACTTCAGCAGTTTCAGGTCGTCCTCGACCGGGTGGTCGCGGTACCACTCGATCCAGGAGTAGCCGGTGATCCCGGCCTCCTTGTTCGGCGCCCAGATCTCCACCGTCCAGAAGAGGGCCCCCAGGTGCTCGTAGACCCAGTCCTGGGTGCCGGTGATGATTTCCTTGGGGTGGTACTTGAAGTCGTGGAAGATGCTGATCGCGGGGTAGCCCGTGAGCTTCGCGCCCAGCTCCGACAGGCGCTTGTAGATCCACAGGTCCTCGGGCGTCATGTCGTCGTCGCTCTGCGTGCCCATGGGCCTCAGGATGACGCCGCTGTGGGTGTGGAAGCTCACCGCCGCGCCGATGTTGGGGTGGCGCACGATGAAGTCGACCATCGCGCGCACCTCCGGCTCGCTGGCCGGATAGGGGCCGGCGCCCGGCTGCTCGAACTCCTGCCGCCAGTAGGCGGGGAAGTTGCGATTCAGGTCCAGGCCCTCGCGGTCCTTGTTGACCGAGATCTTGAGCCCGTCCCAGTTGGCGAGCAGGCCCTCGGGCATGACGCGGAAATACTCGCCGCCGAACTCGCCCGGCTCGCGCGCGACCATCAGGCGCGGCTCGGCAGGGTGCCTCTTCCAGGGCCCGTGCGGGTCGGGGATGCGCATGCTCAGGATGCGGCCGTCGCCGTCCACGTCCTCGGGGGTCAGGCCCTCGACGTGCGGCTCGTCCCAGGGGTAGGGACGGGTCGAGGAGCGGATGTGGCGTGGGCGGTCGGCCAGCGCGAGCTCGGCGCCGTCGGGGTTGAGGCGCGGGCAGATGTAGACGACCCGCGTGTCGAGCAGCTGCCGCAGCTGCGGGTCCGCCGGGTAACCGGTGGCGAGCTGGTGCAGCCAGTACAGGCAGGCGGTGCCGGCGGTGAGCTCGGCGGCGTGGATGTTGCCGTCGATCCAGAACCCGGGCTTGTCGGTGTCGGCGCCGGTGGCGGCATTCGTCACCACCAGCAGCCAGATGTCGCGGCCCTCGTGGCTGCGGCCGATCGAGCGCAGCTCGACCAGGCCCGGCAGCGCCGCGGCGTAGTCCTGGAGCAGCTGGGTCAACTCGACGTGGCGGTAGAACCGGTCGAATCGCGGGACGGGAATCGCGGGCATGGGGTGCGGCGGTGACCGTGGGAGCCGCGATTGTGCGCCCCGGTTCGTCCTCGGCGGGTTGCCGTGCCCTACGCGTGGCGCGTCGCGCCCGCGAAGACGGCCCGCCCGTGCACGAAGACCCGCAGCTCGCCCGGCGCGAAGGCCTGCCAGGGCTCGCCGCTGGTCAGCGGCTCGGTCGCGATGACGGCCACCCTGTCATCGGGGGTGGTGAGCGCCGCGAAGTCGACCGAGAGATCCTCGTCGGCCAGCGTCGCCGCGCCGAACGGGTGGGCGCGCTCGAGCGACCAGAGCTTCGTGCTGCAGTGCGACCACAGCGCCTGTCCGTTGGACAGCAGCAGGTTGAAGGTGCCGTGCGACGCCGGCACCGGCAGCAGCTCGGCGAGCGTGCGCGTGAGCTCGTCGACCGTGGGTACGCTGGCGTGGGCCTTGGCCAGCTCCTGCATCAGCCAGCAGAAGGCGCGCTCGCTGTCGGTGTCGCCCACCGGCCTGAAGGCGCCGTGCAGCCGTGGCGCGAAGCCCTCGAGGTTGCCGTTGTGGGCGAACACCCAGTAGCGGCCCCACAGCTCGCGCACGAACGGGTGGGTGTTCTCCAGCGCGACGCGACCCTGCGTGGCCTTGCGGATGTGGGCGATGACGTTCTCGCTGCGGATCGGGTAGCGCTTGACCATCGCGGCCACGGGCGATGCGAGCGCGTCGACCTGGTCGACGAACAGGCGCAGCCCCCGGCCCTCGAAGAAGGCGATGCCGAAGCCGTCCTTGTGCTCGCCCGCGCGACGGGCCAGCCCGGTGAAGCTGAACATCACGTCGGTCGGCGTGTTGGCGTTCATCCCGAGCAGCTGGCACATGGCGCGAGGATACGGGCAGTGCGGGGCCTATCCGAACATCAGCCTGGCGACACCGCGCCAGCTGAGCAGCCGCCCGGGGTTCTGCGACTCGTCGAGCACGCCAGCCATGCGGCGCTGGAGGTAGGGGCTGCGGCGCGCACGCCAGACCACGAGGTCGACCAGCCACGGCCGCCGGTTGACGTGGCCCGCAGTGGCGTAGAGGCCGAAGCGGGGCTCCAGCGCGGCCAGCGCGGCTTCGTAGCGACCCCGGACTTCGGGCTCGGTGCCGCCGCCGAGCAGCGCATGCGCGGCGAGCATGCCGGTCTCCAGCGCCTTGCCGATGCCCTCGCCGGTGAAGTCGTAGGTGCTGCCGACCGCCTCGCCGGTGGCCAGCATGCCCGGCCGCGTGCGCCGGGCGCCCTGGAGCGAGCAGCGCAGGGGCGCGCCCTTGAGTTCGCCGAGCATCGTTCCGCCCGCCAGCAGCTCGCGTGCAGGCGGGTAGACCTCGGCGAACGCGGCGAAGGTGTCCCGCAGGTTCACTTCCTGCATCCGCCCGCGGCCGCCGGGCTGCTCGGCGTGGCTGTGCGTCAGCCCGGCGCCGATGTTGTAGACGTCGCCTGGCGCGGGGAAGATCCAGCCGTAGCCGCCCTCCAGGCGCGGATGCCAGACCACCTGCAGCTGGTCGATCCGATGCCCGAGTCCCGGGTGATGCACGTAGCCCCGGAGTGCCACGCCGCTGGGCGTGCGCCGTTCGCACAGCCCGGCGGCGATCATGGCCTGCGGCACCGCGCCCGTGGCCATCACCACCCAGTTCGCGATGACCTCGTGCGTGCCAGCGGGGCCCCGCAGCCGTGCGCCGGTGACGCGATCGCCGTCGAGCAGCGGTGCCTCGAAGCGCCACGGCGTGGCCAGACGTGCGCCATGGCGGCACGCCGACTTCGCGAGCAGGTGGTCCAGCACCTTGCGCGGCAGGACCGCGAGGCGGCCCGGGACGTCGATGTGGCCCGCGCGGGGCGCCACGCATCGCACGTGGCCGACGTGGCGGGCATGGTCCATCACCTCGTCGAGCACGCCGAGCTCCGCCAGCGCGGCGTGCGCATCGGGGATCAGGCCGTCGCCGCACGCCTTGTCGCGCGGGAAATCGTGCTGGTCGACAAGCAGCACGTCGCGGCCCGCCCCCGCCAGCACCTGCGCGCACGCACTGCCCGCCGGCCCGGCGCCGACCACGAGCACGTCACAGCGGGCGGGCAGGGCGGACGAGGGGGACATCATGGCGCGGGTCGTCGGAACGAACGCATCGGTGCGTACGGGTGTGAAGATTCTAGGCAGCGGCGCTCCTGCTTGACCGATCTCAAGTCAGCGGCATGCCGGCCCACGCATCATGCGCTTCAAGGGGATCCATTCTGCCCATGATGGAGAGCACGATGACAAGACACCTGACGGCCGGCCAGCGCGCGCTGCTGGAATCGGCCCTCGAGCAGCGGCTGCGGCAGCTCGATCGGCGCGTGGCCGATCATCACCAGGGCCTGACCCGCGCCGAGCATGCGCGGGACGTGCTGCTGCAGGACGGCGACGATGCCCCCCAGCGCGAGCCCGAGCGCGAGCTCGACATGGCCATCTCCGACCGCGAGGCACTCGAGCTCGACGAGACCGGCAAGGCCCTCGCGCGGCTGCGTGCAGGCGAGTACGGCCGCTGCACCTCCTGTGGCGCCGACATTCCGTTCGACCGGCTGAAGGTCGAGCCCTGGGCGCTGCGTTGCGTGGCCTGCGAGAGCGCGCGCGAGAGCGCCGCACGTCGCATGGCCTGAGCCTGCCCGATCGATCGAGAACCCATTGACCCGCCCTCCACAGGAAAACCGATGACGATGTTCCATGCCGTGGTCGCGCTCGACCACAACACGGCCCAGGTCCTTCAGTTCGACGCCGAGCACGTGCAGGCGCAGAAGGTCAAGGCCCACCATCACGTCACGCGCCACCACCAGAGCCAGGTGCGCAGCGAGCACGAGTTCTTCGGCCATGTCTGCGACGCCCTCGAGGGCGTGCAGGAAGTGCTGGTCTGCGGCGCGCACCAGAGCCAGGCCGACTTCCGCCACTACGTCGAGAAGCACCGCCCGCAGACAGCGAAGTTCGTCGTCGGCTACGAGACGATCGACCACCCGAGCGAGGCGCAGCTGGTCGCGATGGCGCGCAAGTGGTTCCTCAGGTTCGACCGCATGGCGGGCACGCCGACCCCGACCTGACCGGGGCGAGCGCCGGGGCGCCCGGGCGCCCCGGCGCTGCGGCATGATGCGGGCCGTGTCCAGCGAACGGCCCGCCATTCCATGCCTACCGTCTTCGAGAAGCTGCTGAGCGGCGAGTGGCCCTGCGCGAAGGTCTACGAGGACGAGCTCGTCTTCGCCTTCATGGACGCCGGGCAGGTCAACGCCGGGCACGTGATCGTCGCCACGAAGCGGCCGGTGCCGACGCTGCTGGACTGCAGCGACGACGAGGCGGCGGCGCTGATGCGCGCGGCACGCCGCATCGCCCTGGCGGTGCAGCAGGTCTTCGCACCCGAGGGCATCACGGTGCTGCAGGCCAACCGCCCCGCGGGCTTCCAGACCGTGCCGCACCTGCACCTGCACGTGCTGCCGCGACATGTCGCCGACGGCGTCGAGCTGACGTGGCCGCGCAAGGAGCCGGGCATCGAGCGGCTGCGCGAGCTGGCGGCGCGCCTGTTGCCGGCCATCGCCGACTGAGTGCGCTGCCGGGCACCGCTGCCTTCGGGCAGACGTCGCGGCGTGGCGACACAATGGGCATGTCGTCAACCCGTCCCGGCCGCCCATGGACCTCGGCGTCTTCTCCCGCACCTATTCCGAAGCCCGCGACAAGTTCCTCGAGGCAGCGTCGCGCTGCGGCGCGCATGTCGAATCATGGGCGCATCCCCTGAAGGGACCTGGCGGCGAAGCCCTGGCTACCGACACCGCCTGGCTGGGGCCGCGCGACGCCGAGCGGGTACTGGTGGTGCTGTCGGCCACGCACGGTGTCGAGGGGCTGTGCGGCAGCGGCCCGCAGGTCGACTTCCTGCTCGGTCACCGGCCCGGCACCCTGCCGCCGCGCACCGCGGCCCTGCTCGTGCACGCCGTCAACCCGCACGGCTTCGCGTGGCTGCGCCGCGTGACCGAGGAGAACGTCGACCTCAACCGCAACTGGGTCGATTTCTCTGCGCCGCTGCCCGCGAACCCGGGCTATGCCGAGCTGCACTCGCACTACATCCCCCGTTCGCTCGATGCGGCCAGCCTCGCCGCGGCCGATGCCGTGATCGACGCCTGGCGCGAGCGGCACGGCGTGCACGCCGAGCGCGTCGCGCGTTCGAGCGGCCAGTACACGCACGCGGACGGCCTGTTCCACGGCGGAACCGGGCCCACCTGGGCGCGCCGCACCAGCGAGGCCATCCTGCTGCGCAACCTCGAGCACGCGAAGACCGTGGCCGTCATAGACATGCACACCGGCCTGGGCCCGTACGGTTACGGCGAGCCGATCTGCAACCACGCCCCTGGCAGTTCCCGGGTGCAGCGTGCCCGCCGCTGGTGGGGCGACAGTGTCACCGAGCCGCTGCTGGGCACCTCGAGCTCGCAGGAGAAGTGGGGCCTGACCGAGTTCGGCTACGAGCGCGCGCTGGCGCACGCCGACATCGCCTTCGTCGCCCTCGAGTTCGGCACCTATTCGCAGGCCAACGGGGCGCGCGTGCTGCGCGCCGACGCCTGGCTGTGGAACCACGGCAACCCGACCGGCCCCGAGGCCGCACCGATCCGCGGCGCCCTGCGCGACCACTTCTACCCGCCGCACGACGACTGGAAGGAGATGGTGCTGTGGCGTTCGCGGCAGTTGTACCGGCAGGCATTGGAGGGCCTGGCTGCGGGCTGAAAGGCAAGCGGATCTGAAAAGCAACGGGGTCAGGTCTCGTTCTTTGCACGTCGAGGGCCACCGTGCAAAGAAATAGACCTGACCCCAGGCGAAGCGACCCCTGGCGAAGCGAGGGGTGTCAGCCGGTCACTTCGACGCCGCCTTGACCTTCAGCCGCCAGCCGTGCAGCAGCGGCTCGGTGTAGCCGCTGGGCTGCTCGGTGCCGTTGAAGACGAGGTCGCGGGCGGCGCGGAAGGCGAAGCTGGTGTCCCAGTGCCCGGCCATCGGCTTGTAGAGCGGGTCGCCGGCGTTCTGCTTGTCCACCACCTTGGCCATGCGCTTGAGGGTGGCCGTGACCTGCTGCTTCGTCACCACGCCGTGCAGCATCCAGTTGGCCATGTGCTGGCTGGAGATGCGCAAGGTCGCGCGGTCTTCCATCAGGCCGACGTCGTGGATGTCGGGCACCTTGGAGCAGCCCACGCCCTGGTCGACCCAGCGCACGACGTAGCCCAGGATGCCCTGTGCGTTGTTGTCGAGCTCCTGGCGCTTCTCCTCGTCGCTCCACTTCGGCTTCTTCGCCACGGGGACGGTGAGCAGGTTTTCCAGCAGTTGCTCGCGCTCGGCGTCGACGTCCACCTTCTCGAGCTCGCGCTGGACCTTGAAGACGTCGACCTGGTGGTAGTGCAGCGCGTGCAGCGTGGCGGCCGTCGGGCTCGGCACCCAGGCCGTGTTGGCGCCGGCCTTCGGGTGCACGATCTTCTGCTGCAGCATCGCGGCCATCAGGTCGGGCATCGCCCACATGCCCTTGCCGATCTGCGCGCGGCCGCGCAGGCCGCATTCCAGGCCCGTCAGCACGTTGCTGCGCTCATAGGCCTGGATCCACGCGGTGGCCTTCATGTCGCCCTTGCGCAGCATCGGACCGGCGCGCATGGCGGTGTGCATCTCGTCGCCGGTGCGGTCGAGGAAGCCGGTGTTGATGAAGGCCACGCGGCTGGCCGCCGCGGCGATGCAGGCCTTGAGGTTGACACTGGTGCGCCGCTCCTCGTCCATGATGCCGAGCTTGACGGTGCTGTCCTTCAGGCCCAGCAGCTTCTCGACGCGGCCGAAAAGCTCGCTGGCGAAGGCGACCTCGGCCGGGCCGTGCATCTTCGGCTTGACGATGTAGACCGAGCCGTGGCGGGTGTTGCGCACGGCCGCGCTGGCCGGCGCCTTCAGGTCGTGCAGCGCGATCGTCGTCGTGACGACGGCGTCCATGATGCCCTCGGGGATCTCCTTGCCCTCGGGGCCCCAGAGGATCGCCGGGTTGGTCATCAGGTGGCCGACATTGCGCACGAACAGCAGCGAACGCCCGTGCAGCTTGACGTCCTCACCGCCCTTGCCGGTGTAGACGCGATCGGGGTTGAGGCCGCGGGTGAAGGTCTTGCCGCCCTTGCTGACCTGCTCGGTCAGCGTGCCCTGGAGGATGCCCAGCCAGTTGCCGTAGGCCAGCACCTTGTCGTCGGCGTCGACGACCGCCACCGAGTCCTCGAGGTCGAGGATGGTCGACAGCGCCGACTCGATGACAAGGTCGCTGACCCCGGCCGGGTCGATGGCGCCTATCGGGTGGCTGCGATCGATGCGGATGTCCAGGTGCAGTCCGTGGTGCACCAGCAGGACCGACGACGGCGCGTCGGCGTCGCCCTGGAAGCCGACGAACTGCGCCGGCTTCTTCATCTCGACGGTGCGGCCGTCGGCCAGCGTGACCATCAGCCGGCCGGCGTCGATGAAGTAGCGCGTCGAGTCGACGTGCGAGCCCTTCTTCAGCGGCGCGCAGCGGTCGAGCACGTGGCGCGCGTACTCGATGACCTTGGCGCCGCGCTTGGGGTTGTAGCCCGAGCCCTTCTCGCAGCCGTCGGCCTCGCTGAGCACGTCGGTGCCATAGAGCGCGTCGTACAGCGAGCCCCAGCGTGCGTTGGCGGCGTTGAGCGCGTAGCGTGCGTTGGTGATCGGCACCACCAGCTGCGGGCCGGCCTGCACGGCGAGCTCGGCGTCGACGTTCCTGGTCGTCACCTTGACCTTCGCCGGCACGGGCACGAGGTAGCCGATCTTCTCGAGGAACTTGCGGTACTTCGCCATGTTCCGGATCGGCCCCGGATGCTTCGAGTGCCAGGCGTCGAGTTCGGCCTGCAGGCGGTCACGCTCGGCCAGCAGCGCGGCATTCCTCGGCGCGAGGTCGTGCACGATGGCGTCGAAGCCCTGCCAGAAGGCGCCCGGCTCGATGCCGGTGCCAGGCAGGACCCGCTCGTCGATGAAGGTCTTCAGGACGGTGGCGACCTGCAGGCCGTGGACGGTGGTGCGATCAGTCATGGTGGTGGACGAATCCGGCGTGCAGCCGGCGGGTTGCGATCAGGAAGAGGAAGGGAAGCAGTCCAGCACGTCGCGCAGCGTGGCGCCGACGTGGGTGGGGTGGGTGTCCAGCGCCTCGAGCGGCATGCGGCTGCGGTTGACCCACAGCGTCGTGTAGCCGAACCAGGTGGCGCCGATGGCGTCCCAGCCGTTGCTGGAGACGAACAGGATGTCGCGCGCCGGCAGGCCGAACGCGCGCGGCCCCAGCGCGTAGGCGGCCGGGTCTGTCTTGTAGCGCTGCACCTCGTGCACCGAGAGCACGTGCTGCAGCAGGTCCGCGAAGCCCGCGCTGCGCACCGCGACGGCGAGCATCTCGGGGTCGCCGTTGCTCAGGATCCCGGTCGGTATGCCGCGGCGCTGAAGCTCGGCCAGCACCTCGCGGTTCTCCGGGAACGCCGAGAGGTGGCGGTACTGGCTCATCAGCCGCTCCTCGGACGCCTGGTCCAGGGCCAATGCCAGCCGCTCGGCTGCGAAGCGCAGGCCGGCGCGGGTCAGGTCCCAGAACGGGCGGTAGCGGCCGCTCATCGACACCAGGCGCGTGTACTCGATCTGCTTGTCGCGCCACAGCGCGGCCAGGCGATCGCCGTGCCCGGGGAACAACTGCTCGGCCAGCAGCCCGACGCTGTAGACGTCGAACAGGGTGCCGTACGCGTCGAAGAGCGCCGCCTTCGGGGCGTGCGCGCGCGCGGGAGTGGCCGAGGAGTCCATGGCTACACTGTATTCGTCCGTTGGCGAGTCATTAAGTCATCGCATCGGCTTGGATTCATGCGTTCTGCGCATGAATCGGTGCCACGGCGGGCTGCGAACGCCGATCACGCCGCAGACAACCCCAATTGAGGTAACGAATCAAGTGATTTGATCTGGGTATTAATCCGTCTGGATTGCATAATCACCAGAATGGACAAGCTCAAGCAGCTCGAATCGTTCGTCGGGGTGGCCACCAAGGGCAGCCTGACCGCGGCGGCGCTCGCCGAAGGCGTGGCACCGGCGGTGATCGGCCGGCGGATCGACGCGCTCGAGGAGCGGCTCGGCGTCAAGCTGCTCGTGCGGACGACCCGGCGCATCACGCTGACCCACGAGGGCAGCGCCTTCCTCGAGGACTGCCAGCGCCTGCTCGCCGACCTCGCCAATGCCGAGGCCAGCGTGAGCGCCGGGGGCGTCAAGGCCAGCGGCTACCTGCGCATCACCGCGCCCGGGGGCTTCGGGCGCAGGCATGTCGCGCCGCTGGTGCCGCGCTTCATCGAGCAGCATCCCGACGTCAACGTCTCGCTGAACCTCTCCGACCGGGTGGTCGACATCGTCAACGAGAGCTTCGACTGCGCGGTGCGCGTCGGCGACCTGCCCGACTCCAGCCTGGTCAGCGTGCGGCTTGCCGACAACCGGCGGCTGTGCGTGGCCACGCCGGGCTACCTGAAGCGCGCCGGCATCCCGAAGTCACCGGCCGACCTCGCCCGCCACGAGTGCCTGACGCTGTCGTCCGATGCCAGCCAGACCCGCGGCTGGGCCTTCGTGGTCGATGGCCAGGTCACGCACCTGCGGCCCAGCGGTCGCATCGACTGCAGCGACGGTCAGGTGCTCCACGCGTGGTGCCTTCGCGGCATGGGCATCGCCTGGCGCAGCACCTGGGAAGTGGAGTCCGATGTCGAGGCCGGGCGCCTGCAGGTGGTGCTGGAGGATTTCGCCGCCCCGCCCAACGGCATCTATGCCGTGTTCCCGCAGCGAAAGCACCTGCCGCTGCGCGTGCGGCTGTGGATCGACTTCCTCAAGCACACCTACGGCGACCCGGGCTACTGGTCGCGCGCCGCGCGCCAGGCGCAGCGCGACGCCGGCTGACGGCGCCGCGCCGTGGCCGCAGGCGTCACTTCGCCGCGGCGGCGTCGCTCACGCACTTCTTGACGAAGCTGGCGCGCGCCGCGCCGGCCAGTTTCTTCGCGTCGGCGTCGCCTTCGCACCTGCCGGCCGCCGCCGAAGCCGCGCTGTCCGTGCCGCACTTCTTGACGAAGGCCGTGCGCGCTGCCCCGGCGAGCTTCTTGGCGTCGGCCTGCGCCTCGCAGGTGCTGCCGCCGGCGGCCGCGGTGTCGGCCTCGCACTTCTTGACGAAACTGGTGCGCGCGGCGCCCGCGAGCTTCTTCGCGGCGGCCTGGGCTTCGCAGTCACCGGCGGCGTGGGTGACGCCGGCGAAGCCGCCCGCAAGCACGATGACCGAGGCGGCGACGATGGTTCTGGCAAGCATCTGGGTGTTCCTCCGGGAGATGGCGGCGCGTGCCGCGTCCTGATTGCAGCACGAAGCGGGTGCTGCCGTCGTGACAACGCGCGACGGGCGGGGCGGTGGACCGCCGTTCTCGAGCAAACGGGGCGCTGCCGCTTTGCCTGGACCCCCACGACCGGCGGGCTGGGCGTGGCCCGGCCCTGGGGGAGCTCAGAGGATGCGCCGCGGGTGTGCCAGCGCCTCGTGTGCCGAGTGCAGGCGCCGCACCAGCACGCCGATGAACGCGCGGTCGAAGAGCGCGCGGGTGCCCAGCGAGAGCTGGTCGAGCGTGTCCGGGTTGAAGGAGATCGTGGTCGCCGGCTCTGCCACCAGCACGTCGGCACTGTGGGTGCGCAGCACGTCGCTGGGGGCCAGGTAGGCCATTTCGCCCACCGAGGTGCCGGCGCCGAGTTCGGCCACCCGCTGGCCCTCGCGGTAGACCTCGACCTTGCCGCTGGCGATGATGTGGAAGGTGCGTCCCTGCTGGCCCTTGCGGTACAGCGCATGCCCGAACGGCAGCCTCTGCCAGCGCGCGCGGTGGACCACCTCCCACAGTTCGACGTCGCCGAAGCCGGCGAAGAACTCCAGCGAGCGCAGCAGGTTGAACCGTTCGGAGTCGAGCACCGACTGCAGCGAGCCGCGCGGCACCGCGCCGTCGGCCACCAGGGCGGCCAGGGCGCCGGCGAACTCGTCCCAGCTCGAGGGGCGGTCGTCGCGCTGCTTGGCCAGCGCCCGCATCACCAGCGACTCCAGGCGCGGCGATACCCCGTCGCGCAGCGACGCCAGCGAGGGTGGCGTCGCGTTGCAGATCTGGTGCATGATCGCCGCCTGCTGGGTGGCGTCGAATGGCGGTCGACCGCTGATCAGGTGGTAGAGCACCGCCGCCAGCGAGTAGATGTCGGCTCGGCAGTCCAGGCTGTCGCCGTTGAGCTGCTCCGGCGACATGTAGGCCAGCGACCCGACCCGGTGGACCTGCGTGCGGTCGGCGCCGAGGTGGAAGACGCTGCCGAAGTCGCTGATCTTGACGTCGACCACGTGGCCACCGTCCAGCACGGCCAGAACGTTGGCCGGCTTCACGTCGCGGTGGATCAGGCCCTGGCGGAAGACGTAACCGAGCGCGCGCGCGCACTTGAAGCCGATCTCGACGATCTGGTCCAGCGGCAGCAGGTTGTCGGCCCGGCAGAAGCGGCGCAGCGTGACGCCCGGGACGTACTCCATGACCAGGTAGGGCGCCGCGTCGTCCTCCACGGCATCGAGGATCTGCACCACGTTGGGGTGCTGCAGGCGGCCCACCAGGGCCGCCTCGGCGGCGAAGAAGCGGCGCTGGAAGTGATCCTCGCGCGAGTCCGGCATCAGGCCCAGGCGCACGCGCTTGATGGCGACGTCGCGGTCGTGGAAGTCGTCGTGGGCGAGGAACACCTCGCTGGTCGCGCCTTCGCCGAGCTTGCGCACGACGCGGTACCTGCCGATCTGCGCGGGCAGTTCGGCGTCCGGCGCCGAGGGCGGGGCGGCTGCGACGGGGGTGCTGAGCATGGGACGGGGGAAGGCGGCAATCCGCCATGCTGCGATGGTGATGCGTTTGCAGGCAGCCGTATCCGCGCAATTGCGGGGCAAAGCGTGCCCAATCTCTCGGATCGGAAGCCGTCGCGACCCCAAACGTAGAATCTTCGGATGATCCAAGCCAAGCAGGAACTGCTGCAGGCGCTGGCCGCGGCGCTCGCGGAGCTCGCCCCCGGGGTCGCACCGGCGGCTGCCTTCGAGTCGCCCAAGCAGGCGTCGCATGGCGACCTCGCCGTCACGGCCGCGATGCCGCTCGCGCGCGCGCTCAAGCGCAACCCGCGCGAACTCGCCACCGCCCTCGTCGATGCGCTCGACCGTCAGCCGGCGGTTCGGCGCTGGGTCGCGGCCCTCGAGATCGCGGGGCCCGGCTTCGTCAACCTGCGCCTCGTGCCGGCGGCCCGCCAGGCGGTCGTCTCCGAGGTGCTGCGCTCGGGCCCCTGCTTCGGCCAGCAGGCCGCCAACGGCCGGCGGCTGATGGTCGAGTTCGTCTCGGCGAACCCGACCGGCCCGCTTCACGTCGGTCACGGCCGCCAGGCCGCCCTTGGCGACTCCATCTGCAACCTGCTCGCCACCCAGGGCTGGCAGGTGCATCGCGAGTTCTATTACAACGACGCCGGTGCCCAGATCTCGACGCTCGCGCTGTCCACGCAGGCCCGCATCAAGGGCCTGAAGCCGGGTGACGACGGCTGGCCGGAGTCGGCCTACAACGGCGACTACATCGCCGACATCGCGGCCGACTTCCTCGCCCGCAAGACCGTGCGCGCCGACGACCGCGAGTTCACCGCCAGCGGCGACGCCGACGACCTCGACGGCATCCGCCAGTTCGCCGTGGCCTACCTGCGCCACGAGCAGGACCTCGACCTGCAGGCCTTCGGCGTGCGCTTCGACCACTACTACCTGGAGTCGAGCCTGTATTCGAGCGGCCGCGTCGACGAGGCCGTGCAGCGCCTGGTCGGCGCCGGCAAGACCTTCGAGGATGGCGGCGCGCTGTGGCTGCGGACCACCGACGACGGTGACGACAAGGACCGCGTGATGCGGAAGTCCGACGGCACCTACACCTACTTCGTGCCCGACGTCGCCTACCACGTGCACAAGTGGCAGCGCGGCTTCGACAAGGTCATCAACGTGCAGGGCAGCGACCACCACGGCACCATCGCGCGCGTGCGCGCCGGCCTGCAGGCGGCCGGCGTCGGCATCCCGGTCGGCTACCCCGACTACGTGCTGCACAAGATGGTCACCGTGATGCGTGGCGGGCAGGAGGTCAAGATCTCCAAGCGCGCCGGCAGCTACGTGACGCTGCGCGACCTGGTCGAGTGGACGAGCCGCGACGCGGTGCGCTTCTTCCTCATCAGCCGCAAGGCCGACACCGAGTTCGTCTTCGACGTCGACCTGGCGCTGAAGACGGGCGACGAGAACCCGGTCTTCTACGTGCAGTACGCGCACGCGCGCATCTGCTCGGTGCTTGCCCAGTATGCCGCCGGCCGCGGCCTGGCCGCGGGCGCGCGCGACGATCTGCTGGCCGAACTGGGCGTGGCCGATCTGTCGCTGCTGACGGCGCCGAGCGAGGCGGCGCTGCTGCTGCGCCTGGCCGACTACCCCGACGTGCTGTCGCGCGCGGCGGCCGACCTCGCGCCGCACGACCTGGCGTTCTACCTGCGCGACCTTGCCGCGGCGTTCCACGCCTACTACGCGGCCGAGCGCTTCCTGGTCGACGACCCGGCGCTCGCCCGCGCCCGGGCGGCGCTGCTGGCCGCGACGGCGCAGGTCCTGCGCAACGCACTGGGCGTTCTCGGGGTCGGCGCGCCCGAATCCATGGTGCGCGAGAGCGCGAACGACGCCGGCGCGCAGCCGGCGGAGGTCCGGCAATGAAGTCTCAGCGTGGCGGTTTCCTGCTCGGGCTCGTCGTCGGCCTGCTGGCCGGCCTGGCGGTCGCGCTCGGCGTGGCGCTGTACATCACCAAGGCGCCGGTCCCCTTCGTCAACAAGGTGCCTCAGCGCACGGCCGAACAGGACAGCGCCGAGGCCGAGCGCAACCGCCATTGGGATCCCAACGCCCCGCTGGGTACGAAGGCCACGCCCCGGCCCGCCGCGCCCACGGCCAGCGAGCCGCGGGCGGTGGCGACGACGCCGGCCCCGGCACCTGCCGCCTCGCGCCCGGCGCCGGCACGCGACGCGGCCGCCATCCTGGCCGGCGGTGCCGCGCCGGCCGCGGCACCCGCGGCATCGAAGCCTGGCGCCAAGTCCACCGTGCCGGCGGCTGAAGCGTTTGTCTATCACGTGCAGGTCGGCGCCTTTACCCGGGCCGAGGACGCCGAGCAGCAGCGGGCGAAGATGGCCATGCTGGGCATGGAGTCGAAGGTCAGCGAGCGCGAGCAGTCGGGCCGCGCCGTCTATCGTGTGCGGGTGGGTCCGTTCGCCACCCGCGAGGAGGCGGAAGGCGCGCAGGCGCGGCTGACCAACATCGGCATCGACGCGCGTCTGGTTCGCGTCGAGAAGCCGTGACATCGGCCCGGAACTCCGGCGTGCCGCCTGACTCCACCGGGCTTCGCACGAAGCACAATTCGAAAGGACAGGGTGTCATGAAGCGTCGCGATTTCACCATCGGCATGGCGGGGACCGGCCTGGGTCTGGTTGTCGCCCCGGCGGCTCGGGCCCAGGGTGCTCCCGTCGAGGGAACCCACTACGTGCGGCTGGCCCAGCCCGCCCCGGTGACGCTGCCGTCGCCCGACAAGAAGATCGAGGTCGTCGAGTTCTTCTGGTACGAGTGCCCGCACTGCAACGCGTTCGAGCCGCTGCTCGAGGCCTGGGCCAAGCGCCTGCCCGCGGACGTGGCCTTCCGCCAGGTGCCGGTGGGCTTCACCGCACGCCACCAGCTGGCGCAGCGCATGTTCTACGCCCTGGAGGCGATGGGGCAGCTGCAGGCGCTGCACCGCAAGATCTTCGCTGCGATCCATGTCCAGAACCGGCGCCTCAACACCGAGGGCGACATGACCGCCTTCGTCAGTGCCAACGGTGTCGACGGCGCGAAGTTCACCGAGATGTTCCGCTCCTTCCAGGTCGCCACCTCGGCCAACAAGGCCCGCCAGCTCACCGATGCCTACCGCATCGACGGCGTGCCGGCGCTGGGCATCCACGGCCGCTTCTTCACCTCCGGGGCCCTGGCCGGCAGCCACGACCGCGCGCTGGCGGTGGCCGATTTCCTCATCCGGCAGGCGCGTCGCGGCTGAGCTTCGCGGGCAGGCGCAGCGCGCCTGCCCACCACCGTCGGGGAGCGTGATCCCTGACACGCCGCGCGATCGCCCGGACAACGCGGTGGCGGCAGGTCTTGCGACTACAATAGTCTGCAAGTTTCGTGCCGCCAAGCCATGTCCACCCCTCGAGCCCGTCGCCCCGTACTGCCAGCGCTGCTGCGGTGCGTCGTCCTGTCGTGGCTGCTCGCGGCGGGCCTGGGCGGCGCCCAGGCGGAGAAGGCCGATCGCGCCAAGCCCATGGTCATCGAGGCCGACAAGCCGGGCACGGTCGACCTGCAGCGCCAGATCGTCGTCTTCAACGGCAACGTCGTCATCACGCAGGGCACGATGGAGATCCGCGCCGAGCGGGTCGAGCTGCGCGAACTTCCCGACGGCTTCCGGGCAGCGGCGGCCGTCGGCAGCCCCGGCAAGCCTGCGAGCTACCGGCAGAAGCGCGACGCCGTCGACGAGACGCTCGAGGGCCGCGCTGACCGCATCGAGTACGACAGCCGCAGCGAGACCTTGCGTTTCGTCGGCAACGGCGCGGTGCGCCGGCTGCGCGGCGGCGTGGTGGCCGACGAGATCACCGGCGCCTTGATCACCTGGGACAGCCTGCAGCAGCTCTTCAGCGTGCAGGGCGGTGTCCCGACGGCCGCCAGCCCCGACGGGCGTGTGCGCGCCGTGCTGAGCCCGCCCCCCGCCGCCGCGTCGACGCCTCGCTGATGGAAGCTGCCCGCGCCGCATCGCCAGCGGCAGGCCGCGAGCCTGTCGTTGCCAGCCGTCTCGAGGCCGAGCACCTGCAGAAGAGCTACGGCGCGCGCATGGTCGTCAAGGACGTGCACCTGGCCGTGGGGGCCGGCGAGGTGGTCGGCCTTCTGGGTCCGAACGGCGCAGGCAAGACGACGACGTTCTACATGGTGGTCGGCCTCGTGCGGGCCGACGACGGGCAGATCCGCATCGACGGCCAGCGCGTCGAGCGGCTGCCGATCCACCGCCGCTCGCGCATGGGGCTGTCGTACCTGCCGCAGGAGGCGTCGATCTTCCGCAAGCTGACGGTCGCCGAGAACATCCGCGCCGTGCTCGAGCTGCAGGTGGGCGAGGACGGCCGGCCGCTGCCGCGCGCCACCGTGGACCGGCTGCTGGACGCGCTGCTGCACGACCTGGCCATCGAGAAGCTGCGGGACTCGCCCGCGCCAGCGCTGTCCGGCGGCGAGCGCCGCCGCGTCGAGATCGCGCGCGCCCTGGCCACGCAGCCGCGCTTCATCCTGCTCGACGAGCCCTTCGCAGGGGTCGACCCGATCGCGGTCATCGAGATCCAGCGCATCATCGGTTTCCTGCGCAGCCGCGGCATCGGCGTGCTGATCACCGACCACAACGTGCGCGAGACGCTGGGCATCTGCGATCGCGCCTACATCATCAGCGAAGGCAGCGTGCTGGCCGAAGGCACGCCGCACGAGATCGTCGACAACGCCCAGGTCCGCAAGGTCTACCTCGGCGAACACTTCCGGATGTGAGGGCGGGCATGCCGGAAACGGACTTGGCCCCCTGCAGCGGGGCGCGGGCATGAAGCCCTCGCTGCAGGTACGCCTGTCGCAGCACCTGGCGCTGACGCCGCAGCTGCAGCAGTCGATCCGGCTGCTGCAGCTCAGCACGCTCGAGCTGCACCAGGAAGTCGAGCAGATGCTCGAGCAGAACCCGTTCCTCGAGGTCGACGACGGTGGCGCCGGTGACGAGACGGCTCCCGACCGTGGCCTGCGCGATGATCGAGCGGCCGACCGGCGCCGCGAGGGCGACGACGTCGATGCCCCGTCAGGCGAGGGCGATGCGCCGCTGGCCGAGGTCGGCGAGCAGGAGTTCGGCACGCCGCTGCGCGACGACTGGGAGAACGGCACCGAGAACGACGACTTCGACGGCATCCGCGAGACCCCGTCAGCGATCGCCTCGCCATCCGCCGACGGCGAGGATGACGGCGATGCACACGACCGCCGTGCCGCCGGCGTGTCGCTGCAGGATCACCTGCGGGCCCAGCTCGCGGGCATGCGCCTGGACGACGACGACCTCGCTGCCGTTCACGTGCTGATCGAGTCGCTGGACGCGGACGGCTACCTCGCCGACAGCCTCGAGGAGATCGCGCAGGAACTGGCCAGGATGCTCGGCGTCGCCGACGACGAGGGTCGGCAGGCGCTGCTGGAACGGTTGCAGTGCGCGCTGCGCTGGCTGCAGAGCCTGGAGCCGGCGGGTGTCGGTGCGCGTTCGCTGCCCGAGTGCCTGTGCCTGCAGCTGCGCCACGAGGCGCCGACGGCGGCTCGGCAACTGGCGCAGCGCATCTGCGAGCAGCACCTCGATCTGCTCGCCCGGCGCGACCTCAAGCGACTGGCCGCGCTGACCGGCTCCGACGAGACCCTGGTGCGCGCGGCGCAGGCGCTGATCGTCGCCTGCGAGCCCAAGCCTGGGCGGCCCTTCGCCGAGGCCGAGTCGAACATCGTCGTTCCCGACGTCATCGTCACGCGAGCCGGGCGCGGGCTCAAGGTCGTGCTCAACCCCGAAGTCATGCCCAAGCTGCGCATCAACGACCTCTATGCGCAGGCGATGCGCGGGCAGCGTGGCAGCGGGCTGTCCTCGCGCCTGCAGGAGGCGCGCTGGTTCATGAAGAACGTCCAGCAGCGCTTCGACACCATCCTGCGCGTGAGCAAGGCCATCGTCGAGCGCCAGCGCGCCTTCTTCACCCACGGCGCCATCGCGATGAAGCCGCTGGTGCTGCGCGAGATCGCCGACGAGCTTGGCCTGCACGAGAGCACCATCTCGCGGGTGACGACCGCAAAGTACATGGCCACGCCTTACGGCACCTTCGAGCTGAAGTACTTCTTCGGCAGTTCGCTGGCCACCGACGCGGGCGGCAATGCCTCGAGTACCGCGGTGCGGGCGCTGATCCAGCAGCTCGTTTCCGCCGAGGACGCCGGCCGGCCGCTGTCGGACAGCCAGCTCAGCCAGATGCTCGAGGAGCAGGGCATCCAGGTCGCCCGGCGCACCGTCGCCAAGTACCGCGAGGCGCTGAAGATCGCGCCCGCGTCGTTGCGCAAGGCGCTCTAGCGACATCCCCAAGGCCCCCGTGACCCACGTCTTCCTGCCCTGCGCCGCCGGCGTCGAGCCCCTGCTGGCCGACGAGGTCGCGCGCATCACCGGCGTGGCGGCAGAGGCCGGTCGCGGCGGGGTCTTCGTCGACGTCGACGAACCGGGCGTGATGCGGCTCAACCTCGAGAGCCGGCTGGCCCAGCGCGTTCTCTGGCCGCTCGCCGAAGGCCGCTACCGCGACGAGCACGACATCTACGACATTGCCCGGCGCGTCGACTGGTCGCGCTGGATCACGCCGCAGCAGACGCTGAAGGTGGACGTCAGCGCGTGGCGCTCGCCGCTGCGCAGCCTCAACTTCAGCGCCCTGAAGGTGAAGGACGCCGTCTGCGACAGCCTGCGCGAGGCCGTCGGCGAGCGTCCCGGGGTCGACACCCGGCACCCCGACCTGCCTCTCGTGCTGTTCGTCGGCCCCGAGCACGCCACGCTCTACGCCGACACCTCGGGCGAAGCGCTGTTCAAGCGCGGCTGGCGCGACGCGGCAGGAGGCCGGGTGGATGTCAAGGGCGAGGCGCCGCTCAAGGAGACGCTGGCCGCGGCGATGCTGGCTGCCGCCGGCTGGCAGGGCCGCGAAGGTGATCCACCGCTGTTCGACCCGTGCTGCGGGGCCGGCACCATCGCCATCGAGGCGGCGCAGCTGGCCTGCGGCATGGCGCCCGGACTTGCGCGCCGCTTCGCCTTCGAGCGCCTCGCGCCGTTCCGGCCCCAAATGGCGGCCTGGCGCGAGATGCAGCATGCAGCCCGCGAGCGCGTCCACGCGCCGGCGGTGAGCGTTTTCGCGGGGGACGTCAGCTTCCGCATGACGGACTTCGCCACCCGCAACGCCGAGCGCGCGGGCGTACGCCACGCCATCGAGTTCCGTGCCGCCGACGCGCTGCAGCGTGGCGCACCCGCCGCGCGCGGCGTCCTGATGCTCAACCCGCCCTACGGCGAGCGCATCGAGCCCAAGGGTCGCGGGCAGGGCGGCGGCTCGCGCGAGGGTTTCGAAGGCGGTGGCAGCGCCGACGAGTTCTTCGCTGCCCTGGCCGCGCACTGGAAGCGCCGCTATGCCGGCTGGACGGCTTGGGTGCTGAGTCCCGAGATGAGGCTGCCTTCTGTCATGCGCCTGAAGGAGAGCCGGCGCATCCCGATGTGGAACGGGCCGATCGAGTGCCGGCTGTTCCGCTTCGACCTGGTGGCCGGCTCCAACCGCGGCGACTGAACCCGCCGCACGGGCGCCCGTCGCCAAGACGCGACGGGCCCGCGAAGGGCCCGTCTTGTCAGGCCTGCGCCGCGCCGGGCGCAAGGCCGGGATGCGTCACGCCGCAGCCTGCAGCCACGCCGCGGTGTCGAAGGCGCTGGTCATCATCGGCATGTTCATGCCGAAGTTCGGATTGGTGCCGTTCTTCGGCACGACCTTGGCGGCCGGCTTGGCGGCTGCGCTCGTGGGGGCCACTTCCGTCGCCCGCTCCCATGACCCGTTTTCCTGGGAGCGGGCTACTGAAAAGAATAGAAGCACCTGAATGGAATGCGTCGCTCCGACCAGAAGTCGGCGGCGTCCCGGAAGACGTCGAGCAGCTGCTCGCGAGCCTCACGGTCGAAGCGTGCGTTGTCGGGCAACTGCTCCAGCACGACGACGAAGCCCGGCTGCTGCCCCGACTTGTGCACCAGGTCGGTCATGCAGTCGTACAGCGCGTCGAGGTTCTTGCCGAAGTGCGCCGGGAACAGGAACGAGGTCGCTATCGACTCGAGCACGTCCTGCTTGGTCTGCGCGCTGGCGAGGTTGGCGTAGAGGAAATGCTGGCCTGCCTGTTCGGCGGCCTGCATCAGGTCGTGCACCCGGTAAGCCCGGATCGCCTGCACGATGTTGGGCCGGATCGTCTGCAACTCCATGGTCGCGCGGCTCCTTCTTCGATCAAGAGAAATCGGTCGTCGGCATGGTCACGGCGCGATGCGGCGGAAGCTCGCGTAGTGATCTGCCGTGTAGTAGCAGGCCTCCGGCTGCGTCGGTGGTTCGCCCCCGCAGACGATGCGGCGGGCGCCCCGGTTCGACGCACCGGGTGTTCGAACGGTGTATTCGCGGTAATGCCCGCGTGGCTTGATGGGCAGCAAGCGTTCGCGGTTGAAGAACACGGTGCCATCCTTGCGGTACGGGAACGGGCCGCCCTTCAGGATCAGCGCGTGCGTCGTGCGGGCCTCCGGCGGCAGCTCGGAGAGCATCACGGGCGCCGCGGCCAGCGCTTCCGGTTGCCGTGCCAGCGCCGTCGACGCAGGCCCGAGCGTCGCCGTCAGGACCAGCGCGGCCGCAGCCAGGAACGTTGCGGCAAAACCACGGCGCGAAGCGCGTGAACCCACCGTCGGCGTTGCACGCCCCGTCCCGCCGTCCTCGTCGAGGCTCCGGCCTTCGCGAGCTGGTCCGGCCGGTGCCGGCATGACAGAGATTGCAGGGCATGCAGCCGCGTCCACCGGGCTGCTCACCTGACCGCACCTATACACGGGATTACCCTGAAAGAGAATCTGGCATGGTACCGGAAGCACTGCTGGAACTCAAGTCCAGACCGCGGTCCGGAGGCGAGTCCACGGCTAGTAAGTATGCACACACTATTTAGATAGACCTTTAAAAAAATGAATCGACACGAGAAGCTGGGGTGTCCTGGTGCCTCTGAAGGCTTCCGGCCCGACCCTGATCGCTGCCGGGTCGCACGGCCCCGGCAGCCATACGGCGCGGGCACGCGAGGCGCCGCCGCGAGTCGTCGGCCGGGCGGAGGCCGTCCGTCAGCTCGAACGCGCCCCGGCCGAACCGCGGGATTGACGCAAGCAACAGTCAACACCACTTGACGATTGATGTTGTAAGCGCGACATTACACGTGCAGTATGTCAATGCCCTGGTAGTGCCCGCGTGCGGGCTACGCACGAAGTTACAGATCCCTGTCGAGGAGGGTCCATGTCAGAAACCAATTCGGATCCGGGCAAGGTTTGGCCCACCGGGCTGACCGAAGAACAGTCCGAAGAGATCCATCGCCATCTCATCCAAGGCACGCAGATCTTCGGGTTCATCGCGGCGCTGGCGCACTTGTTCGCCTACATGTATTCGCCGTGGTTGAAGTGAGGACGGAGGACCGAACATGATCTACGGAAAGCTCTGGCTGGTCGTCAAGCCGACGGTTGGCATCCCGCTGTTTCTCGGCGCGGTTGCGGTCGCGTCGTTCTCCGTTCACTACATGGTCGTGACGAACACGACTTGGGTGAAGAAGTTCCTCGAGGGCAAGCCTGCCGCGACGGCTGCGGTGGAGTCGCCGACGAAGACGGCTGCGGCGGCACCACCAACGCTGGTGGCAGCGGCCAAGCAGTAACGCCGGTCCCACGCCTCGCAGCGCCGTTCGCTCGAGAGCACCGCGGCCCGTTCGTGGGCAAGGTGCTGTCGCGCGGCGCGCTGCGAGGGAGTGGTTCGGCATGTCGATGCAGGCCCGCGGCGTGGTGACGGCTATGCCGTTCACATCCCTCGCGCGTACCCATCGGGCATCCGGCCGTGCGGCGCATTGCGCCTGGATCCGTCGATGAACCGCTTCAGTCGCACCCTCATGTCGAGTTGGGCGCAACTCGGCCCGGGCTTCCTGCCCTTCGCCGACGCGGCCACGCCGGATCTGCCGCTGTCGCGCCTGTTGCGCCTGTCGCTCTTTCAGGTGTCGGTGGGAATGGCGCTGGTGCTGCTGGTGGGCACCCTCAACCGCGTGATGATCGTCGAGCTCGGCGTGCCCGCGGCGCTGGTGGCCGTGATGGTCTCGCTTCCCGTGCTCTACGCGCCGTTCAGGGCGCTCGTCGGCTTCCGTTCCGACAACCACCGTTGCGAGTTGGGCTGGCGGCGCGTGCCCTACATCTGGATGGGTTCGATGCTGCAGTTCGGCGGTCTGGCGATCATGCCGTTCGCGCTGCTGGTGCTGTCCGGCGGCGGCAACGCCGCAGCCTGGCCTTCCTGGGTGGGGCCTGCCGGTGCCGGGCTGGCGTTCCTCCTCGTCGGGGCCGGTCTGCACACGGTGCAGACCGCAGGCCTGGCGCTGGCCACCGATCTGGCGCCCCGGGAGTCGCACCCGAAGGTCGTCGGCCTGATGTACGTGATGCTGCTGGCCGGCACGATGGTCAGCGCGGTCGGGTTCGGCGCATTCCTCAGCGAATTCACGCCAGGACGCCTCGTGCAGGTGATCCAGGCCGCCGCGATCATCACCCTATTGCTCAACGCGCTGGCTCTCTGGAAGCAGGAGATGCGACGCCCGGACGGGATGGCGCGTCGCGTCCGCGAGCCCGTGTTCCGCGAGGCTTGGCGCACCTACATCGCTGGCGATGGTGCGCTGCGCAGGCTCGTCGCCATCGGGCTGGGCACGATGGCCTTCGGCATGCAGGACGTCCTGATCGAGCCCTACGGTGGCCAGGTGCTCGGGATGTCGGTCGGGCACACGACCTGGCTGACAGCCACGCTGGCTGCCGGTGGCCTGACCGGGTTCAGCATCGCGTCCGCCATCCTCAGCCGCGGTTTCGACCCGGCGCGCATGGCGCGCATCGGCGCGATGGTCGGCGTGCCGGCATTCACGGCGGTGATCGTTGCCGCGGTGACCCAGTCGGTGGCCGCCTTCGCCGCGGGCGTGCTGTTCATCGGCTTCGGCGCCGGCCTGTTCGGGCACGGCACGCTCACCGTGACGATGAACGGCGCACCCCGGGACCAGGCCGGGCTCGCGCTCGGCGCGTGGGGTGCGGTTCAGGCCACCGCTGCAGGCGTGGCAGTGGCCCTGGGCGGCATCCTCCGCGACATCGTCGGTGCGCTGGCCAGCCAGGGCATTTTCGGCGCCGACCTCGCCGTGCCCGCAACCGGATATGCTTTCGTGTACGCGGTCGAGATCGTGCTGCTGATGGCCACGCTGGTGGTCATGGGCGGGCTGGTCGGCGGCCGTCGCGACGTTGCCCTGGCACCCGGCCTTCCGGTCGGGGCCACGAAGTCCTGAGGGCGTCCTTCCATCCAACAAGACAACGGAGCGCTCCGTGAAAGTTCACCACATCCTGTTCATCGCCTGGGTCATCGTCTTCGTGTTCTGGATCGGCAAGCAGTTCAGCGCCTACAACCGCAGCAAGGAACGGCGGAAGTGATGGCGTTCCGCGACGGCGACGTCGTCGCGGAAGCGGTCAGCCCGAGGGAGGTCTGCGCCTGCCGCCTTGCAGGCGCGAGATCACCCGTTCGGCCAGGTCTCCGATGATGATCGAGGAGATCAGCGCGCCCATGACCGCCAGGACGGTTCCCATGAGCAAGCCGCCCACGCGCTGGCCGAACCCGTAGCCAAACCACGCTCCGATGCCTGCGGCGATGAGGTAGATCGCCCACAGGGCTGCACGCTGCCCTTGGCCGGAAAGCTCGCGCCTGATCATGGCCCCGGTCTCCGGCCGGACCTCAGGCCGGATGGCGGCTGGCCGCGGCGTCGGCGACTGTCAGAGCCGTCATGTTGACGATGCGCCGCACGGTGGCCGAGGGGGTCAGGATGTGCACCGGCTGCGCGGCGCCCAGCAGCACCGGACCGATGGCGATGCCGCCGCCGGCCGCGGTCTTGAGCAGGTTGTAGGCGATGTTCGCCGCATCGATGTTCGGCAGCACGAGCAGGTTGGCATCGCCCTGCAGCGTGCTGTTGGGCATCAGTGCCCGGCGCGCCGCGCTGTCGAGCGCGATGTCGCCGTGCATCTCGCCGTCCACTTCGAGCCACGGCGCCTGCACGCGCAGCAGCTCCAGCGTGCGGCGCATCTTGGCCGCGCTGGGGTGGTTGCTGGTGCCGAAGTTCGAGTGTGACAGCAGCGCGGCCTTTGGCTGGATGCCGAAGCGCAGCATCTCCTCGGCCGCCATCACGGTGATCTCGCACAGCTCCTCGGGCGTCGGGTCCGCATTGACGTGGGTGTCGACGAGGAAGACCTGGCGGCCGGGCAGCATCAGCCCGTTCATGCAGGCGTAGACGCGAACGTCCTGCGCGGTGCGCGGGCTGCCGCCCTGGGCCGGCCCGATCACCTGGTCGATGTACTGCAGGTGGTTGGCCGTGGTACCCCAGGTGCCGCACAGCATGCCGTCGACGTCGCCCTTGTGCAGCAGCATCGCGCCGATCAGCGTCAGGCGGCGCCGCATCTCGATCTTTGCCACCTGCACCGTCACGCCCTTGCGCTCGGTCATTCGGTGGTAGGTCTGCCAGAAGTCGCGGTACCGGTGGTCCTGCTCGACGTTGACGACGTCGTAGTCGACGCCTTCCTTGAGCCTGAGGCCGAACTTCTCGATCCGCTGGGCGATCACGGCCGGCCGGCCGATGAGCGTCGGGCGGGCCAGGGCTTCGTCGACGACGACCTGTGCGGCGCGCAGCACGCGCTCGTCCTCGCCCTCGGCGTAGGCTACGCGCTTGGTGCTCGCACGCTTGGCCAGCGAGAAGATCGGTCTCATCGTCTGCCCCGAGGCGTAGACGAAGCCCTGCAGCCTCTCGCGGTAGGCGTCGTAGTCGGCGATCGGCCGCTGGGCCACGCCGGACTCCACCGCCGCCCGCGCCACGGCGGGCGCGATCTTCATCATCAGCCGCGGGTCGAACGGCTTGGGGATCAGGTACTCGGGCCCGAAGCTGAGGTTCGCACCGGCGTAGGCGGCCGCCACGACCTCGCTCTGCTCGGCCTGCGCCAGTTCCGCGATCGCGTGGACCGCCGCGATCTCCATCTCGACCGTCACCGTCGTGGCGCCGCAGTCCAGCGCGCCGCGGAAGATGTACGGAAAGCACAGGACGTTGTTGACCTGGTTCGGGTAGTCGGTGCGGCCGGTGGCGATGATGGCGTCATCGCGCACCGACTTCACCTCCTCGGGGAGGATCTCCGGCGTCGGATTCGCCAACGCGAAGATGACCGGCGCGTGCGCCATCGTCGCGACCATCGCCGGCTTCAGCACGCCGCCGGCCGACAGGCCGAGGAAGACGTCGGCACCGGCCATCACCTCGGCAAGCGTGCGCTTGTCGGTCTTCTGTGCAAAGAAGGCCTTGTCCTCGTCCATCAGCTCGGTGCGGCCCTCGTAGACCACGCCTGCCAGGTCGGTGACCCAGATGTTCTCGCGCGGCATGCCCAGCTTGACCAGCAGGCCCAGGCAGGCCAGTGCCGCCGCCCCGGCGCCGGAGGCGACGAGCTTGACCTGGCGGATGTCCTTGCCGACAACCGCCAGCGCGTTGAGCATCGCCGCGCCGACCACGATCGCGGTGCCGTGCTGGTCGTCGTGGAAGACGGGGATCTTCATCCGCTCGCGCAGCTTGCGCTCGACGTAGAAGCAGTCCGGCGCCTTGATGTCCTCGAGGTTGATCCCGCCGAAGGTGGGCTCCAGCGCCGCGATGACGTCGACCAGGCGGTCGAGGTCCTTCTCGGCGACCTCGATGTCGAAGACGTCGATGCCGGCGAACTTCTTGAACAGGACCGCCTTGCCCTCCATCACCGGCTTGGCCGCCAGCGGCCCGATGTCGCCCAGGCCGAGCACCGCCGTGCCGTTGGTGACGACCGCCACCAGGTTGCCCCGCGACGTGTAGCGGAAGGCGTTGGCCGGGTCGGCGACGATCTCCTCGCAGGCCGCTGCCACGCCGGGCGAGTAGGCCAGCGCGAGGTCGCGCTGGTTGGTCAGCTGCTTGGTGGCCGCGATGGCCAGCTTGCCCGGGGTCGGGAACTCGTGATACTCCAGCGCTGCGCGGCGCAGCTCGGCTCTCTTGTCTTCGGGGGTGGACATCACGTACTCCAGGGCCGGCGACATGCCGGCCGCGTGCGGCGGACGACGCAGCGGGCCGCGATTGTAGGACTCGCAGTGTGCGCCCGCCGGGCCTGCCGACCCATGCGCGAAACTGCGTATCTGACTTGACCGCGGGCGCGGCAATATGCAGCCAGCACGCCATGGTCGACGACGCCCCGCCCCCAGACACCGCCTACGCGCGCGCCCGAAGACGCCGCCGCGCGCTGCTGTGGGCGGCGCTGGTCGCGATGCTGCTGGTGGCGCAGACGCTGCTGGTGCTGTTGACACTCAGCTACGAGGAGTCGCGCGCGCAGGACGAGGTCGAGGCGCTGGCGGCCGAGACGGCGGTGTCGATCCGCCGCGACCTGATGGAAGCGATGCGATCGCTTCAGGGCCTGATGTGGAGCGAGCCCTTGCTGGGTTCTTGGCGCGAGAGCGCGGTGGAGATGCTGCGGGGGCGTCGCGACCTGCTGCGTGTCGAACGCCGCAACGCTGCGCTCGAGGTCACGGCCGGGATCGACTCCACGTATGTCCCGCGGCCTTTCGAGAAGCTCTCCCGCGACGAGCTCGACGTCGGCACCGAGATCGCCTGCAACGCGGCGCGGCGGTCTGCGTCGCCCTCGTTCTCCGAGACCTACTTCCTGCCCCTGGCGGACGGTGCAGGCGTCGAGGTGATCGACGTCTGCATTCCCCTTCAGCAGGCTGGCAGGGACGACGGCTTCCTCGTCGGCACGCTGATGCTGCCCCAGGTGCTGGAAGGCGCGATGACGCCCGCGCGGGCCCGCCGGCACGAGATCTCCTTCGTCGAGGGCGACGGCACGCGCGTGGCCCGAGCCGGCCAGCAGCGTGGTGCCGGCGTCTTCCTCGCCGAACGTGCGATCGACCTGCCGGGGGCCACCCTGCGCCTGCGGGTCGACAGCGCCGCCGGTCGGCCCAGCCTCATCCCCAACCTCTCGACGGCGCTCGTGCTCGGTCTGTCGATCGGGCTCTTCGCCCTGGTGCTGCTGCTGGCACGCGACGTGCGCCGGCGGGCCGCGGCCGAGCGGGCCCTGGCCGAAGCACTGGCCTTTCGCCAGGCGATGGAGGACTCACTGGTGACCGGCTTGCGCGCGCGCGACCTGCAGGGACGGATCACCTACGTCAACCCGGCCTTCCGCGCGATGGTGGGCTTCGGCTCTGCCGAGCTCGCGGCCACGCCGCCGCCGTACTGGCCGCCGGAGTTCGTCGACGAATACACCCGGCGCCAGCAGGCGCTGCTGGAACGGGGGCAGCGCCCCGACGTGCCGCGCGAGAGCCGCGAGGGTTTCGAGACGGTCTTCATGCGCAAGAACGGCGAGCGCTTCCCGGTGATGATCTACGAGGCGCCGCTGGTCGGCGCCGACGGCCGCCGCGCCGGCTGGATGAGCGCGGTGCTCGACATCAGCGCCCAGCGCCGCGCCGAGGAACTGTCCCGCCAGCAGCAGGACCGCCTGCAGGCCAGTGCACGGCTGGCCACGGTCGGCGAGATGGCCTCGCTGCTGAGCCACGAGCTCAACCAGCCGCTGGCCGCGATCTCGAGCTACGCCGCGGGCTCGCTGAACCTGCTGCAGGTCGATGAAGGCGAGCCGCCCGACGCCGACCTGTTGCCGTTGCTGCGGCAGGCCCTGGGGCGCATCGCCGAGCAGGCCGAGCGGGCCGGCCGCGTCATCAAGAGCGTGCACGACTTCGTGCGCCGGCGCGAGCAGCAGCGCGAGACGATCGCCGCCGACCAGCTGCTCGACAGCGTGATGCCGCTGGTGCGACTGCAGGCGCGCAAGAGCGGCACGTCGATCCGCATCGAAGTGCCCGTGCGCGCCCCGCGCGTCGTCTGCGACCGCACGATGGTCGAGCAGGTGCTGCTCAACCTGGCGCGCAACGGCATCCAGGCGATGGAGTCGCTGCCCGGCCCCGAGCAACGCAGGCTCGTGCTCGGCGCGCGGCAGCTCGATGCGCGCTGGGTGGAATTCTCGGTCACCGACGCCGGGCCGGGCATCGCGCCCGCGGTGGCCGAGCGCCTGTTCACGCCCTTCTTCACCACGCGCCAAGAGGGCATGGGCTTGGGGTTGTCGCTGTGCCGCACCGTGATCGAGCAGCACGGCGGCACGCTCGATTTCGGGCCCGGACCGGGCGGCGCGGGCACGGCGTTCCGGTTCACGCTGCCGGCCCCGCGCCCGCGCGATGCCGAAGGCCGCGCTGCCGCTGGGGGAGAGCCCGACGAAGCCGCGATGCGCTGACCGATACTCGGGCCCACCTGCTTCACGGCCGCGACGTTCATGGCGCTCGACCCCTCCCTCGGCATCCCGATGGTCTGCATCGTCGACGACGAGGACGTGGTGCGCGAGTCGCTGGCCTGGCTGCTGCGCTCGCGGCGGCTGCTGTCCGAGGGCTTTCCCAGCGCCGAGGCCTTCGAGGCCTGGCTCGACGGCCAGGGCGCGCCGTGGCCGCGCTCGCCTTCGGCACTGCTGCTGGACGTGCGCATGCCCGGCGCCAGCGGGCTGGTGCTGTTCGAGCGGCTCGTCGAGCGCGGCCTCGTCGCGGCGCTGCCGGTGATCTTCCTGACCGGCCACGGCGACGTTCCCACTGCCGTCTCCGCGGTCAAGCGCGGCGCCTTCGACTTCGTGGAGAAGCCGTTCTCGAACAACGCCCTGGTCGACCGTGTCGTCGAGGCGCTGGAGGCCAGCGCATCGCAGCTGGCGCTGCGCCGTGAGCGGCTGGCGCGCGAGGAGGCCGTTGCCGAACTCACCGAGCGCGAGCGCGAGGTGATGCGCCTGGTCGTCGAGGGGCGGCCGAACAAGCTGATCGCCGACGAGCTGGGCATCAGCGTGCGCACGGTGGAGGTCCACCGCGCGCGCATCTTCGACAAGATGAAGGTCAGGTCGGCCGTCGAGCTGGCCAATCTGCTGCGGCCGGGCGCCTGACCGCGCCGCGCCCGCGCCTGTCGGCGGCCGGGCCACAATCGCGCCATGGGTGAATTCGAGCTCATCGAGCGGCATTTCCACCGGCCGGTGCGTCGCGCCGTGCTGGGCGTCGGCGACGACTGCGCGCTGGTCGCCCCCGATCCGGGCATGCAACTGGCCGTCTCCACCGACATGCTGGTCGAGGGGCGGCACTTCCTGTCGACCGTGCCGTCGGCGCGCCTGGGCCACAAGGCACTGGCCGTCAACCTCAGTGACCTCGCGGCCTGCGGCGCCGAGCCGCTGGCGTTCACGCTCGCGCTGGCCCTGCCGCGGGCCGACGAGGCCTTCGTCGAACCCTTCGCGCGCGGCCTGCTCGCGCTGGCCGATGCCCACGGCATCGAGCTGGTGGGTGGCGACACGACGGCCGGGCCGCTGGCGATCTCCATCACCGTGTTCGGACAGGTGCCTCCCGGGCAGGCGCTGCTGCGCAGCGGCGCGCGTCCCGGCGACGACCTCTGGGCCAGCGGCCTGCTGGGCGACGCACGGCTGGCGCTGGAGGTCTTCCGTGGCACGGTCTCGCTGCCCGGCGACGGCTTCGAGCAGGCGCGTCGCGCGATGGAGACACCGACACCCCGCGTCGCGCTCGGCCTCGCGCTGCGCGGCGTGGCTTCGGCGGCCATCGACCTGAGCGACGGGCTTGTCGGCGATCTCGGTCACGTGCTGGCACGCTCGGGCGTCGGCGCCACCGTCGACGCGGACACCTTGCCGCGCAGCGCGCTGCTGGCCGCGCAGCCGCGTGCGCTGCAGCTGGAGTGCGTGGTCGCCGGTGGCGACGACTACGAACTGCTCTTCACCGCGCCGCCTGCGCGCCGTGACGCGGTGCTCGAGGCCGGGCAGCGTGCGGGCGTCGACGTCTCCCGGTGCGGGCGCATCGAGGCCGAGCCCGGGCTGCGGCTGGTCGACGGCGACGGACGGCCGCTGGCAGCGCGATTCCGTGCCTTCGACCATTTCGCCCCGTGAGCACGATGACCGCCGCCCCACCGCCGTCGGCGCCGCCCCGCCGCGCCAGTGCGCGATTCATGCTCGGGCACCCCGCGCGCTGGGTCGCGCTGGGCTTCGGCAGCGGCCTCGCCCCGCGGGCCCCCGGGACGATAGGCACGCTGTGGGCCTGGGTGTCCTTCCTCGTCCTGGACCGCTGGCTCGATGACGCGGGATGGGCGTTGACGATCGCGGCCGGCCTGCTGGCCGGCGTCTGGGCCTGCACGCGCACCGCGCAGCACATGGGCACGGCCGACCCCGGCGCCATCGTCTGGGACGAGGTGGTGGCGTTCTGGATCGTGCTCTGGCTGCTGATGCCCGCGTCGTGGTGGGCGCAGCTGGCGGCCTTCGCGCTGTTCCGCTTCTTCGACGCGGCCAAGCCCGGGCCCGTGCGGTGGGCTGACCGCCTCTTCAAGGCCGCGCCGGGTGCGCCCATCGGCTGGCGACAGGGCCTGGGCATCCTTCTCGACGACCTGGTGGCCGCCGCCTGCACCCTGCTGTTCATTGCCGTGGGGATCCAGCTGTGGAACGCCTGAACGAGTCCGACGGCCTCGCGCGCCAGGCCACCGACCTGGGTGAGGCGCTGCAGGCGCGAGGCTGGTGCATCGCCACCGCCGAGAGCTGCACGGGCGGGCTGATCGCCGCGGCGTGCACGGCCGTGCCCGGCTCGAGCGCATGGTTCGAGCGAGGCTTCGTGACCTACAGCAACCGCGCCAAGACCGAGCTGCTCGGTGTCGATCCCGGCCTGATCGAACGCCACGGCGCGGTCAGCGAGGAGGTCGCCTGCGCGATGGCCGGTGGGGCGCTGCAGCGCGCCCCCGTCCAGCTGGTGGTGGCCGTGACCGGCATCGCCGGCCCGGGTGGGGCCGTGCCGGGCAAGCCGGTGGGTACCGTCTGGCTGGCTCTCGGTCGTGCGAGTCCGGGCGGGTCGGTCGTGCGCGCCGAGCGCCTCCAGCTCGCCGGGGATCGTGCCCAGGTCCGGTTCTCGACCGTGGCGCGGGCGCTGTCGCGCCTGCATGACGCCGTTCGATCAGGCTGAGAGCCAGTGAGCGAGCGATGTACACCCGCTCCGCGCACCCTTGCTCCTGCGCTACGCTTGCCGGATGAAGATCGTTCTGTGCGGCGACATCGACGATGCCGAGCTGTTCACGTGGCGGCAGCACCTCCTGGCCGCGATGCCCGAAGCCGAGTGGCTTTGCGCCGAGGCGGCGCGCGAGGTGGCCGGCGAGGTGCGGGCCGCCGTCGTCGCGAATCCGCGACCCGGTAGCCTGCAGGGCTTTCCCCGCCTCGGCCTCGTGCAGTCGCTGTGGGCTGGTGTCGACCGGCTGGTGGCCGACCCGACACTGCCGGCCGGCGTGCCGTTGGCGCGGATGGTCGACCCGGCGATGAACGCGGCGATGGCCGAGACGGCCACCTGGGCGGTGCTGGCGCTGCACCGTGGCTTCTTCGTCTACCAGGCCCGCCAGCGCGAGGGTGTCTGGCGCGTGCACGCCCAGCGGCGCGCCGACGAGGTGGCCGTGACCGTGCTCGGAGGCGGCCAGATGGGCGGAGCCGTGCTGGCACGGCTGCAGCCCCTGGGCTACCGGCTCGCGGCCTGGACGCGCAGCGGTGGCGTATCTCCCGTGCCGGGTGTCCGGGTGCTTTGCGGGCAGGCCGGGCTGGAGAGCCTGTTGCCCGTCACCGACGTCGTGATCAACCTGCTGCCGCTGACCGGTGAGACACGCAGCCTGATCGACGCGCGCTTCCTGGCGGCCCTGCCCGACGGGGCGTCGCTGGTGAACCTCGCCCGCGGCGCGCATGTCGTCGACGAGGACCTGCTGGCCGCGCTGGACAGCGGCCGCCTCGCCCACGCCGTGCTCGACGTGTTCCGCCAGGAGCCGCTGCCTGCGACCCACGGCTTCTGGCGTCACCCCCGCGTCACCGTGCTGCCGCATGCGGCAGCGCTGACGGATCCCCGCAGCGCGGCCGCGGTGGTGGCGGCCAACCTGCGCGCGCTGCGCGACGGGCTGCCGCCCGCCCACCTGGTGGACAGGGCTCGCGGCTATTGAGCTTCATCGCCCCTGCGTGGTCGCCAGCGCCAGCCGCATGCCGCCGGGGGCCGGCCGGCGGCTGCCGCCCGTGGGCATCGCCTGCAGCATCAGCAGCACCAGTCGCCGCAGCCCGTCCCAGGGGTCGGCCGGCCACTCGGGGTGGCGCAGGCCCTTGACCAGGCCGTCGCACAGGCTTGCGGCATCGACGAGGTGGCTGACCTGGTGGTCGGCCAGCATCGGCAAAACCCGCTCGAAGAGCTTTTCCTTGACGCCCCAGACCCGGGCCTCGCGAAGCGCCAGTGGCAGCGGGCGCCCGGCGTCGACGGCATCCTTCAGCCGCCGCAGCGTGCGGATGTCCTCGGCCAGCGTCCAGTGCACGAGCACGGGCGCCTCGCCCTCGGCGCGCAGGCCGTCGAGCATCCGCAGCGCGCGTGCCACCTGCCCGGCCAGCACCGCCTCGCCGAGCTTGAAGACGTCGTAGCGCGCGACGTCGAGCACGGCGGCCTCGACCTGCTCGAAGCTCAGTTCACCGGCAGGGTGCAGCAGTGCCAGCTTCTGCAATTCCTGGTGTGCGGCCAGCAGGTTGCCTTCGACGCGATCGGCGAAGAAGGCCAGCGTGCGCTCGCCGGCGGCACCGGGTTCGACGCGCTGCCCCTGGCGGGCCAGGCGCTGCGCCAGCCAGGCGGGCAGTGCGTTGCGGGCGATGGTCTCCACGCGCACCGTCGGGCCGGCGGCCTCGAGCGCGGCGAACCAGCCGCTCTTCATCTGCTGGCCGTCCAGCCGCGGCAGCAGCACCAGCGTCAGCACGTCGTCGCCCAGGTGCTCGCAGTAGCGCTGCAGCGCATCCGACCCATCCTTGCCGGGCTTGCCCGAGGGGATGCGGATCTCGATGAGCTGGCGGTCGGCGAACAGGTTCATCGCCTGCGCGGCGCCTAGCACCGAGCTCCAGTCGAAGTGCGCGCCGCTGACGGTGAAGACCTTGCGCTCGGTGAAGCCGGCGGCGCGCGCCGCGGCGCGGATCGCGTCGCCGGCTTCCTGCGCCAGCAGCGGCTCGTCGCCGTGCACCGTGTACGTGCGGGCGAGCGAGCGTTCGAGCTGCGCGGCGAGCTGTTCGGGGCGGATCTGCATGGGGCGTGGCGGCCAGCGCTACAGGCGGATCGTGGCGAGGCGGCGCATGGCCTGCACGGCGAGGTCCGATTCCATCACGCGGTAGAGCTCGGCTTCCTCGGATTCCTTGGCCAGCGCAGCACTCTCGCTGGTGCTGATGTCGCGGCTGAGCGCGATCTCCACCGGCGCGAGGAGCTCGCGGCCCGAGGGCGTGCGTGCCGCGAAGCGCAGGCGCACGCGCAGCTGCACCTCGCGCACCTGGCCGGCCGAGGTCGACGCGACGACAACCTTCTCTCGGCCTTCGGTACGCGCCTGCAGCACCACCTGCGCTGCAGCGGCGTCGACCACGCGCACGCCGGGCGGCAACTCGCGCCGCAGCGCCTCGGCCATCGGAGAGCGCGGCGCGAAACCCTCGAGCGCGAGGCGTTCGAACGAGAACTCGGGCGCGCGGCGCAGCTGGAAGCCGCAGCCGGCCAGCAGCAGTGCCGCACCGCCGACCGCGAGCGCGCGCCGACGCGGCGTCGCGATCAGGGCGGATGACGGCCCGGCGCGTTGCCGCACGGCGCGACCCGTCACGCGACCACGTTGACGAGGCGGCCGGGGACCACCACCACCTTGCGGATCGGCCGGCCTTCGGCGAAGCGCAGCACGTCGGGGTGGCTGGCCGCCGCCGCCTCGATGGCCGCGCGGTCGGCGCTCGCCGGCACGCGCAGCGCGCCGCGCAGCTTGCCGTTGACCTGCAGCACCAGCTCGACCTCGTCCTGCAGCAACGCGCCCTCGTCGACTGCCGGCCACGGCGCGTCGAGCAGGTCGCCCACCGCCTTCGCATGGCCCAGTTCGCTCCACATCACGTGGGTGACGTGCGGGCAGGCCGGGTACAGCGCGCGCAGCAGCACCGAGACGCCTTCGCAGAGCGCGGCTGCGTCGCCGTCGCTGCCATCGGGCTGGAAGCCCTCCAGCGCATTGAGCAGCTTCATGCAGCCCGACACCACGGTGTTGTACTGCATGCGCTCGTAGTCGTAGCTCATCTGGCGCAGCACGAGGTGCACCTCGCGGCGCAGCGCCTTGGCCTCGCCACGCAGCGCGGCGCCGGAGAGGTCGCCCGCGGTGGCGCGGCGCAGGGTGTCGGCGTGGCGCGCGCCGAAGGCCCAGACGCGGCGCAGGAAGCGGTGCGCGCCCTCGACGCCGGCATCGTTCCACTCCAGCGTCTGCTCGGGCGGCGAGGCGAACATCACGAACAGGCGCGCGGTGTCGGCGCCGTAGCGGTCGATCAGCTCCTGCGGGTCGACGCCGTTGTTCTTCGACTTCGACATCGTACCGACGCCCTCGTAGTCGATGGCCGAGCCGTCGCTCTTCAGGCGTGCGCCGGTGATCTTGCCAGCGGCGTCGAAGGTGTTCTCCACCTCTTGCGGCCAGAAGTACTCGATGCCGCCCTTCTCGCCACGGCGCGAGTAGATGTGGTTGAGCACCATGCCCTGCGTGAGCAGCCGCTTGAAGGGCTCGTCGACCTTCACCAGGCCGACGTCGCGCATCACCTTGGTCCAGAAGCGGGCGTACAGCAGGTGCAGGATGGCGTGCTCGATGCCGCCGATGTACTGGTCCATGCCGTGCGCGCCGCCGGCCGCGCCCTCGGCGCTCATCCAGTAGGAGGTGCCGCGGCCGACCATCGCGGCGTCGTTCGACGGGTCGCAGTAGCGCATGTAGTACCACGAGCTGTCGACGAAGGTGTCCATCGTGTCGGTCTCGCGGCGGGCCGGCTTGCCGCAGGTCGGGCAGCCCACGCGCAGGAACGACTCGCACTTGTTCAGCGGGTTGCCGCTGCCGTCGGGGATCAGGTCCTCGGGCAGCACGACCGGCAGGTCCTTCTCGGGCACCGGCACCGCGCCGCAGTCGTCGCAGTGGATGATGGGGATCGGCGTGCCCCAGTAGCGCTGGCGGCTGATGCCCCAGTCGCGCAGGCGCCAGGTGGTCTTCTTCTCGCCCAGGCCCCGCGCGGCGAGCAGGCCGGCCACCTTGTCGACGGCCTTGGCGTGCGCGAGCCCGTCGAGCTCGCCGCTGGCAATGCAGCGCGCCTTCGACTTGTCGGCGTACCACTCCTGCCAGGCGTCCAGGCTGTAGGCCTTGCCCTCGACGTCGATGACCTGGCGGATCGGCAGCCCGTACTTCTTCGCGAACGCGAAGTCACGCTCGTCGTGTGCCGGCACGCCCATCACGGCGCCGTCGCCGTAGCTCATCAGCACGTAGTTGCCCACCCACACCGGGACCGGCTCGCCCGTCAGCGGGTGCGTGACGGCCAGCCCGGTGGGCATGCCTTCCTTCTCCTTGAGCGCCAGCTCTGCCTCGGTGGTGCCGCCCCTGGCGCACTCCTCGATGAAGGCGGCGAGCGCCGGATTCGACACCGCAGCGTGCGCGGCCAGCGGGTGCTCGGGCGCCACCGCGCAGAAGGTCACGCCCATGATCGTGTCGGCGCGCGTCGTGAACACGTACATGCGCCCGCCCTGGATGGGCAGGCCGTCCGCGCCGCGGATGTCGTGCCTGAACGCGAAGCGCACGCCCTGGCTGCGGCCGATCCAGTTCTCCTGCATCAGCCGCACGCGCTCCGGCCAGCCGGCGAGGTAGTTCGGGTCGTCGGGGTTCGCGACGGCCGACAGCAGTTCCTCGGCGTAGTCGGTGATCTTCAGGTAGTAGCCCGGGATCTCGCGCTTCTCGACCGGCGCACCCGAGCGCCAGCCGCGGCCGTCGATGACCTGCTCGTTGGCCAGCACGGTCTGGTCGACCGGGTCCCAGTTGACGACCTGCGTGCGGCGCTCGGCGATGCCCTTCTCGAGCATCTTCAGGAACAGCCACTGGTTCCACTTGTAGTAGTCGGGCTTGCAGGTCGCGATCTCGCGGCTCCAGTCGATCGCCAGGCCCATCGCCTGCATCTGCCCCTTCATGTGGGCGATGTTCGAGTACGTCCAGGCCGCGGGCGGCACGCGGTTCTTCATCGCCGCGTTCTCGGCCGGCAGGCCGAAGGCGTCCCAGCCCATCGGCATGAGGACGTTCCAGCCCTTCATGCGCAGCTGGCGCGCCAGCATGTCGTTGATCGTGTAGTTCCGCACGTGCCCCATGTGCAGCTTGCCGCTGGGGTAGGGGAGCATCGAGCAGGCGTAGTACTTGGGCTTGGCCGCGTCCTCGTGCACGCGGTAGGCATCCTGGGCGGCCCAGTGGGCGTGGGCGGCGGCTTCGACTTCGCCGGGAGCGTACTTGTCGTTCATGCGCCGGATTGTAGGGACGGGCCCGTCCCTCGCCGCGGCGAACGGCGCGCCGCGCAGGGCGTCTCAGCGCGAAGGGGCCGTCTCGGTGACGAAGCCGATGCGGGCCAGGCCCGCCCGCTGCACGAGAGCGATCATCTCGGCCACCTCGCCGTAGGCCACGCTGCGGTCGGCGCGCAGGTGCACCTCGGTGGCGGGGTCGCGCGCCGCGGCCTCGCGGGCCAGCGCCTCGATGCGCTCGCGCGGCAGCGGCTCGTCGTCGGCGTACCAGCGGCCGTCGGCATCGATGGCCAGGCGCAACGGCGCCAGCGGTGGCGTGGCCGGTGGCAAGGCCTCGGTCTTCGGCAGGTCCAGGCGCAGGGCGCTGCCCAGCAGCGGTGCCGTCACGATGAAGATCACCAGCAGCACCAGCATGACATCGATCAGCGGCGTCATGTTGATGTCACCGATCGGCGGCTGACCGCGCCGCCGCGACGGGGTGCCCAGGCGGCCGAGGCTCACGGCGTTGCCGGTCCGTCGCCGTCGAGCGCGGCCTGGCACAGGTCGTGGGCGAAGCCCTCGAGCTCGACCTCGAGCTCGTCGATGCGGCGTCCGAGGATGTTGTAGCCGAGCACCGCCGGCACGGCGACGGCGATGCCCGCCGCGGTCATCACCAGGGCCTCGCCGATCGGGCCCGCCACGCGCTCGATCGTCAGGCCGCCCGAGGCGCCGATGACCGAGAGCGCGTGATAGACGCCCCAGACCGTGCCTAGCAACCCCACGAAGGGCGCGGTGCTGCCCACCGAGGCCAGGACGACCTGGCCGCCGCGCAGGCGCACGACCACGCCGTGCAGCGCGTCGCGCAGGCCCCGGGTCAGCCGCGTCTGCAGGCTGCCCGCGGCGTGCAGGCTGCCGGGGCGGGGCTGGGCGGTCGCGGCATCCACCAGTGGCAAGAGCGCGCCTTCACGGTCGAGCGTCGCCAGGCGCAGGCGGCCGTCGGCCAGCGTCGCCGCATCCCAGAACGCCGGGATGGCGCGAGCCAGGTCGGTGCGCACGCGCCGCAGCAGCCAGCCCTTCCAGAGGATGAGCACCCACGCCGTCACCGACATCGCCAGCAGCGCCAGCGCCACCGCGCGGCCGACGCCGTCGGTGGCGGTCCAGAACTGCGTCAGTCCCTGCACGGCGCCCGCAGGCCGAGCACGTCGGCCATGCCGTACAGGCCCGGGCTGCGGCCGGCGAGGAAGCGCGCCGCGCGCAGGCTGCCCTGGGCGTAGTTGGCGCGGCTGCTGCTGCGGTGGCTGATCTCGATGCGCTCGCCGGTGCCGCAGAACATCACGGTGTGGTCGCCGACGATGTCGCCGCCGCGCACGGTCGCGAAGCCGATCGCGCCGGCCGGGCGCTCACCGGTGACGCCCTCGCGGGCGTAGACCGCCACGTCGGCGAGCTCGCGGCCGGTGGCGCGGGCGATCGTCTCGCCCATTGCCAGCGCGGTGCCGCTGGGCGCGTCGACCTTGTGGCGGTGGTGCGCCTCGACGATCTCGATGTCGTAGCCCTCGGCCAGCGAGCGCGCGGCCATGTCCAGCAGGCGCAGCATCACGTTGACGCCGACGCTCATGTTCGGCGCCAGCACGACCGGCAGCTGCTGCGCGGCGGCACCGATGGCGGCCTTGTGCTCGGGGCTGAAGCCGGTCGTGCCGATGACCATCGCCACGCCGAGCTCGCGACACGCCTCGAGGTGGGCGAGCGTGCCCTCGGGGCGGGTGAAGTCGATCAGCACGTCGGCGCCGGCCAGGCCTGCGCGCAGGTCGGAAGTGATCGTCACGCCGGTGCTGCGCCCGAGGAAGGCGCCAGCATCCTGCCCGAGCGCCGGGCTGGCGGCGATGTCGAGCGCGCCTGCGAGCGTGCAGTCGCCGCTGGACAGCACGGCCTCCACCAGCATGCGGCCCATGCGGCCCGAGGCTCCGGCGACGGCGATCTTCGGCATGGTGTCCGGGCGCCTTCAGGCCGGCTCGAGCGGCGGATAGGAGCGCACCGGCCCGACGGGCTCTGCCGCGGGCGCGGCTTCGTCGCGGCGCTGCGGGGCGGGTAGTGCCTTGCGCTGTTCGTCGGTCAGCTCGAGCGTCGGCACGCGCACGTCGCGCCGGGGGCTGATCGAGGCCACGAAGTCCTTCTCGGAGGGCAGTTCCGGGGCTTCGAGCGACTTCAGGCGGTCGCCCTCGAAGGTGGCGATGACGTGGCGCCGCTGCGGCTCGGTGCCCTGGCGGCGAATGGTGAAGACGTAGTCCCAGCGATCGGCGTGGAACATGTCGGTCAGCAGTGGCGAGCCCAGCAGGTCACGGACCTGCGCGCGCGTCATGCCCGGCCGCACCATCGCGGCCTGTTCGCGGGTCACGACGTTGCCCTGCACGATGTCGATGCGGTAGGGCGTGATCACGCCCAGGAAACTGTCGCTGGGCTGCTGGCGTGCCGAGCAGCCCGCCAGCAGTGCAAGGCCGACGGCGGCGAGGGCGGCGCGGCGCAGGCGCGCGACGGGCATGGCGGACATCGGGTTGTGGCTTTGCCGGCGCGCGGCCTCGGCAGCTCTGGCTATGATGCGGTGATTCTAGCGGGGCCCCGTCGCCGGACCGGGGCCGGGAACGACATGACGCACGCCGAAGAGATCAAGAGCAGCGGCCTGAAGGCCACGCTGCCGCGCATCAAGATCCTCGAGGTCTTCCAGAATTCGTCGCGGCGCCACCTCTCGGCCGAGGACGTCTTCAAGGCGCTGCTCGGCGAGGGAGCCGACATCGGCCTGGCCACCGTCTACCGCGTGCTGATGCAGTTCGAGCAGGCGGGCCTGCTCACGCGCAGCAACTTCGAGTCGGGCAAGTCGGTCTTCGAGCTCAACGAAGGCCAGCACCACGACCACCTCGTGTGCCTGAGCTGCGGGCGGGTCGAGGAGTTCCTCGATCCCGAGATCGAGCAGCGTCAGCGCACGATCGCCGTCGAGCGCGGCTTCGAGCTCGCCGACCACTCGCTCGCGCTGTATGCGCGCTGCACCAAGACCGATTGCGAGCATCGCCGCGGCCGCGGCTGAACCGTGCCGCGCCGGCGCGTGCGTCACTCCGCGTCGCCGCGCTCCATGGCCCGCTGGTGGCGCTGCACGAATTCCTGGTAGGTGTCGATGCCGCGCAGCTGCAGGATGGTGTTGCGCACTGCGGCCTCCACCAGCACGGCCAGGTTGCGCCCGGCGTCCACCGCGATCACCACCTTGCGCACCGGCAGCCCCAGCACGTCCTCGTAGAGGGGCTCGTAGGGCAGGCGCTCGAACTCGCGCTCCATCGTCTCCTTGCGCACCAGGTGGACGATGAGCTTCAGGCGCATCTTCCGCCGCACCGCGGTCTCGCCGAAGATGGCCCTGATGTCGAGCAGTCCGATGCCGCGCACCTCCAGCAGGTTCATCAGCAGCTCGGGGCAGCGGCCCTCGAGCGAGGTCTGCGAGATGCGGTAGATGTCCACCGCGTCGTCGACCACCAGACCGTGGCCGCGCGAGATCAGCTCCAACCCCAGCTCGCTCTTGCCCAGCCCGGACTCGCCGGTCAGCAGCACGCCCAGGCCGAGAATGTCCATGAACACCCCGTGCCGCGTCGTGCGTTCGGCGAAGTGCTGGCCGAGGTAGCCGCGCACGACGTCGATCACGTGCCCGGCGGACTCGGCGGTGACGAACAGCGGAATCTCGGCGCGGTCGCACATCGCGACCAGGCGGTCGGGTGGCGCCTGGTCGTCGGCGACGATCAGCACCGGGGGTTCGAGCGTGACGATGCGCGAGATGCGCCGCTCCTGATCCTCGGCCGACGCTGCCCGCAGGTAGGCCACCTCGCGCTGGCCCACGATCTGCACCCGGTACGGGTGGATGTAATTGAGGTAGCCGACGAGGTCGGCCGCGGAGCGGGCCTCGCGGACGGCGGCCTCGGCAAACTTGCGTTCCGGGTGCGCGTGGCCGGCGATCCACTCCCAGCGCAGCGACTCGCGGTGCGCCTCGAACAACGCCTCCGCGCTCATCGAGGTCGGCTTCATGCGGCGTCCCCGGTGCGACGGTGCCGACTCGCGCGCCGGCCGGCCATCAGGCCACCGACTTCAGCGGTTCCCAGTCGGAGATCAACTTGTGCACGCCCGCGGCCTCGGGCTCGGTCTTGAGACGCTCGCGCAGTTCGCGGTCGGACAGCATCTCGGCGATCTCGGAGAGGATCTCCAGGTGCCGCTGCGTCGCCGCCTCGGGCACGAGCAGGAAGATCAGCAGGGCAACCGGCTCGTCGTCGGGGGCGTCGAAGGGGATTGGCTGCTGCACGCGCACGACCGCGGCCAGCGGGTTCTTCAGCCCCTTGATGCGCCCGTGCGGAATGGCCACCGCGTGCCCCAGCCCGGTCGAGCCCAGCCGCTCGCGCGCGAAGAGATTGTCGGTGACGATGCTGCGGGCGATCGCGTGCTGGTTCTCGAACAGCAGGCCGGCCTGCTCGAACACGCGCTTCTTGCTGGTCGCGTCCACGTTCACCAGGACGTTGCTGGCGGGAAGAATCGCGGCGAGACGGTTCATGGGGCCATTTCCCCTCGCGGCAACCCGCAGCAGCGGACGACCATCGAGTCGTGTGACGGAATCGTGGATCATAGCAACCGCGCCCTGCGCGGGCGTGGGACCTGCCCCTGGAATTCCGGGGGCCGGGTCGGGTTTGCGGCGTTGCAGCAACATGGTGGACCCGACTGCGCCAGGGCGAATCCCCAGGAACGAAAGACGGCCCCGCGGGGCCGTCTGCTCGAGCGCTCGGGTTGGGGCGCCGGTTTCAGGGCATTCCGGCATCCAGTCGCTTGGGCGACTGGTGATGGTGGTCCTGCAGCCGGTCCTTGTGGCGCACGACCTGGCGGTCGAGCTTGTCCATCAGCTGGTCGATCGCGGCGTACAGGTCCTCGTGCTCCTGCTCCACGAAGATGTCGCGCCCCTTGACGTGCAGGGTGACCTCGGCACGCTGCCGGCGCTCCTTCTCCTTCTTCTTCTCGACGGTGAGCAGCACGTTGACGTCGACCACCTGGTCAAAATGCCGTGTGACACGATCAAGCTTCGTGAGCACATACTCTCTCAGCGCTGGCGTGACTTCCAGATGATGGCCGCTGATCGTCAAGTTCATCAGAACCTCCTTGCGAGGGGTGGAAATGGCCGGCGTGCGCAGCCGACTGCGGGAAGGTTCAAGACCGATGGCCGGTGAGATTCGATCATGTGCGGGAGGTTCCGCGGGGAACCGTCGAATCCAGTGTGCACCCGTTGGACGGGCATGACAAGCTGCTTTGCGGTGCCGCGTCGGCGACGCTGATCCATAATTCCGGCGTTCCACGATGGAGACCCCGTTGGATCCCAGTCACCCTCGGTGACCGCCCGCTCCGGCTGCGCCGGATGGGCGGTGCCCCCGATCCGCCCACCTTGTCGCACCCCGCGGCCGATCGCCGCCGGAGCCCCGCATGCTGAACGTCTTCACGCTGGCCAACGGCCGGCTGATCCAGCAGGAGATCGAGAGCGCCGATGCGCTGACGAACCTGCGCCCGGTCTGGGTGGACCTGGAGTCGCCCAGCCCGCAGGAAAAGGGCTGGATCGCCGGCCGCTTCGGGCTGACGATCCCGACCGACGCGGTGGACGAGGATCTCGAGGAGTCCGCGCGCTTCTACGAGGAGGACAACGGCGAGCTGCACATCCGTTCCGACTTCCTCATCGACGGCGACGACGATCCCGACGGCGAGCCCTCGCGCAACGTCCGCGTGGCCTTCATCCTGCGCGACAACGTGCTGTTCTCGATCCACGACGAGGACCTGCCGGTGTTCCGGCTGCTTCGCCTGCGCGCGCGCCGCATCCCGGCGCTGATCGAGGACGCCAAGGACGTGCTGCTCAAGCTGTACGACGCCGACGCCGAGTACTCGGCCGACGCGCTCGAGGGCATCTACGACAACCTGGAGAAGGTCAGCCAGCGGGTGCTCAAGCAGGACGTCAACGACGCAGTGGCCGGCGAGGCACTGGCCGCCATCGCGCGCGAGGAGGACCTGAACGGCCGCATCCGCCGCAACATGATGGACACCCGCCGCGCGCTGTCGTTCATGATGCGCAGCCGCATGCTGGGCGCCGAGCAGTTCGAGGAGGCACGGCAGATCCTGCGCGACATCGACTCGCTGGACTCGCACACCGCGTTCCTGTTCGACAAGATCAACTTCCTGATGGACGCCACCGTCGGCTTCATCAACATCAACCAGAACAAGATCATCAAGATCTTCTCGGTGGCCTCGGTCGCGCTGCTGCCGCCGACGCTGATCGCCAGCATCTACGGCATGAACTTCGAGCACATGCCCGAGTTGAGGTGGGCCTACGGCTACTACTTCTCGATCGCGCTGATGGTGGCCTCGGTGGCCGCGCCGTTCCTCTACTTCCGGCGCAAGGGCTGGCTGCGCTGAGCGCACCGGCGGGCGCGTCGGGCGGCCGTCGTGTCCAGACGCAACCGGGCGCGACGGATGTGAACCCCGTGCGAACTGCATGGTCGGCGCAGGGCGCTTCGTGTAGTCTCGCGGCGCCCCCTCATCCTCCGCGAGCGGTCCTGCGCGCATGACAACCGACCTCCATCGATCCCTTGGCCGCCTGGCAGTTGCCTTCGCGATGGCGTCTGCCGCCACGCTGGCGCAGGCGCAGTTCCAGATGGTGCCGCCGCCGGCTTCGACAGCACCTCCGCGTGAATCCGCGGCCGAGATCGAGAAGGAGTACCGGATCGACGCCGCGCGCCACCTCTACGCGCTCTACCCGAGCCGCATCTTCAAGGGCAAGCTGCCGCCGCTGGTGTATTCGGTGATGGTCGTCGAGACCGAGATCGACGCGGCGGGTCAGGTGCACGGCGTCAACGTCATCCGCAAGCCCGCCGCTGCCGAAGTGCAGCCGTGGGTGGTGTCGCTGATCCGCCAGGCCGCGCCCTTCCCCGCGCCGGCCAAGCTGCCCGGCGGCAGCGTGCGCTACCTCGACATCTGGCTCGTCGACAAGTCGGGCCGATTCCAGATCGACACGCTGACCGAGGGTCAGCGCTGAGCGTCGCCGCCGCTCAGCTGTTCGCGCGCTTCTTCAGCCAGCGCATGAGCGCGCTGACCCCCGGCAGCTTCTCGTAGAGTTCCTCGGCGGCGTCCCAGTAGTCGCGGTGGCGGAGGATGCGTCCGTCCGCGGCCAGCTTCAGGTGCGAGCCGCCGTGGATGCACTGCTCGTCGCGCGAGAAGCGGCGCATGCGGAACAGGAAGTCCCAGGTCAGGAAGCACTGGTCGCCCTGCACCACGACGTCTCGGATGACGAAGCGCGGGGCCTCGAGCGCGACGAACATGTGGCGGAAGATGCCTTCGATGGCGGGGACGCCGCGAACCTCGTTGAAAGGGTCCTTGAAGGCGGCATCGGGCGCGTAGATGTCGGCCAGCCGTGCCACGTCGGCCTCGGCGAGGTGCTCGAAGCGCTCGATGATGCGCTGCACGCGGGGATCGTCGGACTTCATCGTCGCCGCCTACAGCCCGGTCGAGCGGCGAACGGCGGCGAAGTAGGGCGCCGGGCCGAGCAACTGCAGCGCCTTCAGCCACAGCGTGAAGCGCTTGGGGAAGTGGATCTCGAAGTCGCCTCGCGCCCACCCACGCACGATCTCGTCGGCGGCCTGCGCGGGTGTCAGCAGGGCCGGCATGTGGAACTCGTTCTGCGCCGTCAGCGGCGTCTCCACGAAGCCCGGGTTGATCACCGACACGCCCAGGCCCTTGGGCGCGATGTCGAGGTACAGCACCTCGGCGAGGTTGATCAGCGCGGCCTTGGTCGGGCCGTAGGCCAGCGCCTTGGGCAGGCCGCGGTAGCCGGCCACGCTGGACACCAGGCTGAGGTGCCCGCCTTCGCCGCGCCCGGCCTGCGCCAGCAGTTGCGGCAGCACGGCGTCGAGCAGGTGAAGCGCGCCGACGTAGTTGACCTGGTCGTGGCGAAGCGCGATGTCGAGGTCGAAGGCGGTGGCGCGCATCGGCGCGTAGGTGCCGGCGCAGAAGAGCACGAGGTCGAGCCGGCCGTGCGTGCCGACGATGCGCTGCGTGGCTGCGCGCATCGCCTCGCGGTCGGTGACGTCCAGCGCGATCGCCGTGGCACCCGGGTGTCGGGCGACGAACTCGTCGAGCGAGGCCTGGCCACGTGCCGAGACGATCACCCTGGCACCCAGCGCGTGGAGTTTCTCGGCAGTGGCGCGACCGATGCCGGTGGATGCGCCCACCAGCCAGGCCACGCGGCCCTGCCAGTCGTCGATTCGGGGGTTGAGCGGCATCGGGGCCTACTTCCGGTAGAAGCTCAACGTGACCTCGCCCAGCCGGATGCCGAACTTGCTCATCACGGCCTTGTTGAGCATCACGCGCTCGTCCATCAGGTACATCCAGTCGTCGAACTGGACTTCGTAGACCTTGCCGTCCACCGGCAGGCGCAGCGTGTACTTCCAGTTCAGCGCGTTGCCGGAGGCGATGCCCTGGGCCTCGCCCACCACGTCGTCGGCCCTGCCGGTGTAGCGGCCGCCGCCGAGGTCGGTGAGGCGCCAGACGCGGCGCTCGGTGGTGCCGTCGCTGTAGGTGAAGCGCTCGTCGAGCGTGCCCGCGTTGCCCTGCCAGGTGCCGGTCATCTGCACGACGAAGCGCCGTGCGACCTTGCCCGAGCGGTCGGTGAAGATGCCGTGTGCCACCAGCTCACCGTTGAAGTAGGTCTTCAGGTCGAGCACCGGCTTCTCGGCGGCGTAGTCGGCCGGGGTCGGGGCGGCGCAGCCAGCCAGGAGCGCGGCGGCCCCGGCGAGCGCGAACAGTCGTCGTTTCATGGTCGGGTCGTCCTCTCGTGTCGTATCCAGAGCAGCCCCAGCAGCAGCGCGGCCAAGGCCTTGAGCGCGCAGGGCAGCAGGCAGTAGGCGATGGTCAGTGCGTCGAGCGCCTCCTCGCTGCGTGCGCCGGCCGTGTAGCCGAAGGCCTCGAGCAGCGGCAGCGCGATGCCCGCGGCCAGGGCCAGGTTGAGCTTGGTCGCGAAGTTCCACCATCCGAAGTAGGCCCCCTCCAGCCGGCCGGCGTGGCCGGCGCGCTGGATCACGCCGGCGAGCATCGCCCCCGGCAGCGTGAGGTCGGCGCCGAGTGCCAGCCCGCTGGCCACGCACACGGCCACGAAGGCCGCGACGTCGCCTTCGCCCAGGCCGGCGGCCCATGCGAAGGTGGCGATGGCCAGTCCCATGCCGGCCAGCCAGCTGCGCGCGAGGCCGAAGCGCGCGACGGCACGCACCCACAGCGGCATCGACAAAGCGCCGGCGGCGAAGTAGCTGGCCAGGAACACCGGCTCCCAGGCCGGGGCCTGCAGGCGGTCGCGGATGAAGAAGAGCACCAGCGTGGCCGGCACCGCACTGGCCACGCCGTTGACGAGGTAGATCGCGAGCAGGCGCCGGAACGCCGGCACCGCCAGCGGTGCGCGCATCGACGGCCGGGCGCCGGCGGCAGGGCGCGCCGCGGTGGCCGGCGCGCGCCACAGCAGCGCCATCGCCGCGACCAGCAGCACCGCGAACACCGCGGTGGTGATGCCCAGGCCTGCCGTCGACGGCAGGACGCTGGCCACCAGCACGCCCACCAAGGCCAGGCCTTCGCGCCACGAGACGATGCGCGCGCGCTGGTCCTCGCCGCCACCCAGGCGCGCCCCCCACGCCTGGTGCACCACGCTGACCACGCTGAAGGCCAGGTAGGTGACCGCCAGCATCGCCGCGCACCACAGCAGCAGCGCCGCCTGCCCGTCCACGGCAGGGAAGAACAGCGCCCTGAAGCCCGCGGCCAGCACGACGCAGGCCGCCAGCGTGATCGCCAGCACGCGCGCCGTCGAGTGGCCGAACCATCCGTCGACCCAGCGCCCGATCCAGGGGTCGACCAGCGCGTCGAACAGCCGCACACCCAGCAGCAGCAGGCCGAGCGTGGCCAGCGCGATGCCGAACTCGCTGGCGTAGTGGTTCGGCAGCACGACGTACAGCGGCAGCGCCACGAAGGCCAGCGGCAGGCCCAGGCCGCCGTAGGTCAGGCCGTCACGCCAGCCGCCGCGCCACGCGCTGGCGGCGGCAGCAGTCATGAGGCGGGGCGCGGTGCGCCCAGCAAGGCGGCGCGCAGTCCAGGCTCGGAGGTCTTCTCCGAGAGCCAGATGCCGAAGAACAGGCGCGCGAAGTCGGCGTCACGTACCTCGCCGCGCAAGCTGCCGTTGGCGTAGAAGCGGGCCGACTCGCCCGGGCGCTTGATGCCGGTGAGACGGTCGCCTGCGCGCACGTCGGGGAACACCCGCTTCATTTCGGCCAGCCATGCGTCGCTGCGCGGCGCGGGGATCTCGGCCTGTCGCCTCATCTCCTCGAGCGAGCGCTCGGCGATCAGGGCGCCCACCAGTTCCCGGGCGTACTCCAGCTCCAGCGCGAGCGGCGTGCGCACCCAGTCGCCCGGGCCCAGTCTCGCGTCGGCGGGCGCCCACAGCCGTGCGTCGTAGACGCGCAGGCCGAGGAAGCGCAGGCGGCCGCTGCCCTGCAGCCGCGCCCCGGGAAGCTCGCGTGCGACTTCCGGCGGCGGCGAGGCGGCCGCGATCACGGCCGGCACCAGCGCGGCGGCCGGCAGCAGGGCCAGGGCACGGCGGCGGGATGCGCGCAGCGAGTGGTGGCTCATCGTCGCTGCCCCTTCAGCCGCGGCGCAGCGTGAACTGCACCACGTCGGTGTTGCCGGTGGCGAAGGCAGCCTCGCAGTAGGCGAGGTAGAACTCCCAGATGCGCATGAAGCGCTCGTCGAAACCGAGCTTGCGCACCTGGCGGTCGCGGGCCAGGAACTGCACCCGCCAGCGGCGCAGCGTCTCGGCGTAGTCGCGGCCGAACGCGAGTTCGCGCTCGATCGCCAGGCCGGCCTTCGCCGCCTCGGCGCGGAACGCCGACGGACTCGGGAGCATGCCGCCGGGGAAGATGTACTGCTGGATGAAATCGCTCGAGCGCGCGTAGCGCTCGAAGAGGTCGTCCCGGATCGTGATGGTCTGGATGCAGGCCCGACCGCCCGGCTTGAGGTTGCGGTGCAGGGTCGAGAAGAAGTCGCCCCAGTACTCGCGGCCCACCGCCTCGAACATCTCGATCGACGCGACGGCGTCGAACGGCCCGTCGGCAATGTCGCGGTAGTCCTGCAACCGCAGGTCCGTCAGCGGCGCCACGCCGTGGCGCTCCATGCGCTCGCGGGCGAAGGCCAGCTGTTCCGTCGACAGCGTCACGCCGGTCACGTGGGCGCCGAACTCCCGCGCGCCCATCTCGGCCAGCGCACCCCAGCCGCAGCCGATCTCGAGCAGGCGCTCGCCCGGCTGCAGCCGGCACTCGGTCAGGGCGCGCCGCACCTTGGCGGCCTGCGCGTCCGAGGTCGGCCGGGTCAGGTCGCCCTCGAACAGCGCGCTCGAGTAGTTCATCGTCTCGTCGAGCCACAGGCGGTAGAACGGGTTGCCCAGGTCGTAGTGGGCGTGGATGTTCTTGCGGCTGCCCTTGCGCGAGTTGCGGTTGAGAAGGTGTCGGATGCGGTACGCCAGCGAGCCCCACCAGGTGCCGTAGATCACCGACTCCATCGCGTCGCGGTTGGCGATGAACAGCTCGAGCACAGCGACCAGGTCCGGGGTGTTCCAGCGCCCTTCGATGAAGGTCTCGGCGAAGCCGATGTCGCCGCTCTTGAGCGCCGCGCCGCACACGCTCCAGTCAAGCAGGCGGATCGCGGCGCGCGGCGCGCCCTCGATGCCGCGGCCGAAGCGGGCCTGCGAGCCGTCGGGCATCTGAACGTCGAGCGTGCCGACGGCCAGCCGGCCCAGCAGCCTGAACACGGTGCGTGCGGCCGCCGGCGCGCCCGGGGGCAGCGCCATCAGGCCGGAGGGATGGGCGGTCGTGGCGGAGGCGTGATTCGTCATTGCCGTCGTCCTCGTCGGGATCAGCGTGGGTTCAGCGGGTGGTGAAGGCCCGGGGCGGCTCGGGCTTCGAGAAGAAGGGCACGTGCTTGAGCCACAGCTGCAGCGCCTGCCAATGGATGCGTGCGATCACGCCCGCGGTCATCATCGGCATGCCGAAGAAGGCGCGCCGCGCGCTGACGCGGGTCAGGGGCTCGAGCCGTCCGCTCACGCTGGTCTGCAGCAGCGGACCCGCGTCGTCGTCGTGGTCCACGCGAGCCACCGTCCGGTCGGCTGTGCGCATGAAGCGGAAGCGGTAGCGACCGCCGACAGCGCAGAATGGCGAGACGTGGAAGACCTTGCGTGCCTCGAGTTCGCGGCCGAAGGCCAGCGCCGGACCGGCCAGCAGGTAGCAGTGGCGCTCGCCGAAGGTGTTGTTCACCTCGGCCACCACGGCGGCGAGCGAGCCGTCGGCGCGGTGGCAATACCAGAAGCTCACCGGCTTGAACACGTAGCCCAGCACGCGCGGGTAGGTGTGCAGCCAGATCTCGCCGTCGGCGTCTTGCACGCCTTCGGCGGCCAGCAGTTCCTCCAGCCAGGCCAGCGCGTCGGCGCGCCCGTCACCATGGTCGCCGTCGTGGAAGGAAAGAAGGCCGCGGCGGTTGCGTGCGAGCGCGGCGTCCGGGGCCGTGCGCAGAGCTCGCAAGGGCAGCAGCAGGAAGTACGTCGGGTACTCGAAGGCGTGCTCGGCCGGGCGCAACCGGCGGTGCCGCACCTGGCCGACGCCCAGCAGCGGACGCGCCGGGGGAGCGAGCGTGTCCTCAGGCGGCTGCACGTCGCGGCTCTCGATCCTCGGCGACCCAGTGCTCCCGCACCCGCTGCACGACGTCGAGCGCCGAGCCCAGGCCGTCCTCGTGGAAGCCGTAGCGCGCCCAGGCGCCACAGAACCAGACGTGCGCACGGCCCTGGATCTCTGGCAGTCTGCGCTGGGCCTCGATGGCCGCGAGGTCGAACACCGGGTGGCTGTACTCGAACGCGTCGATGACCTTGGCCGGGTCGGGCTGGCGGTCGGGGTTGAGCGACACCACCACCGGGGTGTTCCAGGGCAGGGGTTGAAGGCGGTTGATCAGGTAGTGCAGGCACACGGCCGCCTGCTCGCGGTCGCGGCTGGCGGCGCGCTCGTAGTTCCAGGCGGCCCAGGCCAGCTGGCGCCGCGGCAGCAGCGCCGTGTCGGTGTGCAGCACCGCGCGGTTGGGGTGGTAGCGGATGGCGCCCAGCACGGCGCGCTCCTCGGCGCTGGCGTCGGCCAGCAGCGCGAGGCTCTGGTCGCTGTGGCAGGCCATCACCACGTCGTCGAAGTGCTCGCTGCCGCGATCGGTGGCCACGACCACGCCCGAGGTTCCGCTGCCCGGCGGCATGCGACGTACCTCGCGCACCGGGGTGTTCAGGCGCGCATCGGGGATGTCGCTCAGCATCTTCTCGACGTAGTGCTTCGCGCCGCCGAGCACGGTGTGCCACTGCGGCCGGTCCGACACCTGGATCAAGCCGTGGTTGTGGCAGAAGCGGATCATCGTCGCCACCGGAAAGCGCAGCATCTGGTCGGTCGGGCAAGACCAGATGCAGCCGATCATCGGCAGGAAGTACCAGTCGCGGAACGCGTCGCCGAAACGGTGGCGTGCGAGGAAGTCGCCTATGGGCTCGGCCAGTTCGGTCTCGAGGCCGCGTTCGGCGATCGAGGTGGCCAGGCGGTTGAATCGCAGGATGTCGGCCAGCATCGCCAGGAAGCGCGGGCGCAGCAGGTTGCTGCGCTGGGCGAACACCGTGTTCAGGTCGCACCCGCTCCACTCGAGCCCGCCGGCCTGTACGGAGAACGACATGTCCGACGGCGCGGTCTCGACCTGCAACTGCTCGAGCAGCTGGACCAGCTTGGGGTAGGTGCGGTGGTTGAACACCAGGAAGCCGGTGTCGACCCCGTGCCGCACACCCTCGAGCCGGATGTCGACGGTGTGCGTGTGACCCCCGAAGTAGCTGCCCGCCTCGAACAGCGTGACCCGGGCTTCACGGCCCAGATGCCAGGCGGCGGCGAGTCCGCTGATGCCCGAGCCGACGACCGCGACGCGCCTCATGCGAGACTCCCGCGGGCTGCCGGCAGCCCGGGCACGTGCGGGGCACCACCTGCGGCGGTGCCCCGGGCTGGAAAGTCTGCCGTGCCGCGCCCCCGGGCGAACGAGGGAGGGAGGGAGGAGGAGGAGAACCGCCCGGGGATTGCTGGCGCCTCGGGCGCCAGACGGCACAGCAGGAAACCTTGGCGGCCGGAGCGCCTGCGGGGCACCAGACCGTCGCCCTCATGGATCCGCGGTCGCCGCGAAAGTTCCGTCCGCGCGGCGCCGGGGCGACCCGGGTCGGCAGGCGACCTTCGGCGGCGGGTGGGCTGGCGCATGGGGGGCTCCGCGATCCTGCGTGACATGCCCCTATACTAATCAGTCATGAATTGACTGCCAAGTCCTATTTTGCATTGATTAGTAATTCGAGCTCCTTCACGAGCTTGCGATCCCCGGGGTCGACCAGTGACGAGAATGCGATGACGCGCTCGCCGCGACGGTCGACCAGGTACTTGTGGAAGTTCCACTTCGGCGTCGAGCCGCTGCGCGCCACCAGCTGCGCGTAGAAGGGGTTCTGGCCGCGGGCGCCGGCCTTGACCACGGTCTTGGCGAACATCGGGAAGCGCACCCCGAACTGGTTCTGGCAGAACTCGGCGATCTTCGCGTTGTTGCCGGGTTCCTGGCCGCCGAAGTCGTTCGACGGGAAGCCCAGCACCACGAGGCCACGGTCGCGCCAGCCTGCGTAGAGCCGCTCCAGGCCCTCGTACTGGGGCGTGAATCCGCACTCGCTCGCGGTGTTGACCACCAGCAGCACCTTGCCGGCGAAGCTGCACAGGTTGACGGGCTTCTCGTCCTGCAGCCGCGCGAAGGTGTGCTGCAGCAAGGGCGGGCAGGCCGCGGGCGCGCTGCCGGCCGTGCTGCCGGTCGCGCCGGCCCTGGCGCTGGCGATCCACCCGAGCGAACCCAGGAGCAATGAACGACGGATGACCCCACTCGATTCCATGACCTGCCTCTGTCCTGTTCAAAAGTCCATGTTGGTTCTATATTAGGGGATGAGGTTCCGAACTGCTCGTGCTTGTCCTGGACACCGTTCACCCGGTTGGCAGGGCCTTCGAATCGCCCGGGGGCGCCTCGGAACACTGGATTGACGATGAACGACCGCGGGCGCATCGCGCCGATCTCGCTCTCGATCGCGGCTGTCGAGCGCGACACCGGACTGAGCAAGGACACGCTCCGTGTCTGGGAGCGCCGCTACGGTTTTCCGACGCCCCAGCGCGACGCGGTCGGTGAGCGCGCCTACGCGCTCGACCAGGTCGAGAAGCTGCGCCTCGTCAAGCGCCTGCTCGACGCCGGCCATCGGCCCGGTCGCATCGTTCCGCTGGGCATCGACGAGCTGCAGGCGCTGAGCGACAGCGCCGGCGAGTCGCCGGCGAGGGCCGCGGTGCAGCCTCTGGGCGCCGACGACCTGCGCGCCCACCTCGACCTGCTGCGCACCCACGACACCGCCGCGCTGCGCAGCGAACTGACGCGGCTGTTGTCCCGCCTGGGTGTGGCGCGATTCGTCAACGAGGTCGTGGCGCCGCTCAACGTCGCCGTGGGCGACGCCTGGCTGCGGGGCCAGCTCGAGATCTTCGAGGAGCACATGTACACCGAGGTGGCGCAGGTCGTGCTGCGCCAGGCGATCGGCAGCATTCCCGCCGCCGCCGGGGAGGGGCGCCCGCGTGTGCTGCTGACCACTTTTCCCGGCGAGCCGCACGGCCTGGGTCTGCTGATGGCCGAAGCGGTGCTGGCGCTCGAAGGCTGCGCGTGCGTCTCGCTGGGCACCCAGACCCCGCTGTGGGACATCGTGCTGGCAGCGGGCGCCCAGCGTGCGGACATCGTCGCACTCGGTTTTACCGGCGTGATGAACCCCAACCAGATCACCGACGGCCTGACCGAGCTGCGCTCGAAGCTGCCTGCGAGCACGCGCTTGTGGGCGGGCGGCAGCGCTCCTGTGCTGCACCGGCGCCGGATCGACGGCGTCGAGCCGATCGGCTCGCTGGAGCAGATTCCGACCCAGCTGCACCACTGGCGCGGTGCCGCCGCCTGAGAGCCTGCGCGTCTCCATGCCCGCCTTGCACCCCGAGACACCCCGTCTCGTCGGTGCAGATCCTCGCCATAGCCCGAGCCATGGCTGCGTTGCGCCTGGATCCGGGGCGTCTTGGCGCGCCTATCGGGCACGGCGGAAAAACTCCCAGGCCCTGAGCCACCGCAGGACGTCGCGCCAGGGATCCCCCGCGCCGCGAAGGGACATGCGACGCCAGGAATCCAGGGCGATTCACGGAATTTTCCGCTGCCCGGCAGGTGCGGTTCCTACAATCGGGCCCGTCACCGAGGCCAACGTCATGCTCTACCCCGAACTCTTCAAGCAGCTGGAAGCCGTGCGCTGGAACATGGACAGCGACATCCCTTGGGACCGCTTCGACGGCAGCCTGCTGTCCGACGAGCAGGCGCACACGATCAAGATGAACGCCATCACCGAGTGGGCGGCGCTGCCGGCCACCGAGATGTTCCTGCGCGACAACCGGGACGACAGCGACTTCTCGGCATTCATGAGCGTCTGGTTCTTCGAGGAACAGAAGCACTCGCTGGTGCTGATGGAGTACCTGCGCCGCTTCCGCCCGGACATGGTGCCCACCGAGGAGGAACTGCACGCGATCCGCTTCGAGTTCGACCCGGCCCCGGCGCTGGAGACGC
>JBILNT010000162.1:0-8119 GCA_044374875.1 Rubrivivax sp.
AGGAGCCGAACGTCAGCTTCGTCGGGCGGCTGGCGCAGTACCGCTACTACAACATGGACCAGGTGGTGGCCGCGGCGCTGAAGCTGTGCGACGGCCTGGCACTGTCGCCATGACGCGGTTCCGCATCGTCTGCCCGCGCCAGACGGTGACCGGCGGGCCCGAGGCGCTGCACCAGCTGTGTCACGCCCTGCGTCAGGCGGGGCTGGATGCGGCCATGGTCTACGTGCCCCATCGTGCGGGCACGACCTGCCCGGCGAAGTTTTCGCACTACGACGCCCCGGTGGTCGATCACCTGGAGGACGTCGCCGACGTGGTCGCGGTGGTGGGCGAGACCATGACCGATCGGGTCTGGCAGCTGCGCCGCGCGAACGTGCTGATCTGGTGGCTGAGCGTGGACTTCCATTTCCAGCGGTCCGCGAAGTGGACCAAGCGGCTCAAGCGCTGGCTGCGCGAGCGGCTCCCCTCGCGCCGGCCCTATGCCTTCCAGCCGCATCCGCGGGTGCATCACGCATGGCAGAGCGAGTATGCACGGCTGTTCCTCGAGGGCAGGGGGGTGCACGACGCACTGCCGCTGACCGACTACATCGCGCCTGCCCTCACCGTGGACGAGGCGGCCTTGCCGGCCGCTCCGCGCCGCGACGCCGTGCTCTACAACCCGCGCAAGGGCTGGGCGTTCACGTCGCGCCTGATCCAGGCGTGCAGTGGCACCGGCGTCGAGTTCGTGCCGCTGGTGGGCTACACCGAGGCGCAGCTGCGCGACCTGTTCGGCAGCTGCAAGGCCTATGTCGACTTCGGTGAACACCCCGGCCGCGACCGCATTCCCCGCGAGGCCGCGGCCAGCGGCTGCATCGTGCTCACCGGGCTGCGCGGCAGCGCGGCCAATGGCGTCGACGTGCCCGTGCCCGCCCTCTTCAAGATCGACGACGCTGCTGCGGATGCCCCTGAGGTGGCCCGACAGCGCCTGCTCGAGGTGCTTCGCGACGATACGGCCCACCGTGCGGCCCAGGCGCCCTACCGGGCCTGGATCCGCGGGCAGCGCGAGGCCTTCCTGGCCGAGGCGGCAGCGCTGGGGCGCCGATTCCAGGGCGGTCAGGGCCAGGCCGGGCCGGTCACCCAGCGCCACTGACCCGGGGGCAGGTCGCCGGGCAGCACCAGCGCCCCGAACGCGCTGCGGTGCAACCCCTCGACCCGGTTGCCGGTCGCTGCCACCATGCGCTTGACCTGGTGGTAGCGGCCCTCGGTGAGCGTCATGCGCAGCGTCTGGTCGCCGGTGGCGACAGCGTCGGCCGCGCAGACCGGCACCGGGTCGTCGTCGAGCACGACCCCCTCGCGCAGCCGCCGGACCTGTTCGTCCGTCACCGGGTGCTTCGCCGTCACCTCGTACACCTTGGGCACGTGCCGTTTCGGTGACGTCAGGCGGTGGATCAGGGCGCCGTCGTCGGTCAGCAGCAGCAGCCCCGTGGTGTCCTCGTCGAGCCGGCCGATCGGCTGCACGCCGCGCTGGCGCAGCGGCGGCGGCAGCAGCGAGAGCACGCTCGGGTGGTGGCGAGGGCGCTGCGAGCACTCGTAGCCCGCCGGCTTGTGCAGCATCACCAGCGCGCGCGCCTGGAACGGCCACGCGACGCCGCGCACGCGGAAGACGAGGCCCTCGGTCTCGACGGGCTCGGCCGGGTCGTGGCAGGTGCGGCCTTCGAGCGCGACCTCGCCGGCGTGCACCTGCGCGGCACACTCGCGACGCGTGCCGAAGCCCTGGCTGAACAGGACCTGCGCGATCGCCTGTTTCATGCGGTGCCGAGGTCGGCAGCCGATGGCAGGGCGGGCGTGGCCAGCCCGGCGGCGGCGCGAACCGCGTTGAGCACCGCGCGAGCCACCACCTCGGCCGCCAGCACGCCCAGCACCGTCATCTCGCCAGGGCGGCCACTGCCGCCGGTGGCCAGCGCGAACAGCGTGTCGCCATCGGCCATGGTGTGCACCGGGTGGATGGTGCGGGCCAGGCCGTCGTGCGCCATCGTCGCCAGCTTGTTGGCCTGCGCCTTGGTCAGCACGGCGTCGGTGGCGACGACGCCGATGGTGGTCGCCATGCCGGCAATCGCGCGCTCGGGCAGTTCACCCGCCGTGATGGCGCGGGCGGCGCTGCGCGGCAGGCCGTCGTCGCCGCGCGTGCCGGCCACGACGCGCCCGGTGGCCGGGTCGATCACGTCGCCGGTGGGGTTGACCGCCACCAGGGCCGCGACCGTCACGGCGCCAGCCTTCAGCGACGCGGTGCCGATGCCGCCCTTCATCGCGCGGTCGACGCCGAAGAGCTTGCCGACGGTGGCGCCCGCGCCGGCGCCGACGCAGCCCTGGGCCGGCGCCGCAGTGCCGGCCGCCTCGCAGGCGGCACGGCCAGCGGCGGCGTCGGGGCGGATGCTGCCGTCGCCGACCCAGAGGTCGAACAGGACAGCGGCCGGGACGATGGGCACCCGGGCCGGCCCCACCTGAAGGCCGTGGCCGGCGCCGTCGAGCCACTGCATCACGCCACCGGCCGAATCCAGCCCGAAGGCGCTGCCGCCGGTGAGCAGCACGGCGTGCACCCGTTCGACGAGGTTGTCGGGGCGCAGGAGGTCGGTCTCGCGCGTGCCCGGAGCGGCCCCGCGGACGTCCACGCCGCAGACCACGCCCTGCGGGCACAGCACCACGCTGCAGCCCGTGGGGCGCCGCGGGTCGGTGTGGTGGCCGACGGCGAGGCCGTCGATGTCGGTCAGGCTGCCGGGAAAGAGCATCTCTTGTCGCGCCGTGCTGCGGGCCGGCTGGCGCCGGTTCACCGCAGAGGAAAGGAGGACGCCGAGTGTCGCCGAAGACTGCTGGGGCACCGCTGCGCCCCGGGGGCGGGCGCAGCCCGTACCCTGGTGCGGTCAGGCGAAGACGCCGGCCGTGTCCTGCATGCGCCCGGAAACCTCGCCCAGGTGGTGCAGCGTGTCGCCGAAGCTCATCTCCAGCACGGTCAGGCGCTTGAAGTAGTGGCTGGCGACGTATTCGTCGGTGCAGCCGATGCCGCCGTGCAGTTGGATGCACTGCTGGCCGACGAAGCGCATGCTCTGGCCCAGCTGCACGCGGGCCTGGCTGACGGCGCGGCGGCGCTGTGCGGTCGGCTCGCCGAGCTTGAGGCTGGCGAAGTAGCTCATCGAACGCGCCAGCTCCAGCTGCATCTTCACGTCGGCGATGCGGTGGCGCAGCGCCTGGAAGCTGGCGATGGGCACGCCGAACTGCTTGCGCGTGTTCATGTAGTCGACCGTGATGGCGACCAGGCGGTCCATCAGGCCCACGGCCTCGGCGCACTGCGCGGCGATGGCGGCGTCGACGGCGTGCTCCAGCAGGGCGTGGCCGTCCTCGGTCACCAGTTGGGCCGCGCTGTCGGCGAGCATCACTTCGGCAGCCCGTGCGCCATCCTGCGTCGGGTAGCCGCGCACGCTGGCGGCGGCACCGCGCTCGACCAGGAACAGCCCGATGCCCTGCGTGTCGTCGTCGGCACCCGCCAGGCGAGCCGGCACGATGAAGGCATCGGCCTCGTCGCCGGCCGCCACGACGCTCTTGCTGCCCGTCAGCGTCCAGCCGCTGCCGGCGCGCACGGCGCGGGTGGTCACCCGATTCAGGTGGTAGCGCGAGCCGCGCTCCTGGTGCGCCAGCACGACCAGCGCGGAACCGTCGGCGATGCGCGGCAGCCACGCATCCTGCAGCGCGGTTGGCGCGGCGACCAGCAGGGCCGGGGCGACGATGGCGCCCTGCGTCCACGGGGCGTTGACGAGGCCGCGGCCCAGTTCCTCGGCCACCACCATGGCCTCGACCGGGCCGAAGCCCATGCCGCCATGCGCCTCGGGCACGGCCAGGGCCGTCAGCCCCAGCCCCGCGAGTTCACCCCACACCTCGCGCGTGGCGCCGCCGGCCTTCGCGATGCCGTGGCGGCGCTCGAAGGTGAAGCCCTTCTCGACCCAGCGGGCGACGGCGTCGCGCAGCGATTCCTGCTCTTCGGTGAAGTCGAAATCCATCTCTCAGCTCCCCAGGACGGTCTGCGCCACGATGTTGCGCTGCACCTCGTTGCTGCCGCCGTAGATCGTCGTCTTGCGGTAGTTGAAGTAGGTGCCGGCCAGCGGCGCGGCATGCCAGGCGCCGCCCGGGAACAGGCCGCCCAGCGCCTGGTCGCCCTGCCAGCCGGCGTCCATGGCTTCGTGGAGGAAGGGCACGGCGAACGGCCCGGCGGCCAGCATCATCAGCTCGGTGTAGCGCTGCTGGATCTCGCTGCCGCGGATCTTCAGCAGGCCCGCGATGTCCAGGCTCTGCTTGCCGCTCTTCTCGGCCGACAGCACGCGCAGCACCAGCATCTCCAGCGCCACGACGTCCACCTCGAGCAGGGCGACCTGGTCGCGCAGGCGCTGGTCGCCCCACAGGCCCTCGGCCTTGAGGATGCGCTTGAGGCGCTCGAGTTCGCGCTTGGCGCGGTTGACGTCGGCGATGTTGGTGCGCTCGTGGGCCAGCAGGTGCTTGGCGTAGGTCCAGCCCTTGTTCTCCTCGCCGATCAGGTTCTCGGCGGGCACCTCGACGTTGTCGAACCAGACCTCGTTGACCTCGTGCTCGCCGTCCATCAGGATGATCGGGCGCACGGTGATCCCCGGGCTCTTCATGTCGATGAGCAGGAAGCTGATGCCGGTCTGCGGCTTGCCCTCGTTGCTGGTGCGCACGAGGCAGAAGATCCACTCGCCGTACTGGCCGAGCGTGGTCCAGGTCTTCTGGCCGTTGACGATGTACTTGTCGCCCACCCGCTCGGCACGGCACTTGAGCGAGGCCAGGTCCGAGCCCGAGCCCGGTTCGCTGTAACCCTGGCTCCACCAGACCTCGCCGCTGGCGATGCCGGGCAGGAAGCGCTTCTGCTGCTCGGGGCTGCCGAAGGCCATGATGACGGGCGCGACCATCACCGGACCGAAGGGCACCACGCGGGGCGCCCCGGCCAGGGCGCATTCTTCCTCGAAGAGATGGCGTTGCACCGCGTTCCAGCCCGGGCCACCGAACTGCTGCGGCCAGCCCCAGCCCAGCCAGCCCTTCTTGCCGAGGATCTTCGCCCAGCGCTGCATGTCGTCGCGCGTCAGGCGCATCGCGTTGTGCACCTTGTGGCTGAGGTCCTTGGGCAGGTTCTCGGCCACCCACTGGCGGATCTCCTGGCGAAACGCCAGTTCCTCCGCGGTGAAGTTCAGGTCCATGCGGTTCGTCTCCTGGGTGCGGCCCGCCCGGGCCACCGAATCTACCGAGGTTTTAGCACGGTCGTTCGCATAGTCGCTGTCCCTGCCGGGACAAACCCCGCGCTTGCCGGTGCGACACCACCACGCGGCTGCGCACCGGGTTCGTGGCAGTCAGTCGCGGAAGTTGTTGAACGAGAGCGGCAGGTCGGCGATTTCCTTGCGCAGCAGCGCGATCGCCGCCTGCAGGTCGTCCTTCTTGGTGCCGTTGACGCGCACGGCGTCGCCCTGGATCGCGGCCTGGACCTTCAGCTTGCTGGCCTTGAGCGCGCCCTGGATCTTCTTCGCCGTCTCGGCGTTGACGCCGGTCTTCACGGGCACGCCCAGCTTGAGCTTGTCGCCGCCAAGCTTCACCGGCTTGCCTCCCAGGTCCAGGAAGCGGATGTCGACGCCGCGCTTGGCCAGCCGGGCCAGCAGCACGTCGCGCACCTGCTCGAGCTGGAAGTCGCTGTCTGCGTGGAGCACCAGCTCGCGCTCCTTGGCGCTCTTCTCGGCCAGCTCGACCTTGGCGCTGGAGCCCTTGAAGTCGAAGCGGGTGCCGATTTCCTTGTTCGTCTGGTCGACCGCGTTGCGGACCTCGACGAGGTTGGGCTCGAGAACGGTGTCGAAACTGGGCATGGCGCGGGATCCGTCCGCCGGCGGGGCGGGATGGCAGGGGTGATCGGCGAAAATTCTGCCATGTCCACCCCCATGAGTGCCCTCGACGCCGAACGGCGGGCGAGCCTGCGCGACTTCAACACGTTCGGCCTGCCGGCCACGGCCGCGACGCTGGTGCGCATCCGCAGCGATGCCGACGTCCGCCGGGTCGTCGACCACCCGGAGTTCGGCGTCGCGCCGAAGTTCGTGCTCGGTGGCGGCAGCAACGTGGTGCTGACCCGCGACCTCGAGGCCGTCGTGCTGAAGATCGAGGTGCCGGGCCGCCGCCTCGTGGCGCAGACCGACGATGCCTGTATCGTGGAGGCGGGCGCGGGCGAGAACTGGCACGCCTTCGTCGAGTGGACGCTGGCCCGCGGTCTGCCCGGGCTGGAGAACCTGGCGCTCATCCCCGGCACCGTGGGTGCCGCCCCGGTACAGAACATCGGCGCCTATGGCGTCGAGCTGAAGGACCGTTTCGAGTCACTCGACGCCGTCGACCTCGTCACCGGGCGCAGCGTCACTCTCGACGCGCGGCAGTGCCGCTTCGGCTACCGCGACAGCGTGTTCAAGCACGCGCTGGCCGGCAAGTCCGTGATCACGCGCGTTCGCTTTCGGCTGCCGCGGCCGTGGCAGCCCGTGCTGGGCTACCTCGACCTCGAGCGCAAGGCGGCCGAGACCGGGATCGCCGATCCCGACGCCCGGACCCTGTTCGACTGGGTCTGCCAGATCCGCCGTGCCAAGCTGCCGGATCCGGCGCAGATCGGCAACGCGGGCAGCTTCTTCAAGAACCCGGTGGTCTCGGCCGAGCAGTGCCGCGACATCATCGGCCGCGACCCGGAGATCGTGCACTACCCGATGCCCGACGGCAGCGTGAAGCTGGCGGCCGGGTGGCTGATCGACGCCTGCGGCTGGAAGGGCAAGTCGGTCGGCAGGGCGGGCGTCTACGAACGGCAGGCCCTGGTGCTGGTCAACCGCGGCGGCGCCAGCGGCGCCGAGGTCGTGACGCTGGCACGGGCCATCCAGGAGAGCGTCTACGGGCGCTTCGGGATCCGGCTGGAGGCCGAGCCGGTGATCGTCTAGTGGCGAAAACGGCGAGGCGCCGCGGGGGCTCGTGGGGGAGGCACCGCGCACGCAGCGCCTGCAAGGCGCTGCCGCGGGTCTCGTCTCACGCCTTGCGGGCCTTGCGCGTGCCGCGCGCGGCACGCGCGTTGGCCGCGATCCGCATGCGCAGCGCGTTGAGCTTGATGAAGCCTGCCGCGTCGGCCTGGTTGTAGGCGCCGCCATCGTCGTCGAAGGTGGCGATCGTCGGGTCGAAGAGCGAGTCGGTCGGGCTGGCCCGGCCCACGCACATGATCGTGCCCTTGTAGAGCTTCAGGCGCACGGTGCCGTTGACGGTCTTCTGGCTCTCGTCGATCAGCACCTGCAGCAACTGGCGCTCGGGGCTGAACCAGTAGCCGTTGTAGACCATGCGTGCATAGCGCGGCATCAGGTCGTCCTTCAGCGCCAGCACTTCGCGGTCGAGGGTGATGCTCTCGATCGCGCGGTGGCCTGCCAGCAGAATGGTGCCGCCGGGGGTCTCGTAGCAGCCGCGGCTCTTCATGCCGACGTAGCGGTTCTCGACCTTGTCGAGCCGGCCGATGCCGTGCCTGCCGCCGATCTTGTTCAGCGCGGCCAGCACCGCGGCCGGGCTCAGGCGCTCGCCGTCGATGGCGACGACGTCGCCCTTCTCGTAGGTGAGCTCGACGACCTGGGGCTTGTTCGGGGCCTTCTCGGGGCTCACCGTCAGGCGCCACATGCTCTCCTCGGGCTCGAAGTTCGGGTCCTCGAGGATGCCGCCCTCGTAGCTGATGTGCAGCAGGTTGGCGTCCATCGAGTAGGGCGCGCCGCCCTTGCGCTTCTTGAAGTCGACGGGGATGCCGTGCTCGTCGGCATAGGCCAGCAGCTTGTCGCGCGAGAGCAGGTCCCACTCGCGCCACGGCGCGATGACCTTGACGTTGGGCATCAGCGCGTAGGCGCCGAGCTCGAAGCGGACCTGGTCGTTGCCCTTGCCGGTGGCACCGTGGCTGATGGCGTCGGCCTTGGTCTTCCTCGCGATCTCGACCAGGCGCTTGGCGATCAGCGGGCGGGCGATCGAGGTGCCCAGCAGGTACTCGCCCTCATACAGGGCGTTGGCGCGGAACATCGGGAAGACGAAGTCGCGAACGAATTCCTCGCGC
>JBILNT010000163.1:0-8113 GCA_044374875.1 Rubrivivax sp.
GCCGGCAGGTCCTCGAACAGGCCGACCGGCGCCTCGCCTTGGTGCTGGGGTTCGCTCATGGTCAAAGATTAGCCAGTTGCATGCCAATTACCAAGATGGCGAGAAAAACTCTCAGGCTCTCAGCCGCCGAACAGCCGGCTCGGCGGCACGCCCACCGAACGCCTGACCATCGCGGTGAACGCGCTGGCGCTTGCGTAGCCGAGTTCGGCGGCGACGTGGCTCATCGGGCGGCCGCCGGCCGCCATCGACAGCGCCTTGGCCAGCAGCACCTGCTGCCGCCACTCCGCGAAGGTCGTGCCGAGCTCCTGGCGGAACAGGCGGGCGACCGTGCGCACGCTGGCGCGGGCTTCTCGCGCCCAGCCATCCAGCGTGGCGTGACGCACGGGGTCGTCGAGCACGGCCTCGCACAGCGCGCGCAGCCGCTTGTCGGCGGGAAGCCCCACGCCCAGCGGCAGCGCCGAGGCGCGCGACAGCTCGTCCTGCAGCAAGGCGCAGAGGCAGGTCTCGCGCGCGTCAGCGCAGGCCTCGGGGTCGTCCTCCAGCTGGCGGACGATCTCGCGCAGCAGTGCCGACACCTCCAGCACGCGACAGCGACGCCAGGCCTGCGGCTCGGTCACCGACGCGCCGAGCGCGCGCGGGCCGGCATGGCCTTCATCCTGGTGGATGTACAGCGTGCGCAGGTCGGCGTCCTCGACGACCGTGACGACATGCTCTACGCCCGGCGGGATCCACACGGCGCGCGACGGCGGAACGATGTAGGTGTGATCGGCGGCCGTCAGGCGAACGACCCCGGTCGACGAGTACGCGACCTGCGCCCAGGGGTGAGCGTGTGGAACGATGCGCGTGTCGGCGCGCAGCCGGCGCGCCCGCACGCGCACCGGCCGCTCGGCGCTGGGCGCGTAGCGTAGCGGGTCCGAGGGCGGCACCAGCCGCGGCGGAGGGTCGGTTGTGGTCGGCAAGCTTGGCATGAAATCGACAGAAATTGGCCGACTATCGTAACTCGGACGCCTCGCCGGCCATTACGCTCCACGTCATGACCACGCTATCGGCACCCCGCGTCGCGCCGCCCGGCGAGCGCGGTGACTTCACGGTGATCGGCCTCATCGGCCTCGCGCACGGCACGTCGCACTTCTTCCACATGCTGCTGCCGCCGCTGTTCCCGGCCTTCATCCGCGATTTCGGGCTGACGTACTCGGAGCTCGGGCTGCTGGTCAGCGTGTTCTTCGTGATCTCGGGCGTCGGCCAGGCGATGGCGGGCTTCGTCGTCGACCGCTTCGGGGCGCGGCCCGTGCTGTTCGGCGCGCTTGCGTGCTTCGTGCTCGCCTCGCTGGCGGCGGCCACGGCGCAAGGCTGGGGCGGCCTGCTGCTGGCCGCCGCGCTGGCCGGCATCGGGAATTCGCCGTTCCACCCTGCCGACTTCACGATCCTCAACAAGCGCGTCTCGCCGCCCCGCCTGGGCCACGCGTTCTCGGTGCACGGCATCACGGGCAACCTCGGCTGGGCTGCGGCCCCGGTGTTCCTGATCGGCGTGGCAGGGTTCGCCGGCAGCTGGCGTGCGGCGTATGCGGGCACCGCGCTGGTGGCCCTGTCGGTGCTCGTGCTCCTGTGGATCAAGCGTGAGTCCATCGACGACAGACGGGAGAGCGCCGCCGGCGCCGCCCGGCCGCCGACCGGCACGGCGGGCGCCCGGGCCGCGCCGGCGACGGAGCACCCGATGGCCTTCATGCGGCTGCCGTCGGTGTGGCTGTGCTTCTCGTTCTTCTTCTGGACGACAGCCGCGCTGGCCGCGATCCAGAGCTTCGCCGCGCCTGCGCTCGAGCGGATGTACGGCCTGCCGGCCACCGTGACCGCGTTCGTGGTGACGGGCTACATGCTCTGCGGGGCCCTGGGGATGGTCGCAGGCGGATTCGTGGTCGCGCGGGTGCAGCGCCTCGAGCTGACCATCGGCGCGTCCATGGCGCTGGCCGCGAGCCTGCTGCTGCTGGTGGCCAGTGGCTGGCTGCCGCCGATGGGCGCCGTGGTGGCCGCGTCGCTGGCAGGCTTGGGCACCGGGCTGGCAGGGCCGTCGCGCGACATGCTCATCAAGCGCGCGGCGCCGCCAGGGGCCACCGGGCGCGTCTACGGCACGGTCTATTCGGGGCTGGACGTGGGCTTCGCCCTCGGTGCGCCGGTGTTCGGCTGGCTGCTCGACGGCGGCACCCCGGGTGCGGTGTTCGGCGGCGCGGCCCTGGCACTGGGCCTGGGGATCGGCTCCGCGGCGCTGGTGGCGCTGTGGACCCGCCGCGGTGTGGCCGCCGCCGCGGCGTAGCCGCCGCCGCGTGCCACGGGGGGCGCACGCGCGGGTCGTGCGGCCGCCGCTACAGTCACGGCATGACCATCGTCACTCCCGCACCCACCCCGCGACTGGCGGGCCACTGCCTCGTCGAGGCGCTGGTCGCCCAGGGCGTCGACACCGTCTTCGGCGTGCCCGGCGAGAGCTATCTCGCCGTGCTCGACGGCTTCCACGAGCACCGTGACCGCATCCGCTTCGTCGCCTGCCGTCAGGAGGGCGGCGCCGCCTTCATGGCCGAGGCGCAAGGCAAGCTCAGCGGCCGCCCGGGCGTCTGCTTCGTGACCCGCGGCCCGGGCGCCACCAACGCCAGCATCGGCCTGCACACCGCGTTCCAGGACTCCACGCCGATGATCCTCTTCGTCGGCCAGGTCGCCTCGGACCAGCGCGACCGCGAAGCCTTCCAGGAACTCGACTACCGGCAGGTGTTCGGCCCGGGCACGCTGGGCATGGCCAAGTGGGTGGGCGAGGTGCAGCACGCCGACCGCCTGCCGGAGTACGTCTCACGCGCCTTCCACGTCGCGATGCAGGGCCGCCCGGGGCCGGTGGTGGTGGTGCTGCCCGAGGACATGCTCACCACGCCGACGGCTGCAGCGGTGCTGCCGCGTGCCGTGCCGGCGCAGGCGTGGCCAGCGCCCGGCGCGCTGCGCCAGCTGCGCACGCTGCTGCTCGAGGCCGAGCGCCCGCTGGTGATCGCCGGGGGCAGCGGCTGGGACGCCGAGTCGGCGCTTGCGTTGCAGCGCTTCGCCGAGAACTGGCAGTTGCCGGTGGGCTGCGGATTCCGCTTCCAGGACACCTTCGACAACCGGCATCCGCTCTACGCCGGCGACGTGGGCATCGGCATCAACCCGCGCCTGGCGCAGCGCGTGCGCGAGGCCGACCTGATCCTCGCCGTCGGCGTGCGACTCGGAGAGATGACCACCAGCGGCTACACGCTGATCGAGGCGCCGCGGCCCCGCCAGCGACTCGTGCACGTCCACGCCGGGCCGGAGGAACTCGGGCGCGTCTACGCCGCCGACCTGCTGCTGCAGTCGTCGATGACGAACGCCGGCAAGGCGCTGGAGACGCTTGCCGCGCCGCCCTCGGTTGCCTGGGGCGAGTGGGCCGCCGCGGCGCACGCGGACTACCTGGCGAACCTGGCGTCACCCCACGTCGAGCCGCTGGACATGGCCGAGGTCGTCCGCACCGCCCAGCGCCTGGCCCCGGCGGACACCGTGTTCACGAACGGCGCAGGCAACTTCAGCGGCTGGCTGCACCGCTACAACCGCTACCCGGCCCTGCACGCGCACGGCCGCAGCCAGCTCGCGCCCACGGTGGGTGCCATGGGCTACGGCGTGCCCGCCGCGATCGCCGCAGCCTTGCTGTATCCCGGGCGGACCGTGGTCGCCTTCGCGGGTGACGGCGACTTCCTGATGACCGGCCAGGAACTCGCCACGGCCAGCGGCCACGGCGCCGGGCGGCTCGTCGTGATCGTGGTCGACAACGGCACCTACGGCACGATCCGGATGCACCAGGAGCGCGAGTACCCCGGCCGCGTCAGCGGCAGCGACCTGTCCAACCCCGACTTCGCGGCGCTGGCACGCGCCTACGGCTGGCAGGCCGAGCGGGTCGAGCGCACCGCCGGGTTCGAGCCTGCTTTCCTCCGTGCGCTCGACGCCGGGAGGCCGGTGCTGCTTCACCTGCGACTCGATGCGGACGTGAGCACCAGCCGTGCCACGCTGACCCAGATCCGTCAGGCGGCCCTGGCCAGGCAGCGCACCTGACGGGTGCGTCGCCCGGGGGGCGCCGCTGCGTCTTCAGGGCGCGCGCCGCCCCGCCAGCAGCAGGATCACGCTGAAGCTGACGATGGCCGCGGCCAGCCACTCGCCGGAGGTCACCACCTCGCCGCCGATCGTCACCCCCAGCACCATGCCGATCACGGGATTGACGAAGGTGTAGCTCGACGCCACCGCAGCGCTGGTGCGCTGCAGCAGCACCATGTAGGCCGAGAAGCCCACCAGCGTGCCCGCGACCACCAGGTAGACCCAGCTCCAGGCGGCAACCGCATCCGGGGGCATTGCAGGTTGCTCGCCTGCCATCCACGAGGCGCCGAGCAGCAGCAGACCGCCGGCGAACATCTGGCTGGCGTAGCCGGCCGGCCCTTCGGCCAGCGTCAGCCGCCGCCCGCCCGGCAGGCCGTGCAGCGCCCAGACACTGCCGAGCGACCAGGTCACGCAGGCCACGGTGATGGCCAGCAGGCCCGGCCACGCAGCCGAGAAGCCCTGTCCGCGGGTAAGCAGCACGACACCCAGCAGGCCGACCACGATGCCCGCCGTCTCGAGCGGCGAGGGCTTCACCCCGTAGGGCAGCTGTGCCAGTGCCACCATCGCCGGCACGACGGCGATGAACGCCACCACCAGTCCCGAGCTGACGCTGACCTGGGCCAGGGCCGTGGCGCCGTAGCCGCCGCCGATCATCAGCGCGCCGACCACGAAGGCGCTCGCCCACTGGCCGGCGTCGGGCCAGCGCGCGCCGCGCCAGCGTGCCCAGGCGCCGAGCAAGAGGCCTGCGGCGACGAAGCGCGTGCCCATCTGGAAGAAGGGCGGGAAGCTCACCAGGGCCCACTTGATGGCCAGGTAGGTGGAGCCCCAGATCAGCCACGTGGCGGCGAGGCAGGCGACGACGAGCGGTGGCAGGCGCGACGGCAGCGCGAGCGAAAGCGACGGAACGTTGGCGGACATCACGAGATCCTATCCGGCCGGGGGCAGAATGCCGTGGACACGCCTTGTCCGGAGCCCTTCACGCCATGACGACCGACTTCTCGACCTGCGACCTCTGCGACCCCTGCCGCGACGAGAACGACGGGTCCCTTCGCGTGCTTCCCCCGTTGTTCCGCGACTTCGGCGGCCTGCAGCGCTTCGCCGGCCCGGTCGCCACGGTGCGTTGCTTCGAGGACAACGCGCTGGTCAAGGCCGCCGTCGAGTCGCCGGGCGAAGGCCGGGTGCTGGTGGTCGACGGCGGCGGTTCCCTGCGCCGCGCGCTGGTGGGTGGCAACCTCGCTGCGGCGGCGGCGCGCAACGGCTGGGCGGGTATCGTCGTGGACGGTTGCGTGCGCGACGTCGCCGAACTCGCGGCGGTGTCCGTCGGAATCAGGGCGCTCGGCCTCGTGCCCATGCCGCCGACAAAACGCGGGGCGGGCGAGCGCGACGTTCCCGTGCACGTGCAGGGCGTGCGCATCTGCCCCGGAGAGTGGCTCTTCGCCGATGCCGACGGCATCGTCGTCAAGCCGGCACCATGACGACGACCGCTGCGCACTGGGTGGTCGTTCCGGCCAGCGAGAAGGACATCGAGGCCACGGCAGCGCGCTGCCGGCGCATGGTGTCGCGCAAGGCGCTGCTGGCTGCCGGCGTGGCGGCGGTGCCGGTGCCGGGGCTCGACTGGCTTGCCGATGTCGCGGTGCTGGTCAAGCTGCTGCCCGAGATCAACGCCGCATTCGGCCTGACTCCCGAGCAGATCGAGCGCCTGGCGCCCGATCGGCGCATCGTCGTCTACAAGGCCATCAGCACGGGGGGCGGCATGCTGATCGGGCGGGTGGTGACCCGGGACCTCGTGCTGCGCCTGCTCAAGCTCGTGGGCGTTCGCCTGACGACCCAACAGGCCGCGAAGTTCGTCCCGCTGGCCGGCCAGGCCGTGTCGGCGGCGCTGACCTACGGCGCGCTCCGGTACGTGTGCGAGCAGCATATCCGGCAGTGCATGGAGGTTGCCCGCCAGCTGAACCTGCCGCCTGCCTCGCAGACCATCGATCGCGATTGAGCGGCCCGGTTAAACTCGGTGGCATCGGGGTGTAGCGCAGCCTGGTAGCGCAACTGCTTTGGGAGCAGTGGGTCGCACGTTCGAATCGTGTCACCCCGACCAGTCCGCCACGTGGACTGGCGCGACGTAAGGGAATCGAACCCCTGACCTGCGGTTTAGAAGGCGGGTGACGGCGCCCCGAAAAGCCGCGCCAATGCTAGAGATTCGTCCATCGAGGGGCTTCTTGGTACACTGTTGGTACAGTGGAAGGGAAGCGCCATGGCCGTCATCCAATACCGCGGACCGTATCAATTTCGTGCCCTAGTGCGCCGGCAGGGCTTCCCTGTCTACAGCCGCACATTCGAGACTGAGCGTGACGCGCGCACCTGGGCGGGGGCGGTCGAGGCCGCGATCGGCCTGCGTGACCTGGCCCAGCTGCGCCACCTGACAGCATCCGGCGAGGACCTCGGCGGAACTGTGGGTGACCTGCTGGACAAGTGGGAGCGGGATGTCCTGCCTAGCCGGCCCAATCGCAAGAGCGAAGGCGCCCAGATCAGGCGACTGCGCGAGAGGCTCGGCCGGCTCACGACGACGATGCTGGCGCCGCTGGACGTGGTGGGGTATCGAGACGCGAGGGTGGCCGCAGGCGCCGCGGCGAGCTCCGTCCGCAACGAGCTCAACTTGCTGTCTGTGATCCTCTCGCATGCAATCAGCGAATGGGGCGTCCAGGGCCTGCGCAACGTCGTGCGCGACGTCAAGAAGCCGTCACTGCCGCGTGGCCGCGACCGCCGTGTCTCGGAGCTCGAGCTCGAGTACCTGCTGCGCGCAGCGCGCCACGCGCCCCCGGATCGCCCCCACGAGGCGCCGGCGCGGGGCTTGGCTCCGCTCATCGTGCTGGCGGTCGAGACCTCCATGCGTCTCGGCGAGCTCATCGGCCTGCACTGGCGGGACGTCGACCTGAAGCACCGGACGGCGCACCTTGCGCAGACCAAGAATGGCCACGCGCGCACGGTCGCTCTCTCGTCGCGCGCGATCGAGGCCTTCGGCGAGCTCGCCAAGGTCAAACGCCTCGATGGGCGGATCTTCGACTGGGCCGGATCCGACTCGGTGTCGCACCCATTCCGCCGGTGCGTCGAGCGCGCACGCGTGCTCTACCTGGCTGACTGCGCGCAGTCAGCGGAGAAGCCGGATCCGGGCTTCCTGCGAAGCGTGCGTTTCCACGATCTGCGGCACGAGGCGACGTCGCGACTGTTCGAGCGGGGGCTCGGGGTCATGGAGGTCGCAAGCATGACCGGGCACCGGTCCCTGGCGATGTTGTCCCGCTACACCCACATCGAGGCCCGAAAGGTGGCCGCGAAGCTGGGGTAGGGCCCCTTGCCTCGCCGGGTGCGGTGAAGCGGAGCCCACGCGGAGAAAATGAGCCGTTTGCTCGCCCGCCCAGCTCTGGCGTCTGATCCAGGACTGAGGTTGCAGCAAGCCTGATCACGCACGAGAGCGACCCCACCGCCTAGTCCCAAGCGATACCGGAACATCGAGCGGTCGCAAATGTCCGCTCGATGTCCGACATGGACGCCTCCGCCTCAGGCACGCTCCCCGCACCAGCGTGCCCGGAGTGAAAATGCGCCCCATCATCGCGACCGCCGCCCTGCTGGCGGCCCTCATCCTCCCCACTGCTACCCTGGCCCAAGTCCAAGGCGGCAGCGCCGAAGTCCGCCCCTCGGGCGGCTTCGGCTGCCAGCCGGGGATGGCCTGGAACATGGGCGACGACGGCATCGCCCGTTGCAAGGTCGTCAGCACCCAGCAGTCCCTGGCGGCCCGCAGCTGCGCCGGCGTCACCGGCTACACCACGCCCAAGGCCCTCGGCTGCACCTTCAACGTCCCGACCGCGGTGGGTGGGTCCACCTCGGTGCTGAACAACGTCAACACGAGCACCCACTCGGGCAGCGTCACGCTGCAGTGCGACGCCGGCACGGGGCAGTGGTCGGCCACGGCGGGCGCCTGCGATGAGCTGCC
>JBILNT010000004.1:0-64220 GCA_044374875.1 Rubrivivax sp.
TCGTGAAGCAGAACAACGACGGCATCCTCTACCTCTTCAAGAAGAACAAGGTCAGTTTCTTCCACGGCCGGGGTTCGTTCGTGAAGGCCGTCGACGGCGGCTGGGAGATCGCGGTCCAGGGTGCCGCCGACGAGGTGCTGGTTGGCCGCCAGGTGATCGTCGCCACCGGCTCGAGCGCGCGCGCCCTGCCCGGCGTGCCCTTCGACGAGGAGAACGTGCTCAGCAACGACGGCGCGTTGCGCATCGGCGCGGTGCCGAAGAAGCTTTGCCTGATCGGCTCGGGCGTGATCGGCCTCGAGATGGGCTCCGTGTGGCGCCGCGTCGGCGCCGAGGTGACCGTGCTCGAGGCGCTGCCGACCTTCCTGGGCGCCGTCGACGAACAGATCGCCAAGGAGGCCTACAAGGCCTTCACGAAGCAGGGGCTGAAGATCGAGCTCGGCGTCAAGGTCGGCGCGATCACGTCGGCCAAGGGCGGTGTCACCGTGGCGTACACCGACGCCAAGGGTGCGGCGAAGGAACTTGCGGTCGACAAGCTCATCGTCTCGATCGGCCGCGTGCCGAACACCCAGGGCCTCAACGCCGAGGCCGTCGGCCTGAAGCTCGACGATCGCGGCGCGATCGTCGTCGACGACGAGTGCCGCACCAACCTGGCCGGCGTGTGGGCCGTCGGCGACGTGGTGCGCGGCCCGATGCTCGCGCACAAGGCCGAGGAGGAGGGCGTCGCGGTGGCCGAGCGCATCGCCGGCCAGCATGGGCACGTCAACTTCAACACCATCCCTTGGGTGATCTACACCAGCCCCGAGATCGCCTGGGTGGGCCAGACCGAGCAGCAGCTCAAGGCCTCGGGCCGTGCGTACAAGGCAGGCACCTTCCCGTTCCTGGCCAACGGCCGCGCCCGGGCGCTGGGCGACACCACCGGCATGGTGAAGTTCCTGGCCGATGCCGCGACCGACGAGATCCTCGGCGTGCACATCGTCGGCCCGATGGCCAGCGAGCTCATTGCCGAGGCGGTGGTCGCGATGGAGTTCCGTGCCTCGAGCGAGGACATCGCGCGCATCTGCCACGCCCACCCTTCGCTCAGCGAGGCGACGAAGGAGGCGGCGCTGGCGGTGGACAAGCGGACGCTCAACTTTTGACCCCCACGCTCCCTCCCGGTCGCTGCCCCCCGGGGGGGCTCTTGCTGCGGACCGGCAAAGCCGGATCCGATAGCCCTTGACCCCCACGCTCCCTCGCGGTCGCTGCCCCCCGAGGGGGCTCTTGCCGCGGACCGGCGAAGCCGGATCCGCGCAAGCGGCTTGGTCGTTCTTTGTATGCTGGGGGCTGTCTTCTGCGGGCTTCCAGGCGTTCGTCCGGTGAGCGTGCGGCGGTGTGGTGCACCCTTGCGTGCGCCGTTGTCCTGGTTCTTCGCGTGAGTCCTTGACCGATGGGTGTACGCCAGCTCTACGAACAGCAGCTTGCCGAGCGGGGGTACCGCAGCGACGAGGCGCAGTTGCGGGCTGTGGCGGCGCTGGAACGCTGCGAGAACGAGTGGGCCGACTACAAGGCGCGGCGGCGCAACGCGATCACCAAGCTGCTGGTGCGCCCGCCGATCCCGCGCGGGGTCTACATGTGGGGCGGGGTCGGGCGCGGCAAGAGCTTCCTGATGGACGGTTTCTTCCAGTCGGTGCCGCTGCAGCGCAAGACCCGACTGCACTTCCACGAGTTCATGCGCGAGGTGCACCGCGAGCTGCAGGAGCTCAAGGGCACGGTCAATCCGCTCGACGAACTCGGCCGGCGCATCGCGCGGCGCTACCGGCTGATCTGCTTCGACGAGTTCCACGTCGCCGATGTCACCGACGCGATGATCCTGCACCGGCTCCTGCAGGCCCTGTTCGACAACCGGGTGAGCATCGTCACGACGTCGAACTTCCACCCTGACGGCCTCTATCCCAACGGGCTGCACCGCGACCGCATCCTGCCGGCCATCGAGCTGCTCAAGCAGCGCCTCGAGGTCGTCAACGTCGACGCCGGCACCGACTACCGCCAGCGCACGCTGCAGCACGTGAAGCTGTACCACTGCCCGCTCGGCCCCGAGGCCGATGCGGAGATGGAGGCGGCGTTCGCCCAGCTGGCCGAGGCCCGCGACGAGGAGCCGGTGCTGCAGATCGAGCACCGCAGCATCCGCGCCGTGCGTCGCGCCGGCGGCGTCGTCTGGTTCGACTTCCGCACCCTGTGCGGCGGGCCACGCTCGCAGAACGACTACCTGGAGCTGGCGTCGCGCTTCCACACTGTGCTGCTGTCGAACGTGCCGCACATGCCGGTGCGCATGGCCAGCGAGGCTCGGCGCTTCACCTGGCTGGTCGACGTGCTGTACGACCGCCGCGTCAAGCTCATCGTCTCGGCGGCCGTGCCGCCCGAGGAGCTCTACACCGAAGGCCCGCTGGCTCACGAGTTCCCGCGCACGGTTTCCCGTCTCGGCGAGATGCAGTCCGAGGAGTACCTGCAGCTCGAGCGGCGCGACGTCGACACGTCGCTGACCTGAAGGCCATGGCGGTGCGGCGAACGGCAGCTGTTCCCCGGGCCCCTGTCGCCGGGGTTGGCCTGGCCCTGTGCCTCGCCATGCTGTCCACGTGGGCTCAGGCCCCCGGCCCGATTGCCGACGCCGCCGGCATCGAACGCGAGCGCATCGCCGCCGAGCGCGAGTCGGCGATGCGGCGCTTCGATGCCGAGGAAGCGGCCTGCAGCCAGCGCTTCGCGGTCACGCCCTGCGTCGACGGAGTGCGCGAGCGACGGCGCGCCGCGCTCGCGGCCTGGCGCGAGCAGGAACTGCGACTCGACGAGGCCGAGCGCCGGGAACGCGCAAGGCGGCGACTGGAGGAGATCGCTGCACGCGCCGCCGCGATCGCGTCGGCCTCCGCGACATCGCTGCCGCAAGACGGCGCCGCCGGGCCGCGGGCCGCGGCCGCCTCGGCCGGCGTCCCGGCGGCATCGGCGTCCTCCGCAGGGGCTTCGAAGGCACCTGCCGACAGCGCCGCGGCGCCGCGGCGCGCGCAGGCTGCCCGGCAGCGCCGTCAGGACGCCGACGAGGCGCGCCGTCGCATCGAGGAGCGCGAGGCCGACCGTGCGGCCCGCGGGCGCGTCACGGCGCCGCTTCCCGTCCCGCCGGGCGCCAACTCACCCGTGCGCCCCTGAACCTGCGCGCCGTCACGGTCAGGCCGGTGCCTCGATGCGCACCATCGCGAGCGACAGGTTGTCGCCGCCGCCGCGGGCGCGCTGCCGTGCCTTGTTGACCAGCATCTCGCTGGCCTCGCGCGGTGGCAGCGCGTGCAGGACGGCGCCGAGCTCCTTGGGCGTGAAGTAGTGCCACAGGCCGTCCGAGCAGGCAAACACGGCGTCGCCGTACTCCAGCGTGCCGACGTGCTCGATCGTCACCGGCGGATCGGCCTGCGTTCCCAGGCAGCCCGTCAGCAGGTTCGACTGCGGGTGCGTGTTCGCGGTCTCCTCGGTGATCTTGCCTTCGTCGATCAGGCGCTGCACGTAGGAGTGGTCCCTGGTGCGGAAGGCCATCTCCGCGCCACGGAAGCGGTAGACGCGCGAGTCACCGGCGTGGGCGACACGGCACTGCAGGTCGGGCGTCACCAGGAAGGCCGCGATCGTGCTGTGCGGTTCCTCCTCGGCGGTGATCGCGGTCAGCTTGATCATCAGGTGCGCGTCCAGCACCAGCTGGCGCAGCAGATCGCCGGCGTCGTCGTGGGTCGGCGAGAAACGCTCGAAGAGCTGTCGCGCGGTCAGCAGCACCTGGTCGGCCGCCTTGCGGCCGCCGCTCTTGCCGCCCATGCCGTCGGCCACCACGGCGAGCACGCAACCCGGAGCGCGCTCGTGCTTGATGACCTCGACCTGATCTTGCTGATAGGCGCGATCGCCACGGTGCAGGCCGGTCGCTGCGATCAGTCGATAGCGCAGGGGGGCTTGGGCCATGCGCAGACTATAAACTCAGCCCATCGCCCCGACGCGTGCAGCAATGGACAACGATCTGCATTCGCCGCAGCGCCGGCTCATCGAGTTGCGCATGGAGCACGCGGACCTCGACGACCTGATCGACCGCAACTCGCTCGACAGGCCCGCCGACGAGCTGACCCTGCGGCGCCTGAAGAAGCGTCGCCTCGTGCTGCGGGACCAGATCTCCCGCCTCGAGGCCGAACTCGACCCTCCAGCGCCGGCCTGAGAGTCTTTCCCCCATGCCCGCCTTGCACCCCAAAACACCCCTTCTCGTCGTTGCAAATCCGCGCCATGGCCCGAGCTATGGCTGTGGTTTGCGCCTGGATACGGGGCGTCTTGGCGCGCCTTTCGGCCACGGCGGAAGAACTCTCGGGCTCTGAGCGCCGGCCCCGCCATTGCCCTCGAAGCCGCTTCCCCTGCCGGACCAGGTCGCCCGCGCCTTCGCGGACGACGGTGCGCTCGCGCGCCACGAAGGCGCCTACCGCCCCCGTGGGCCGCAGCTCCGGCTGGCCGAGGCCATCGCGCTTGCCGTCGAGGAGCGCGGCACGCTGGTGGCGGAGGCAGGCACTGGCGTGGGCAAGACCTTCGCCTACCTGGTGCCACTGCTGCTGTCCGGGCGCCGCGCCCTCGTGAGCACGGCGACCAAGAGCCTGCAGGACCAGCTCTTCATGCGCGACTTGCCGCGGCTGGCGCAGGCGCTGGGCGTGCCGGTGCGCTCCGCGCTGCTGAAGGGACGTGCCAGCTACCTGTGCCGTCACCGTTTGGCGCTCGCGCGCACCGAGGCACAGCTGCCCGACCGCTTCGCGGTGCGCCAGCTCGCCCGCGTCGAGGCCTGGGCCCAGGCCACGCGCAGCGGGGACCTGGCCGAGATCGACGGCCTCGACGATCGCTCGCCGATCATCCCCCTGGTGACGTCGACGCGCGACAACTGCCTGGGCAGCGAGTGCCCCGAGTTCCGTGCGTGCCACGTGATGCAGGCCCGGCGCGAGGCGATGGCGGCCGACCTCGTGGTCATCAACCACCACCTCTTCTTCGCCGACCTCGCGTTGCGCGACAGTGGCGTCGCCGAGCTGCTGCCGACCGTCGACGCGGCGGTCTTCGACGAGGCCCACCAGCTCGTCGAGACCGGCGTGCAGTTCCTCGGCACGACGCTGGCGATCGGTCAGGTGATCGACCTCGCGCGCGACGTGCTCGCCACCGGGCTGCGGCTGGCGCGCGGCCTGCGGCCGTGGCAGGAGCTCGCCGCGGCGCTGGAGAAGGCGGCGCGCGACTTGCGCCTGGCCTGCGCAGGGCGGCTGGGCGACGTGCGCGGCGTCGTCAAGCTGCGCTGGCAGGAGCGGGCGGCCGGAGGCGCGCTGGTGCCGCTGCTCGAAGGCCTGCGCGCTGCCGCCGAGGCGGCCGCGGCGGCGCTCGCGGACGTCGCGGCCTCGTCGCCCGAGCTCGCGAAGCTCGCCGAGCGCGCCGAGGCAGTGGCGGCGCTGGCGCAGCGATTCGAGAGCGATGCCGCGCTGGGGCGCGTGCGCTGGATCGATCTCTCGCCCCACGGCGCGCGGCTGGTCGAGTCGCCCCTGGACATCCGCGACATGATGGGTGAGCAGCGCCGCAGCGGCGGCCGGGCCTGGGTGTTCACCTCGGCGACGCTGGGCGACGACGAGGGGCTGACCTGGTTCACCGCGGCGGCGGGGCTGGAGGGCGCCTCGGTGCTGCGGGTGGGCAGCCCCTTCGACTACCCGACCCACGCGCGGCTGTGGGTACCGGCGCGGTTCCCGCGCCCGAACGATCCCGGTCATCCTTCGGCGGTCGGCGCGCTGGCCGCGCGCCTGGCACAGACGCTGGGCGGGCGCACCTTCGTGCTGACGACCACGCTGCGCGTGCTGCCCGCGGTGGCCGAGGCGATCCGCCGCGCCGCGGCGCCCGATGGCGTGCAGCTCGACGTCCTCGTGCAGGGCACCGAGCCGCGGCGCACGCTGCTGCAGCGCTACGGCGACGGCCGCGGGCGCGTGCTGGTGGGCTCGCAGAGTTTCTGGGAAGGCATCGACATCCCGGGCGACGCGCTGCAGTGCGTGATGATCGACAAGCTGCCATTCCCGCCGCCCAACGACCCGCTCGTCGAGGCGCGCGTCGCGCAGCTCGAAGCCGAGGAGCGCAATGCGTTCGAGGAGTACTTCGTCTCCGAGGCGGCGGTGTCGCTGAAGCAGGGCGCGGGGCGGCTGATCCGGACCGAGACCGACACCGGCCTGCTGGTGGTCTGCGATCCGCGGATGCGCCAGATGGGCTACGGGCGGCGCCTGCGATCGGCCCTGCCGCCGATGGGTTGGCTGGACGACGAGGCGGTGGCGCTGGAGTGGCTGGCACTGCTGTCCGCAGGACACTGAGCCGCGGCGCAGCCGCGCCGCCTCACCAGAGCTGCCACCAGGCGCGAGGACGCTCGGAGAGCCCCTGGGCGATGAAGCGGCTTTCCGGGAAGTTCTGGCGCAGCACGCGCTCGGCGTCGTCGCGCAGCGTCTTGAGCTCGAGCCGCTCGTAGCTCTGCACCATGATGTACAGCGCCTCCTCGGTGGAGGGCGACCGCTCGAATTCGCGGATCGCCTGCTGGGCGCGGTTGGCCGCAGCCAGGTAGGCGCCGCGGCGGAAGTAGTAGCGTGCGACGTGCACCTCGTAGGCGGCCAGCGAGTTGACGATGTAGTCCATCCGCAGCCGGGCGTCGGCGGCGTACCTCGAATCGGGGAACTGATCGACGAGCTGCTTGAAGGATGCGTAGGCGTCGCGCGACGCGCGCTGGTCGCGCTCGGCGAGGTCCTGCCGCGCCAGCGAGCCGAGCAGTCCGAGGCTGTCGTTGAAGTTGACGAGACCGCGCAGGTACATCGCGTAGTCGAGCGCGGGGCTCGACGGGTTCAGGCGGATGTAACGGTCGATCGTGGCCTGGGCCTGGGCACGCTCGCCGCTGCGCCATTGCAGGTAGGCCTGCTCGATCTGCGCCTGCTGCGCCAGCAAGGTGCCCGCCGCCAGTCCCTCGACGCGCTCGAGGGCACGGATCGCGCGCTCGTAGGCGCCGCTGGAGGCCTCTTCCTGGGCGTCCCGATACAATTTTTCGGCAGTCTGGCCCGCCAGTTCGTCCTTCGCGGTGGTGCTGCAGCCCGTCACCAATGCCAGTGCCAGCAGCACGAAGGCGACGCGCGCGAACGAAGGCAGGAACGATGGGCCGCCAGAGCGGCCAGGCAATGCGGTCATCGCGAGCGGCAGCGCGGCACGAACGGCCGCGACTAGGAACCTGGATCGATGCATTATAGGGAGCGCCCTGTCGGCGCCGAGCCCGTCGGCGACGCCGGGGAAGACGAGGTCGCCGGCGATGTCGCCAGCGACGTCGAGACGCGCTCGTGCGTCGTCGACGCGGCCGGTCACGGCGCCCGCCTCGACAAGGCGCTGGTCGCCCTCGCGCCCGAGTTCTCGCGCAGTCACCTGCAGTCGCTGATCGAGCGTGGCTGCGTGCGCCTGGACGGTGCGACCACGGGCCCGGCGTCACGACGCCTGCGCGCCGGCCAGTGCATCGAGGTCGACCTCGTGCCGACCGACGAGAGCCTGGCGTTCCGGGCCCAGGAGATCCCGCTGACCATCCTGCACGAGGACGAGCACCTCCTCGTCGTCGACAAGCCCGCCGGGCTCGTCGTCCACCCGGCGGCGGGCAACTGGTCCGGCACGCTGCTCAACGGACTGCTGGCGCACCACGCCGCGGCGACCACGCTGCCGCGTGCCGGCATCGTGCACCGCCTGGACAAGGACACCTCCGGGGTGATGATGGTGGGCAAGTCGCTGCCGGCCGTGACGGCCCTGGTGCGCGCCATCGCCGAACGCCGCGTCCACCGGCGCTACCTGGCCATCGCGCACGGGATGGTGACGACGCAGACGATCGACGCCCCGATCGGGCGTGACCCCTCGGTGCGCGTGCGCATGGCCGTGGTTGCCTCGGGCAAGCCGGCGCGCACCGATGTCGAGCTGATGGCCTGCCGCGAGGGCTGCAGCGCCGTCCAGTGCGTGCTGCACACCGGTCGGACCCACCAGATCAGGGTCCATCTGGCCTGGCGCGGGCATCCCCTGGTGGCCGACGCCGTCTACGGCGGGCGGCCTGCGCTCGGCATGTCGCGCCAGGCGCTGCACGCCACGCGGCTGGAGCTCGCGCATCCCATCAGCGGCACGGCGCTGGCCTTCGACTGCCCGCCGCCGGCCGACTTCGCGGCCGCCTGGCGCCTCGTCGTCGGTTGAACGGCCGAGCCCGGCTCGGCAACGCAGGCGCCCGCGCGGCACGGCCCGCGGCTACAATCCGGTCCTGGAGTCGAACTCCGCCGGCCTCGGGCGCACAAGTCCCGCAGTCGGGGCGTGCAGGCCAGGAGGCCTCAGCGCGCAGGACGGCCGAGGCCGCCAGCCAGCCGCGCTGCGCCCGCAGGCATCCCCCCAGTTTTCGCCGGTGGCGCCTTCAAGGGCGCGCAAGGCGAACCCATCGTCCGGAATGAAGCTACCGCTGTCGCACGTCGGCGGCCACCGATCCAGGGCATGAACACCGCTGAGGCCAAGAGGGTCCTCGAGACCGCGCTGCTGTGCGCGCAGGCGCCTATGCAACTGCGCGAGATGCGTGCGCTCTTCGACGACCAGGTCGGAAGCGACACGCTGCGATCCCTGCTCGACGAACTGATGCAGGACTGGCAGGGGCGCGGGGTCGAGCTGGTGGCGCTTGCGTCGGGCTGGCGCTTCCAGAGCCGCCCGCAGATGCGCGTGCACCTCGACCGGCTTCATCCGGAGAAGCCCCGCCGGTACTCCCGCGCCGTGATGGAGACGCTGGCCATCGTCGCCTACCGGCAGCCGGTCACGCGCGGCGACATCGAGGACATCCGCGGCGTCACCGTCGGCAGCGAGATCGTCAAGCAGCTCGAGGAGCGCGGATGGATCGAGACCATCGGGCACCGCGAGGCGCCGGGCCGCCCCGCGCTCTACGCGACGACGCGGCAGTTCCTCGACGACCTGGGCCTGTCGAGCCTCGACCAGCTGCCGGCCATCGACGCGCCCGCCGCAGCGACGCTGGCCGACGGCCCGCAGCCCTCCTTGCTGGGCGAGCCCCAGGCGAGCCTGCTCCTGGAGACGTCGCCGGCCGAGGCCGAGCCCGGCGCAACGCCTGTCGGAGTGGCCGTCGATTCGTCGGTCGTTTCCGCGACCGACTCCCCCGCCGAGACGCCTGCCGAGACGCCCACCGAGACGTCGGCGGGCACCCCGACCTCGCCCGTCGAGGCTGCCGCCCACGGGCTGCCGCCGTCTTTCGCTTCCGCCGACCCGGCACCCCCGGCTGCGCCCTCTGCACCGACGGCCCCCGACACCCCGACCGCACCTGACGCCCCATGAACTCGCACGACGCTGATCCCCTGGACGCCGACCCGCCGTCGGCCGAGACGCCGGCCGCTGCCACTGCCATCGCGAGCGACGCCGCCGAGCCGGCCAAGCCCAGGCGTCGTGCGCCGCGGAAGAAGGCGGCTCCCGCCACCGAGACCTCGGCGCTGGCCGAAGCCGTGCCGGCACCCGTGGCCGACTCGGGGCCCGCCGCCCCCGCGGTCGATGCGCCCCTGCCGCCCGCGGTGGCAGTGGGCGACGCAGGTGCCCCCGCGGGCGAGCCGGGCGTGTCCGCTGCAGCCGCTCCGGGTGGCGCCGCGGAGGGTGGACGCGAGGGCGGCCCGCGCCGGCGCAACCGTCGGCGCGGGCGCCGCGGTGGCGATCGCGGTGCAGACCGCGCGGCCGCCGGCGAGGGCGGTGCCGACGAGGCCGGCAGCGCCGGATCCGTGGATGCCGACGAGGCCGCCGAGGCGGCCGGCGACGACGCTGCGGCGCGGCCGCCCGCGCTGCCGCCGGCTGATGTCGGGGAGGTCTTTGCCGAGGTGCTGTCGGGTGCCTTCGACGTCGAGCCCGAGGCCGCGGCGGGTTTGCCGCAGGCCGCACCCAAGCGCGTCCTCGCGGCGGACGCCGACGCGCCCAAGCTGCACAAGGTGCTGGCACAGGCCGGTGTCGGCTCGCGCCGCGACATGGAGCAGATGATCCTCGAGGGGCGCATCACGGTGAACGGGCAGCCGGCCCACATCGGCCAGCGCATCTCGTTCGGTGACCGCATCGCCGTCGGCGGCAAGCCCGTGAAGGTGCGCATCGCGCCGCCGCCGCCGCGGGTGCTGGCGTATCACAAGCCCGCCGGCGAGGTCGTCACGCACGACGATCCGCAGCAGCGTCCCACGGTCTTCCGCCGCCTGCCGCGGTTGCACCAGGGCAAGTGGCAGTCGGTCGGTCGGCTGGACATCAACACCGAGGGCCTGCTGCTGTTCACCAGCTCGGGCGAGATGGCCAACCAGCTGATGCACCCGCGCTTCGGCGTCGAGCGCGAATACGCCGTGCGCACGCTCGGCACGCTCGACGATGCCGCGCAGGCACGGCTGCTCGAGGGCGTCGAGATCGAGGGCCAGCGTGCCGCGTTCAAGAGCATCGCCGACGGCGGTGGCGTGGGGGCGAACCACTGGTACCGCGTCGTCATCACCGAGGGCCGCAACCGCGAGGTGCGCAAGCTCTTCGACGCCGTCGGCCTCGTCGTCAGTCGCCTGATCCGCATCCGTTACGGCTCGGTGGTGCTGCCGCGTGGGCTCAAGCGCGGGGTCTGGGTCGAGCTCGACGCCAGCGACGTCCGCGCGCTGCGCCGCCTGGCTGCACCGCAGGCCCGGCCCGAGGGCGAGCGCGAAGCGCAGCCCGACCTCGACGGCGGAGCGCAGCGCGGCCGCCGGGGCGGCCGCAAGCGTCGTGGCGGCGGCGATCGCGCCGATCGCGCCGATCGGCCCGAAGGGCTCGAGGTCGACGCCATCGGCCCGATCCCGAACCCGCTGCAGCAGACCTACGACAAGCGGGCGATCCAGCAGGCGCGGCAACCGCGGCGCGAGTATTCCGACGACGGCCCGATCCCGAACCCGCTTCAGCAGACCTACGACAAGCGTGCCCTGCAGCAGCAGCGCCAGTCGCGCAGAGAGGTCTCCGAGGACGGCCCGATCCCGAACCCGCTGCAGCAGACCTACGACAAGCGCTTCGTCCAGAAGCCCAAGCCGCTCGGCGGCGCCAAGGCCGGGCGCGGCGGCAAGGGGGCCGCGGGCGGTCAGCGGCAGCCCGACCCGATGCAGACCTCCGTGGGGTACATCGGCGCCGATGCCTTCCTGCGCAAGCAGGGTGGTGGCGGCAAGGGGCGGGGTGGCAAGGGCCGCAGCGGTGGTGGCGGCGGCGGTGCCGGCGGTGGCGGTGGCGGTGGCGGTGGCGGTGGCGGTGGCGGTGGCGGTGGCGGTGGCGGTGGGCGAGGCGGCCGTGGTGGCCGCGGTGGCCGCTGAACCGTCGCCTCGACCCGTGGGGTCCGGCCCCCGGGCGGGGCAGGGCGCCATGTCGCCACGCCCGTCGGGGGCTCGAACGTCCGTGACGCCGGTACCCGACTGCGGGCCGGCTAGAATGCCGGGTTTTTCGCCAAGTCCTTGATTCAGGAGAAGATTACCATGACCATCGAACGCACCCTGTCGATCATCAAGCCCGACGCCGTCGCCAAGAACGTGATCGGGCAGATCTACGCCCGCTTCGAGGGCGCGGGCCTGAAGATCGTCGCTGCGAAGATGGTGCACCTGTCGCGCGGCGAGGCCGAGGCCTTCTACGCCGTCCACAAGGCGCGTCCCTTCTTCAACGACCTCGTCAACTTCATGATCTCCGGCCCGGTGATGATCCAGGTGCTCGAAGGCGAAGGCGCGATCGCGAAGAACCGCGAGCTGATGGGCGCCACCGACCCGAAGAAGGCCGAGAAGGGCACCATCCGCGCCGATTTCGCCGACAGCATCGACGCCAACGCCGTGCACGGCTCGGATGCCCCCGAGACCGCGGCCGTCGAGGTGGCGTTCTTCTTCCCCGGGATGAACGTCTACAGCCGCTGACGCGGCTGCGCTGCGCCAGCGCGTCCACCCCGCGCGCACGACATGGTGAACCTGCTCGACTTCGATCTCGACGGGCTGGCCGCCTTCTGCGACAGCCTCGGTGAGAAGCGCTTTCGTGCGGTCCAGCTCTTTCGCTGGATCCACCAGAAGGGCGAGCACGACTTCGGGCGCATGTCGGACCTCGCGAACTCGCTGCGCGGCAAGCTCGCGGGGGTGGCCGAGGTGCGGGCGCTGCCGCTGGTGGCCGAGCAGGTCTCGGCCGACGGCACGGTGAAGTGGCTGTTCGACGTCGGCGCCGGCAATGCCGTCGAGACCGTGTTCATCCCCGAGGACGATCGCGGCACGCTGTGCGTCTCTTCGCAGGCGGGCTGCGCGGTCGGCTGCCGCTTCTGCTCGACCGGCCACCAGGGCTTCAGCCGCAACCTCTCGACGGGTGAGATCGTCGCCCAGCTGTGGGTGGCCGAGCACCGGCTGCGGCAGCGGCTGAAGCTCGCGCCGGGCCAGCGTGCCATCGACAACGTCGTCATGATGGGCATGGGCGAGCCGCTGCAGAACCATGCGGCGCTCGTCCCCGCGCTGCGCGTCATGCTCGACGACCACGCCTACGGCCTGTCGCGCCGTCGGGTGACGGTCTCCACCTCGGGCGTGGTCCCGATGATCGATCGCCTGCGCGAGGACTGCCCGGTCGCGCTCGCGGTCTCGCTGCACGCGCCCAACGACGCGTTGCGCGACGTGCTGGTGCCGCTGAACCGCAAGTACCCGATCGCCGAACTGCTGGCGGCGTGCGGGCGCTACCTCGATGCGGCGCCGCGCGACTTCATCACCTTCGAGTACTGCATGCTCGAGGGTGTCAACGACACGCCCGAGCTGGCCCGGCAGCTGGTGCGCCTGGTCCATGGGCAGGGCGCCGACGGCGGCCCGGTGCCGCGCGTGCCCTGCAAGCTCAACCTGATCCCCTTCAACCCGTTCCCGGCGTCGGGGCTCAAGCGCTCGCCGCGCGAACGGGTGACGGCCTTCGCCCGCGTCCTGCAGGACGCGGGCATCGTGACCACCATCCGCAAGACGCGCGGTGACGACATCGATGCCGCCTGCGGGCAACTGGCCGGCGAGGTGCAGGATCGCACCAATGCGCGCGAGCGGCTCCTGCAGCGCCGTGCCTCGATCCCGATCGTGCCGGCGGAGGTCTCGCGATGACTGCCCGCCTGCCAGGCGCGATCGTCCTGCTCGCCCTGCTTGCCTTGCTTGCCGGCCTCGTGGGCTGTGCAGCCCCCCCGGCGGGCGAGGAGCGCGAGATCCGTACCGCCTCGGACCTCACCGACGCCGACCGCCGCGCCCGGGTGCGGCTCGAGCTCGCCGCCGCCTATTTCGCCCGCGGGCAGGCCGAGACGGCACTGGACGAAGTCAAGCTCGCCATGCAGGCGAAGCCGGACATGCCCGAGGCCTTCAACCTCCGCGGGCTGATCTACTCCAGCCTCGGCCAGCCCCGGCTTGCCGAGGAGAGCCTGCAGCGCGCGCTGCAACTGGCGCCACGCAGCGGCGACTTCATGCACAACTTCGGCTGGGTCCTGTGCCAGCAGCAGCGCTACGCCGAGGCCGACGCGCAGTTTTCGCGGGCGCTCGAGCAGCCGCAGTACCAGCAGCGCCTCCGCACGCTGGGCGCGCAGGGCCTGTGCCTGGCCCGCGCAGGCAGGCTCGCCGACTCCGAGCGGGTGCTGTCCCGCGCCTACGAGCTCGACCCGGCCAATCCCGCCACCGCGTTCAACCTTGCCGAGGTGCTCTACCGTCTGGGTGATTTCGATCGTGCGCGCTTCTACGTGCGCCGCGTGAACTCGATGCCGGGCCAGAGCAACGCGCAGACGCTGTGGCTGGCCACGCGCATCGAGCATCGCCTGGGTGATGCGCGTGGCGAACAGATCCACGGGCGCCAGCTGCGAGACCGGTTCCCGCAGTCCCCGGAGGCCCTGCAGTACGAACGGGGACGATTCGATGACTGAGGCCGATGCCCGGTCCGCGGGTCAGACTGCCGGCGCGCTGCTCAAGGCGGCGCGTGAGAAGCAGGGCCTTCACGTCGCGGCACTGGCCGCCGCGCTGAAGGTCGCGCCGCGCAAGCTCGAGGCCCTGGAGGCCGATCGCTACGACGAGCTTCCCGACGCCACCTTCGTGCGCGCGCTGGCGCAGGCGATGTGCAGGGCGCTGCGGATCGATGCCGGCCCCGTGCTCGCGCTGCTGCCGCGCGCCGACACCACCGCGCTCGAGCAGGTCGCCGGGATGCGCAACACGCCGTTCCACGACCGCGCCAGCCGCGAGGACGGCGGGCTGGCCGGCGCGGCGATCCGGCCGCTGCTGCTGGCCAGTGCGGTGCTGGTGGTCGCGGCCATCGCGCTGTGGCTGGTGCCCTCGACGTTGTGGGACGAGGCACCAGCGCCGGCGCCTGGGGCGTCCACGCCCGCGGCGGCCGTGGAGCCAGCCGCGCCCGCGCCGTCACCCGCTTCGGCGGTTTCGGCGGCCGTGGCTCCGGCCTCGACACCAGCGCCAGCGCCAGCGCCGGCGCCGGCACCGGCGTCTGCCGGTCCGGGCTCGGCCCCCATCGCTTCGGCAGCGTCCATGTCGGCGCCCGCCACGACCGTCGCCGCCGCGGCGCCTGCGCCGCGGGAAGCCGCGACCCCCGCGTCGGCTTCGGCCACGGGCGCCGCGGCTGTCGGTGCGCTGCGCCTGGCCGCCGCCGGCACATCGTGGGTCGAGGTCCTCGACGCCCGCGGGCAGGTCGTGTTCTCGCGCACGCTGCAGGCAGGCGAGAGCGCCGCGGTCGATGGCGTCGCGCCGTTGCGCCTGGTGGTCGGCAACGCCGGCGCAACGTCGGTCGTCTGGCGCGGCCGACCCGTGGACCTGGGCGAGCTCGCGCGCAGCAACGTCGCCCGCTTCGAACTTCGCTGATCTGCCGCGGCCCGCATCCCCCGGAGTTGCACGATGAACGCTCCCGACTCGAACGAACCCATCGCACCGGCGTCGCCTGCACCGCGCCGCTCCCGCCAGGCGCGGGTCGCCTGGGGCGACCACGTCGTCACCATCGGCGGTGACGCCCCGGTGCGCGTGCAGTCGATGACCAACACCGACACGGTCGACGTCATCGAGACCGCCATCCAGTGCAAGGAGCTCTTCCAGGCAGGCTCGGAGCTCGTGCGCATCACGGTCAACACCCCCGAGGCGGCCGAGGCCGTGCCGCACATCCGCGAGCAGCTCGACCGCATGGGCATCCCGGTGCCGCTGGTCGGCGACTTCCACTACAACGGCCACCGCCTGCTCACCGAGTACCCGGCGATGGCCAAGGCGCTGTCGAAGTACCGGATCAACCCGGGCAACGTGGGCAAGGGCGACAAGCGGGACCGCCAGTTCGCGATGATGATCGAGGCGGCGATGAAGCACGACAAGGTCGTGCGGATTGGCGTCAACTGGGGCAGCCTCGACCAGGAGTTGCTCGCCTCCATGATGGACGAGAACGCGCTGCGCGCCGCTCCTTGGGACGCCAGGCAGGTGATGTACCAGGCGCTGGTGCAATCCGCGCTGGGCTCTGCCGGGTATGCGCGCGAGCTCGGCATGAACCCCGACAACATCATCATCAGCTGCAAGGTCAGCGGGGTGCAGGACCTGATCTCGGTCTATCGCGCCCTGGCGCGCCGCTGCGACTACGCGTTGCACCTGGGCCTGACCGAGGCCGGCATGGGCACCAAGGGCACGGTGGCCTCCGCCGCGGCGCTCGCCGTGCTGCTGCAGGAGGGCATCGGCGACACCATCCGCGTCAGCCTGACCCCTCAGCCGGGCGAGTCGCGCACGCAGGAGGTGGTGGTCGCCCTCGAGATCCTGCAGGCGCTCGGGCTGCGCACGTTCAACCCCAGCGTCACCGCGTGCCCCGGCTGCGGGCGCACGACCAGCACCGTCTTCCAGGAACTCGCCAAGCAGATCGACGACCACCTGCGCGCCATGATGCCGGTGTGGAAGAGCCGCTACCCGGGCGTCGAGAACCTCAAGGTCGCCGTCATGGGCTGCATCGTCAACGGCCCAGGCGAGAGCAAGCACGCCGACATCGGCATCAGCCTGCCGGGCACCGGCGAGGCGCCCGCCGCACCGGTGTTCATCGACGGTCAGAAGGCGATGACGCTGCGCGGCGAAGGCATCGCCGGCGAGTTCCACCGCATCGTCGAGGACTACATCGAGCGGCGCTTCGGTGCCGCCAGCGTGTCCTGACCGGGGGGCACTTGCCCGCCATCACCGCCTGACCATGACAGACAACAATCACGCCCGCACGGGCGACGCCGGCGCGCTGCGCGCCGTCAAGGGGATGAACGACATCCGGCCGCCCGATTCGGCGCGCTGGGAGTGGTTCGAGCAGATCGTGCGCGCGCTGATGCGGCGCTACGGCTACCAGGGCATCCGCACCCCGATCGTCGAGCCGACGCCGCTGTTCGTGCGTGGCCTCGGCGAGGTGACCGACATCGTCGAGAAGGAGATGTATTCCTTCGTCGACAGCATGAACGGCGACCACCTGACCCTGCGCCCCGAGGGCACGGCCGGCGTCGTGCGCGCCGCGGTCGAGCACTCGATGCTCTACGACGGCGGCAAGCGGCTCTGGTACATGGGGCCGATGTTTCGCCACGAGCGCCCGCAGCGCGGGCGCTACCGGCAGTTCCACCAGGTGGGCGTGGAGGCGCTGGGCTTCGGCGGCCCGGACGTCGACGCCGAGGTGATCCTGATGGCCCGCTCGCTGTGGCGCGAGCTCGGCCTGGCCGACGTGCGGCTCGAGATCAACAGCCTGGGCCAGGCGGAGGAACGCCGTGCGCACCGCCAGGCGCTGATCGCGCACTTCGAGGCACACCGCGAACTGCTGGACGCCGACGCCCAGCGCCGGCTGCACACCAACCCGTTGCGCATCCTCGACACCAAGAACCCGGCGATGCAGCCGCTCGTCGAGGCGGCGCCGCGCCTGATGGACTACCTCGGCGAGGCCTCGCTGAAGCACTTCGACGCCGTGCGCCGCGTGCTCGACGCGGTCGGCCAGCCGTATCGCGTCAACCCGCGCCTGGTCCGTGGGATGGACTACTACAACCTGACCGTCTTCGAGTGGGTCACCGACCGCCTCGGCGCCCAGGGCACCGTCTGCGGCGGCGGGCGCTACGACGGGCTGGTCGAGCTGATCGGCGGCAAGCCGGCGCCCGGCATCGGCTGGGGGCTGGGCATCGAGCGTGTGCTCGATCTCGTCCACGAGTCCGGCATCGAGGTGCCGGCGTCGGCGCCGGATGTCTACGCGGTGATCCCGGACGCGGCGGCTCTCGCGGTCGCCACCGAACTGGCCGAGACCCTGCGCGCGGCGGGGCTCTCGGTCGTGCTGCACGCCGCAGGCCGCGACGGGCAGGGCAGCATGAAGTCGCAGTTCAAGAAGGCCGACGCCAGCGGGGCCCGCCACGCGCTGGTCTTCGGCGCCGATGAACTTGCCCGCGGCATGGTGGCGCTCAAGCCGCTGCGCGATGCCGCGGCCGCCCAGCGCGAACTCGCCCTGGCCGATTCGGCCGCCTGGGCGCGCCAGCTCCTCGACGCATAATCGCGGCTTTGTCCGGCGCGTCTCCAAACCAAGCTTCATGGCCACACAACTCGACCTGCAGGAGCAGGAACAGCTCGACCAGCTCAAGGCCTTCTGGAAAAGCTACGGCAACCTCGTCACGTGGACGCTGATCGTCGCGCTGTCGGCTTTTGCGGCCTGGAACGGCTGGAACTGGTACCAGCGGGACCAGGGCCTGAAGGCCGGCGCGATGTACGACGAGCTGGATCGTGCCGCGCAGGCCGGCGACGCCGACAAGGCCGCCCGCGTGTTCGCAGACCTGAAGGAGCGCTACGGCTCGACGGCCTTCGCCGCGCAGGGCGGCATGGCGGCGGCGCGTGTCCAGTTCGACAAGGGGCAGGTCGACGCCGCCAAGGCCAGCCTGACCTGGGTGGCCGAGAAGGCCACCGAAGCCGAGATGCAGACCGTCGCGCGCCTGCGGCTGGCCGCCATCCTGCTCGACGCGAAGCAATACGACGAGGCGTTGCGCCAGCTCGACGGTGCCAAGGCCGCCGGCTTCGAGGCCCTGGTGGCCGACCGCCGGGGTGACATCCTGGCTGCCCAGGGCAAGGGCGCCGAGGCGCGCGACGCCTATCAGGTCGCCTGGAAGGCGATGGACGCGAAGGTGGACTACCGCCGTCTCGTCGAGGCCAAGCTGACCGCGCTCGGCGCCGCGCCTGCCGCTTCGGGAGCCGCGAAGTGAAGCCGCGCGGCACGCGGGTGTTCTGGGTCGCCCTCGCTGCGGCCGTGCTGATGGCAGGCTGCTCGTCGAGCAGCAAGCCCAAGCCCACGCCACTGCAGTCCTTCGAGGCGAAGATCGCCGGGCGTCAGGTCTGGCAGTCGCGTGTCGATGCGCCCCGCTTCCCCTTGCGGGTGGCGGTGGCCGGCGGTGCGTTCCACGCCGCAGGGAACGACGGAACCGTCGTCGCCCTGCGTGCCGAGGACGGACAGGAGCTCTGGCGGGCGGCCGTGGGTGCCCCGCTGTCGGCGGGCGTGGGCAGTGACGGGCGCTTTGCCAGCGTCGTCACCCGCGACAACGAGGTGGTCGTGCTCGAGCGCGGCGAGGTGCGCTGGCGCAAGCGCGTGGCGGCGCGGGTCGTCACCCCGCCGCTGGTGGCGGGCGAGCGTGTCTTCGTCATGAGCGTCGATCGCGTCGTCCATGCCTTCGACGCCCTCGACGGGCGCCGCCTGTGGACGCTGCAGCGTCCCGGTGAGGCGCTGACGCTGGCCCAGCCGGGCGTGCTGGCTGCCTTCCGCAACACGCTGCTGGTGGGGCAGGGGCCGCGTCTGCTCGGCGTCGACCCGCTGCGCGGCACCGTGCAGTGGGACGTGCCGATGGCCAATCCTCGCGGCACCAACGAGGTCGAGCGACTGGCCGACCTCGTCGGGCCGCTGCAGCGCAGCGGCGACCGCGTCTGCGCGCGTTCCTTCCAGGCCGCGGTCGGCTGCGCCGACGCTGCGCGCGGTGTGCCCCTGTGGTCGCGCAATGTCGGCGGTGCCGAGCCGGTGGGCGGGGACGCCGAGCGCGTCTTCGGTGCCGATGGCAGCGGCCGGGTCACGGCCTGGCGGGCGGCGACCGGCGACGTGCTGTGGTCTGCCGAGCGCCTGCTGCACCGCGGACTTGGTGGCGCTGCCGGTATCGGCTCCTCGGTGGTGGTGGGCGACTTCGAGGGCTGGGTCCACTTCCTGGCCGCCGACAGCGGTGAGCCGCAGCTGCGCCTGCCCACCGACGGCTCGCCGGTGATCGGCGCCCCGGTGCTCTCGGGCACCACGCTGCTGGTGGCCACCCGCAACGGCGGCCTGTTCGCGTTCCGCCCGAACTGATGACCGCCGCACGCGCAACGTCCGGCACCGTCGCGACGGGATCGCCATGAAGCCCGTCATCGCGCTGGTCGGTCGCGCGAACGTCGGCAAGTCGACCCTCTTCAACCGCATCACGAAGACGCGCGACGCGATCGTCGCCGACTTCCCCGGCCTGACCCGCGACCGCCACTACGGCGACGCCAAGCTGGGCCGGCGCGAGTTCATCGTCGTCGACACCGGCGGCTTCGAGCCCGAGAAGCCCACCGGGGTGGTGGCCGAGATGGCGCGCCAGACCCGGCAGGCGGTGGCCGAGGCCGACGTGGTGATCTTCGTCACCGACCTGCGCGCCGGCCTGTCGGCGCAGGACCACGACATCGCGCGCTTCCTGCGCCAGGCGCGCAAGAAGGTGATCCTTGCGGTCAACAAGGCCGAGGGCATGAGCGAGTCGCCGCTGCTCGGCGAGTTCCACGAGCTCGGCATCGGCGAGCCTGTGCCGATATCCGCGGCGCACGGTCACGGGGTGCGCAGCCTGATCGAGGCGGCGCTGGAGAACTTCGACTTCGGGCCCGACGAGGACGAGGAGGCCGAGGTCGACGAGGCCACGAAGCCGATCCGCCTGGCCGTGGCCGGCCGTCCGAACGTGGGCAAGTCGACGCTGATCAACGCCTGGCTGGGCGAGGAGCGGCTGGTCGCGTTCGACCAGCCCGGCACCACCCGCGACGCGATCCGCGTGGCCTTCGAGCGCGACGGCCGCCAGTTCGAGCTGATCGACACCGCCGGCCTGCGCCGCAAGGGCAAGGTCTTCGAGGCCGTCGAGAAGTTCTCGGTCGTCAAGACGCTGCAGGCCATCGCCGACGCCCACGTCGTCGTGCTGCTGATCGACGCCACCCAGGGCGTGAGCGAACAGGACGCCCACATCGCGGGCTACGTCCTCGAGTCGGGCCGCAGCGTGGTCATCGCGCTCAACAAGTGGGACGCCACCGACGCCTACCAGCGCGAGATGCTGGAGCGCTCGGTCGAGAGCCGGCTGGCCTTCCTGCGCTTCGCACCGGTGGTGCACATCTCGGCGCTGCGCCGCACCGGGCTGGGCGCGCTGTGGAAGACCATCCTGCAGGTGCACGCCTCGGCGATGATCAAGATGCCGACGCCGGTGCTGACCCGGCTTCTGCACGACGCCGTGCAGCACCAGGCGCCGCGTCGCGAAGGCCGGTTCCGCCCGAAGATGCGTTACGCCCACCAGGGCGGCATGAACCCGCCCATCGTCGTCATCCACGGCAACTCGCTGGATCACGTGACGGACGCCTACAAGCGCTACCTCGAGGGGCGCTTTCGCGAGCACTTCAAGCTCGTCGGCACGCCGATGCGCATCGAGATGCGCTCGGCCCGCAACCCCTTCGACGAGCGGGCCGACTGATGGGGGCGGCCTCGGCCGCGAACCCCGACTGCCTTGAGTGACAATGAGACGATGCGCGTCGCAGCCGCGGGGCTGTGTTAACGTGCCTCGTCACGCACATTCAACACGGAGCATATCGTGAGCAACAAAGGCCAACTCCTGCAAGATCCCTTCCTGAACCTGCTGCGCAAGGAGCATGTGCCGGTGTCGATCTACCTGGTCAACGGCATCAAGCTGCAGGGCCACATCGAGTCCTTCGACCAGTACGTGGTGCTGCTGCGCAACACCGTGACCCAGATGGTCTACAAGCATGCGATCTCGACAGTGGTGCCCAGCCGAGCGGTCAACTTCCACCCGGGCGAGAACGGCGAGTCGGCCTGAGCCCGAGCCCGAGCCCCGAACACCCCTTGGCCAACACTTCGCTGCCGGACGGCGTCACCGCTGACGGTGCCACGCGTGCCGTGCTCGTCGGAGTCGACCTCGGCCCCGGCGCGTCCTTCGACCCCACGCTCGACGAACTGGCGCTGCTCGCGGCATCGGCCGGCGACGTGGCGGTCGCTCGAGTCGTCGCCCGCCGCAAGGCCCCCGACGCGGCACTGTTCGTCGGCTCGGGCAAGGCCGACGAGATCAAGGCGCTGGTCGCCGAGACCGGCGCGCAGGGCGTGATCTTCGACCAGCAGCTCTCCCCCGTGCAGCAGCGCAACCTGGAGCGCCACCTCGGCGTGCAGGTGGCCGACCGCACCGGGCTGATCCTCGACATCTTCGCCGACCGAGCCCAGAGCCACGAGGGCAAGCTGCAGGTGGAACTCGCCCGCCTGCAGTACCTGTCGACGCGGCTCGTGCGACGCTGGTCGCACCTGGAGCGCCAGCGCGGCGGCATCGGCACGCGCGGCGGCCCGGGCGAGACGCAGATCGAGCTCGACCGCCGGATGATCGGCGAGCGCATCAAGTCGGTGAAGCAGCGCCTCGAGAAGGTCAAGCGCCAGCGCGGCACCCAGCGCAAGGCGCGCGAGCGCAGCGGCACCTTCCGCGTCTCGCTCGTCGGCTACACCAACGCCGGCAAGTCCACGCTGTTCAACGCGCTGGTCAAGGCACGGGCCTACGCCGCGGACCAGCTCTTCGCCACGCTCGACACCACGACGCGCCAGCTCTGGCTCGAGGACGCCGGCTGCTCGGTGTCGCTGTCGGACACCGTCGGATTCATCCGCGACCTGCCGCACAAGCTCGTCGAGGCCTTCGAGGCCACGCTGCAGGAGGCCGCCGAGGCCGATCTGCTGCTGCACGTGATCGATGCCGCCAGCCCGCTGCTCGTCGAGCAGCAGTCCGAGGTGGAGCGCGTGCTCGACGAGATCGGTGCCGCGCAGATCCCGCAGGTGCTGGTCTACAACAAGCGCGACCTGCTCGAGGAGTCCCGCCAGCCCCGGCAGGACGTCGATTGGGTCGAAGTCCACCCCGGGGTGAGGCGTCCGCGCGTGTTCGTGAGTGCGCGCGACGGGCAGGGGCTCGACGCGCTGCGGCGCGTCGTCGCCGATGCCGCTGCCGGCCGTCTCGACGACGGCACCCGACTTCCGCCGGATGCCGGCGACTGGTCGTCTGCGCCTGCTGCCGATGCGCCGACGCGTTCCTTCACGATGGCATGAGCATGCGAGAGATGCCTGACGAACCGTTCTTCACCCGCCTGCGGGCCGTGTCCGCCGCCGCGGCCGAACTCGGGCGCGGCCTGCTGCGCCGCCGTGCCGGCGGCGGCACCCTCGTCTACAACAATGGCCGCAACGAAGGTCCGCCCGACCTCGACGAGCTCTGGCGCGACTTCAACCGCAAGCTCTCGGGGCTCTTCGGCGGCAAGGGGGGCGGCCCGGGCGGCCGTCGTCCTTCCGACGACGGCCCTGGCGGCGGCGGGCCCGGCTTCCAGCCCGACATGAAGAGCGCCGGCATCGGTGTCGGCCTCGTCGGTGCGGTGGTGGCGCTGATCTGGCTCGGCAGCGGTTTCTTCATCGTCCAGGAAGGTCACCAGGCGGTCATCACCACCTTCGGCAAGTACAGCCACACGTCCGATGCCGGCTTCCAGTGGCGCTTCCCGTATCCGGTCCAGGCCCACGAGACCGTGGCCGTGACGCAGCTCCGTTCGGTAGACGTCGGGCGCAACACGGTCGGGCAGGCCACCGGGCTGCGTGACTCCTCGATGCTCACGCAGGACGAGAACATCGTCGACATCCGCTTCACGGTGCAGTACCGCCTCGGCGATGCGCGTGCCTACCTGTTCGAGAACCGCAATCCCGACGAGGCCGTGGTGATGGCCGCCGAGTCGGCCGTGCGCGAGATCGTCGGCCGCAGCCGCGTCGACCAGGTCCTGTACGAGCAGCGCGACGCCATCGCGGCCGAGCTGACCAAGTCGGTGCAGGCGCAGCTCGACCGGTTGAAGGCCGGCATCGTGGTCTCCAACGTCAACGTGCAGAACGTGCAGGTGCCCGACCAGGTGCAGGCCGCCTTCAACGACGCCGTCAAGGCCGGTGCCGACCGCGACCGCTTCAAGAACGAAGGCCAGGCCTACGCCAGCGACGTCATCCCGAAGGCGCGCGGCACGGCCTCGCGGCTGGCCGAGGAAGCCGAGGCCTACCGGGCCAGGGTGATCGCGCAGGCCGAGGGCGACGCGCAGCGCTTCCGCTCCGTGCTTGCGGAGTACCAGAAGGCGCCCGCGGTGACGCGCGACCGCCTCTACCTCGAGACCATGCAGCAGGTGTACTCGAACGTCACCAAGGTGATGATCGACAGCCGTGCCGGGTCGAACCTGCTTTACCTGCCCCTGGACAAGCTGCTGCAGCAAGGCAGTGCCCCCGCACAGAGCCTGGCGCCGTCGCTTCCGCCGCCCGCGGGCGACAACGTCGCCACGCCCCCCGCGCCGCCGGCCCTTTCCACCGACATCCGCTCGCGCGAGAACGCGCGCGCGCGCGACCGCGAAGGTCGCTGAAGGCTCCAGCCATGAACCGCATCGGAATCATCGTTGCCGGCGCCCTGGTGGCCCTGATGGTCGCCGCCTCGTCGCTCTTCGTCGTCGACCAGCGCCAGGTCGGTGTCGTCTTCGCGCTCGGCGAGATCAAGGAAGTGATCACCGAGCCCGGCTTGAAGTTCAAGCTGCCGCCGCCGTTCCAGAACGTCGTCTTCCTCGACCGTCGCATCCAGACGCTCGACAGTCCCGAGACCCGGCCGATCTTCACCGCGGAGAAGAAGAGCCTCGTGATCGACTGGCTGGTCAAGTGGCGCATCGCCGAGCCGCGGCAGTTCATCCGAAACAACGGCGTCGACTTCCGTAACCTGGAGAGTCGCCTGGCTCCCGTGGTGCAGGCGGCCTTCAACGAGGAGGTGACGCGACGCGACGTGCGCGGCGTGCTGTCCACCGAGCGCGACAAGGTGATGACCGACGTGCGCAACCGCCTGGCCGACGAGGCGAAGTCGTTCGGCATCGAGATCCTCGACGTGCGGATCAAGCGCGTGGACTTCGTCGCCGACATCACCGACTCGGTCTACCGGCGCATGGAGTCCGAGCGCAAGCAGGTGGCCAACGAGTTGCGCTCGCAGGGCGCCGCCGATGCCGAGAAGATCCGCGCCGACGCCGACCGCCAGCGCGAGGTGATCATCGCCGAGGCCTACCGCGACGCGCAGAAGATCAAGGGCGAGGGCGATGCCAAGGCGTCTCAGCTCTACGCGGACGCTTTCGGCCGCGATCCCCAGTTCGCCCAGTTCTACCGCAGCCTCGAGGCCTACCGCGCGACCTTCCGCAGCAAGTCGGACGTGATGGTGCTCGACCCGGCCAACGACTTCTTCCGCGCGATGCGCGGCGGGGGCCCGGCGCCGGCGGCGGCGCCGCGCAAGTAGCGGGCCGGTCGCGCTTCCTGCCGTGGGCGACGTGGTGCTCGGCGCGCTCGCGCTGATGCTCGTGGTCGAGGGGCTGCTGCCGTTCCTCAGCCCTTCGACCTGGCGCGACATCTTCGAGCGCGCGACGAAGATGAGCGACGGCCAGATCCGATTCATCGGGCTGGCGAGCATGGCTGCCGGCCTGGTGCTGCTGGCGGTCTGGCACTGAGCCGTCGGCCGGGCGTTCGGCGCGGGCGCGGCCCGTACAATGCCGTTTTCAACGCAGCCCCCGTTTCATGCTCTCAGCCTGGCTCCTGCCCGAGCACATCGCCGACGTGCTGCCAGCGCAGGCGCGCCGCATCGAAGAGCTCCGGCGCAGCCTCCTCGACCGTGCGCGCGGCTACGGATTCGAACTGGTCATGCCGCCCTTGCTCGAGCACCTCGAGTCGCTGCTTTCCGGCACCGGTCGTGAACTCGACCTGCGCACCTTCAAGCTCGTCGACCAACTCAGCGGCCGCATGCTCGGCGTGCGCGCCGACACGACGCCGCAGGCCGCCCGCATCGACGCCCACCTGCTCAACCGCGAGGGCGTGACCCGCCTTTGCTATTGCGGGCCCGTGCTGCACACCCGTCCTGCCGGGCTCAACGCGACGCGTGAGCCGCTGCAGTTCGGCGCCGAGATCTTCGGTCACGCCGGCCTCGAGGCCGACCTCGAGGTGATGGAACTCGCGCTCGACTGCCTCGGCGAGGCGCGGGTCGGCGAGGTCGTGATCGACCTGGCCGATGCGCGCGTGCTGCGCGGCGTGCTCGCCGGCGTGCCGCTGGACGGCGCGCGCCTGCAGGAGATCGTCGCCGCGCTGTCCGAGAAGGATGGAAGCGCTCTCGCCGAACTGACGATCTCGCTGCCCGCCGCCGTCCGCGACGGCCTCAAGGCGCTGGCCGGACTCTACGGCGGCGCCGAGGTGATCGATGCCGCGCGCCGGGTGCTCCCGGCGCGCCCGTTGGTGATCGAGTCGCTGGCCCAGCTCGAATGGCTGGCCAGCCACCTTCGCACGGCCTTTGCGCAGGTCAGGGTCGGCTTCGACCTGTCCGACATGAGTGGCTACGCCTATTACAGCGGTCCCCGCTTCGCTGTCTACGGCGCAGGCTGGAGCGACGCGCTGGCCCGCGGCGGCCGCTACGACGAGGTGGGCGCGGTCTTTGGTCGCAACCGCCCGGCCGCGGGCTTCAGCCTCGACCTGAGGTCGCTGGCCGAGGTGGCGCCCCGGCCCGCGCCGCTGCTGGCCATCCGTGCGCCCTGGGGCGAGGACGCTGCCCTGCGCGCGGCCGTGCGCCGCCTGCGGGAAACCGGTGAGACCGTCGTCAGCGTGCTGCCCGGCGACGAGCCCGAGGCACAGGCCTTCGAGTTCGATCGCGAACTCGTCCTCGTCGCCGACCACTGGGTCGTCAAGGCCCTCTGACCGGCGCTCGCGCCGCATTCCTGATTCGAAGAACGGAACCCGAGATGCAGACCCTGAACCGACCCGGCGCCGGCCGCAACGTGGTGGTCGTCGGCACCCAGTGGGGCGACGAAGGCAAGGGCAAGGTCGTCGACTGGCTCACCGACCATGCCCAGGGCGTGGTGCGCTTCCAGGGTGGACACAACGCTGGCCACACGCTGGTGATCAACGGTCGCAAGACCGCCTTGCAGCTCATCCCGTCGGGCATCATGCGCGAGGGCGTGGCCTGCTACATCGGCAACGGCGTGGTCGTCGACCCGGCGCACCTGTTGTCGGAGATCGAGCGGCTCGAGGCCCTCGGCCTGGACGTGCGCTCGCGGCTGTTCCTCAGCGAGTCGTGCCCGCTGATCCTGCCGGTGCACGTCGAGGTGGACCGCGCCCGCGAGGCGCTGCGCGAGACCAGCGGCGGCGGCAAGATAGGCACCACGGGCAAGGGCATCGGCCCGGCCTACGAGGACAAGGTCGCTCGGCGCGCGCTGCGCGTGCAGGACCTGAAGCACCCCGAGCGGCTGGCCGGCAAGCTCGAAGCCCTTCTCGAGCGCCACAACGCCGAGCTCACCGGGCTGCTGAAGGCCCAGGCCGTGGCGCTGCAGCCGATGCTCGACGACCTGCTGCGGGCGGCGGAGAAGCTGCGGCCGATGATGGCCGATGTCGGCTATCGCCTCCACGGCGCCCACCAGGCCGGTGCCAACCTGCTCTTCGAAGGCGCGCAGGGCACGCTGCTCGACGTCGATCACGGCACCTATCCGTTCGTGACGTCGAGCAACTGCGTGGCCGGCAACGCCGCGGCCGGCTCGGGCATCGGCCCGGGCATGCTCCACTACATCCTGGGCATCACCAAGGCCTACACCACGCGGGTGGGCAGCGGCCCGTTCCCGACCGAGTTGCCGATCGACGAGGCGGGCACCGTCGGACACCACCTCTCGACGGTCGGCCAGGAGCGTGGCACCGTGACCGGGCGAGCAAGGCGCTGTGGCTGGCTCGATGCCGCGGCTCTCAAGCGTTCGATCATCATCAACGGCGTCTCGGGCCTGTGCATCACCAAGCTCGACGTGCTCGACGGGCTCGCCGAGATCCGCGTGTGCACCGGCTACGAGCTCGACGGCCGGACGCTCGACGTGCTGCCCCTCGATGCCGACGAGATCGCCGCCTGCCGCCCGGTCTACGAGACGCTGCCCGGCTGGAGCGAGACCACGGCCGGCCTGACGAACTGGGAGCAGCTGCCGGCCAATGCGCGGCGCTACCTCGAGCGCGTGCAGGCCTTGATCGGTGCGCCCATCGACATGGTGTCCACCGGGCCCGACCGCGTGCACACCATCCTGCTGCGCCACCCCTTCCGCCCCTGAACGGGCTGCATGGCGGACACCGCGCGACCTGACGCATCCACGGAGAAGACCTCATGCTGACCGACGACGGCAAGCACCTGTACGTGTCCTGGGACGAGTACCACCTGCTGATCGAGCGCCTGGCGCTCAAGGTGCACGCGTCGGGCTGGGAGTTCGACCAGATCCTGTGCCTGGCGCGTGGCGGCATGCGTCCCGGCGACGTGCTCTCGCGCGTGTTCGACAAGCCCCTGGCGATCATGTCGACCAGTTCCTACCGGGCCGAGGCCGGCACGATCCAGGGCCGGCTGGACATGGCCAAGTACATCACGCTGCCCAAGGGTGAACTGGCCGGCCGCGTGCTGCTCGTCGACGACCTCGCCGACTCCGGCATCACGCTGCGCGCCGTCGTCGATCGGTTGCGTGGCATGCCGTCCATCAGCGAGCTGAGGTCCGCGGTCATCTGGGTCAAGGGCGCGTCGAGCTACACCCCCGACTACTACGTCGAGACCCTGCCCACCAGCCCCTGGATTCACCAGCCGTTCGAGGAGTACGACAACCTGCGCCCCGACGGTCTGGCGAAGAAGTTCGCCATCTGAAGCACGTCGGCGACAGCCACCCCTGGCGCCGTCCTGGCGGTGCCGCCGCATCTTCCCGTGCGTCGTTGGCGTCGATGACGACTGGCGGCCGTGGGTCGGGCGAGCGCGTTCATGCATCCCCAAGGCAAAAGGCCGCTGCGATCTGCATCACAGCGGCCTTTATCATCTGGTGCCCAGGAGAGGACTCGAACCTCCACGCCGTTAAGCGCTAGTACCTGAAACTAGTGCGTCTACCAATTCCGCCACCTGGGCTGGTGGGTCCTGTTGATCAGGAACCAAGGACTATATCATCAAAAAAGAGAACCCCACAAGCATCCCCGCGAATCCTGCTGTCGCGCTGATGGCCGAGATCGAGGGCCGGGTCGAAGGACACCGCGACGGCCACGGCTTCGTGGTGCGTGACGACGGCGAGCCGTCGATCTACATCGCGCCGCAGGAGATGCGCGCCGTGCTGCACCGCGACCGCGTGCGCGCGCGCATTGTGCGCTACGACCGCCGGGGCCGGCCGGAGGGGCGCGTGCTCGACATCATCGAGCGCCGGCGCACGCCGATCATCGGCCGTCTGCTGCACGAGGGCGGGCAGTGGATCGTCGCGCCCGAGGACCGTCGCTACGGGCAGGACATCCTGATCCCGAAGAACGCCATCGCCAATGCCGCCGTCGGGCAGGTCGTGTCGGTCGAACTGACCGAGCCGCCGTCGCTGCATTCGCAGCCGGTGGGCCGCGTGGCCGAGGTGCTCGGCGACATCGACGACGCCGGCATGGAGATCGAGATCGCGGTGCGCAAGTACGAGGTTCCGCATCGCTTCAGCGCCGAGACGCTGGCCGCTGCCGCGGCGTTGCCTTCGCGCATCCGTCCGGTCGACCGGCGCAACCGCATCGACCTCACCGACGTGCCGCTCGTCACCATCGACGGCGAGGATGCGCGCGACTTCGACGATGCCGTCTACTGCGAGCCCTTCGCGCGCGGCCGCGGCAGGACGGCATTCAAGGGCTGGCGCCTGATCGTCGCCATCGCCGACGTCAGCCACTACGTCAAGCCGGGCGAACCGATCGATTCCGACGCCTACGAGCGGGCGACCTCGGTGTACTTCCCGCGCCGGGTCATCCCGATGCTGCCCGAGAAGCTGTCGAACGGGCTGTGCTCGCTGAACCCGCAGGAAGACCGCCTCGCGATGGTGTGCGACATGCTCGTGGACGGGGAAGGGCAGGTCGATGCCTTCCAGTTCTTCCCGGCGCTGATGCGCTCGCACGCGCGCTTCACCTACACCGAGGTGGCGGCGATCCTCGGCAACACGCGCGGCCCCGAGGCCGAGAAGCGGCGCGACCTCGTGCCGCACCTCGTGCACCTGCACGAGGTCTATCGCGCCCTGCTCAAGCAGCGCGCCAGGCGCGGTGCGCTCGAGTTCGAGACCACCGAGACCCAGATCGTCTGCGACGACAACGGCCGCATCGAGAAGATCGTGCCACGCGTGCGCAACGAGGCGCACCGGCTGATCGAGGAGGCCATGCTCGCGGCCAATGTCTGTGCCGCAGCCTTCATCGCCGGCGCGGACCACCCCGCGCTGTACCGCGTGCACGAGGGGCCGACGCCCGAGAAGCGCCTCGCGCTGCAGACCTACCTGCGCGCCCTGGGCATCGGGCTGCACCTCAGCGACGAGCCCACGCCGACGGAGATGCAGGCCATCGCGCAGTCGGTGCAGGGTCGGCCGGACGCAGCGCAGATCCACACCATGCTGCTGCGCTCGATGCAGCAGGCGATCTATACCCCCGCCAATGCCGGCCACTTCGGGCTGGCCTACGAGGCCTACACGCACTTCACCAGCCCCATCCGCCGCTACCCGGACCTGCTGGTGCACCGCGTCATCAAGGCCTTGCTGGGCGACAAGCGCTACCAGCTCGTCGGCGGCGAGCTGACGCCCCCGAGAAAGCGCGGTGGCAAGACCGTCGGCAAGGCGCTGACCGAGGAGCTGTCCTCGTGGGAGGCCGCAGGCCTGCACTGCAGCGCCAACGAGCGTCGGGCCGACGAGGCTTCGCGCGACGTCGAGGCCTGGCTCAAGTGTCGCTACATGCGCGAGCACCTGGGCGAGGAGTTCGCGGGCACGGTCAGCGCGGTGACGTCCTTCGGCCTGTTCGTCACGCTCGACGCCCTCTACGTCGACGGCCTCGTTCACATCACCGAGCTGGGCGGCGAGTACTACCGCTACGACGAGGCGCGACAGGAACTGCGCGGCGAACGCACCGGCGTGCGCTACGCCGTCGGCACCCGGCTGCGGGTGCAGGTCAGCCGCGTCGATCTCGATGGGCGCCGCATCGACTTCCGCCTCGTGCGCGAGGGCGATGCCGAGCGGCTGCTGGCCCAGGGGCGCGGCGACAGGATCCGCAAGGTCGGAACGACCGCGGTCGAGGAACTGGCCTCCATCCGTGCGGCGGATCGGGCCGTCAAGGCGGCCGGCAAGGCCCGCAAGTCTTCCCCCGCGCGCTCTGCCCGGCCGACGGGCGCCGCCAAGTCGGGCGGGCCGCGCCGCAAGGGACGCTGAACGACGCAGGTGGTGGCGGCGGCTTCAGCCTGCCGCCGCTCGCCGGATGGCGTCGACGAGGTCGCCCGCGCGCAGCGGCAATGCGCTTCCTCGCCGCTGTGCCTGGACGTCGGCGGCGCGGCCATGCAGCCACACCGAAGCGCAGGCCGCCGCGTGGCCGTCGAGCGAGGCCTGGCCTGCGCTCCACAGGCCGGCCATCCAGCCGGCCAGCACGTCACCGGTGCCCGGGCTGGCGAGCAGCGCGTTGCCCGTCGGGTTGATCGACGGCACGCGGCCCGGGCTGCAGATCACCGTGCCCGAGCCCTTGAGGACGACCGTGCAGCCGCATCGCTCGGCCAGCGACGCGGCGGCGGCCTGGCGGTCGGCCTGCACGTCTGCGGTGCTGCTGTCCAGCAGTCGCGCGGCTTCCAGCGGGTGAGGGGTCAGGATCGTCGGCAGGCCGTCTTCCGCGCGGCGCACGAGCGAGCGCTGCAGCGCCGGGTCCACGGCGATCCGGTTGAGCGCATCGGCGTCGAGGACGAGGCGGCCGGCGTGGGCGAGCAGCGGCGGCAGGGCGTCCGCCACGGCATCACCGCCGCCGCAGCCGCAGGCCACGGTCGTGGCGCGAAGCACCTCTGGCGCCTCGGCCCAGGCGGCGCGGCGCGTCATCAGCTCGGGTCGCGTCGCGTCGGTGGCGGGGGCGGCGTCGTCGAGCAGGCTGACCCACGCGCGGCCGGCGCCAGCGGCCAGTGCCGCCCCGCCGGCCAGCCAGGCCGCGCCGGTCATGCCATGCGCGCCGCCGACGACGAAGACGTCGCCGTAGCGGCCCTTGTGCGAAGAGTGCGCGCGCGGCGGAAGCGCGCGACGCGCCGTCGTCGACCCGACGAGCCAGCCCGTGGCCGGCTCGGCGCCCGGGTCGACCCCCAGGTCGTCCAGCCAGACGTCGCCGGCATGCTCGCGCCCTGCGCCGGTGAAGAGCCCCGGCTTGAGCGTCAGCAGGGTGAGCGTGGCCGAGGCCCGGATCGCCTGCCGCCCCAGGGCTTGCCCGGTGTCGGGATGCAGCCCCGAGGGCAGGTCGACCGCCAGGACGGGCGCACGCAGCGCGGCCGTCGCGTCGATGGCGTCGGCGATGCGTCCCTGGGGGGCGCGACGCGCGCCCAGCCCGAGCAGCGCGTCGATCACCAGGTCCGCCTGGTCGAGACCCGCGAGGTCGTCCGACGTCACGATGCCGGCCTCGAGCGCGAGCGCGTGCGCCTGCGCGGCGTCTTCGGGCAGGCGTGCCGGGTCGCCGAGGAGACTCACGCGCACCGAGACCCCGGCAGCGGCCAGCAGCCGCGCAGCGACCAGCCCGTCGCCGCCGTTGTTGCCGGGGCCGGCGAGGACGTGCACCCGTCTTGCATGCGGCGTGAGAGCCAGCGCGAGCCGCGCCACCGACTGCCCTGCGCGCCGCATCAGCGCGTGGGGCGCCTCGCGCAGCAGGGCCGCGCGCTCGATGCGTCGCGTCGCGGCGGCGTCGTGCAGCGCGACGTCGGCGTTCGGCGTGGCGATTCGGCAGGGGCCTGCGGACGGGGTGCGCTCTGTGTGCATGGCCGTTCTCGTTGCCGCCATTGTGCGACCGGGAAGGCCCGCGTGGCGCTCAGCGCAGCCGGTCGATGCCGAACACCGTCGCGTCGACCGGTGCAGGCCGACCGCCGATGAGCGCCGCCAGCACCGCCGCCGACCCGCAGGCCAGCGCCCAGCCGCTGGACCCGTGGCCGAGGTTGAGCCAGACGCCCGGCGCGCCGCTGCTGCCGAGGACGGGCGGACCGTCGGGCAGCATGGGGCGGGCGCCCTTCCAGCGCTGCGCCTGGGAGAGCTGGGCCACGCCGGGGAACCAGTCGTCGAGCACGCGATAGAGCGTGCGCATGGCCGCCTCGTCGAACACGCCGTCGCGCCCGCCGAGCTCGGCGCTGCCGGCCACCCGCACGCGCTGCCCCAGGCGGGAGATCGCGACCTTGTAGCGCTCGTCGATCAGCGCGCCGCGTGGGCCCGCCTCGGGACAGGCCTCGAGCTGGCGCAGCGGCGCTGTCAGCGAGTAGCCGTGGACGGGCACGACCGGCAGCCGCACGCCGACAGGGTGCAGCAGCGCAGGTGCGCAGACCCCGGCGCACACCACGACGGCGTCGACCGCCAGCGTCTGCGCCAAGCCGGCGTCGCCGCTGCGCACCACGTCGACCCGCGGCGACGCGCCGGGTGCGATGCTGCGGACGTCGTGGTCGAAGAGGAAGCGTGCCCCTCGCCGCTCGGCCTCGCGCTTGAGCAGGTGGGCGAACTGGCGGCAATTGCCCACGCCGTCCTGCGGCAGATGGATCGCGGCGTGCAGGGTGGTCTGCGGGTGCAGCCCTGGTTCGAGGCGGCGTGCGTGCTCGGCGTCGACGACCTCGTGCCCGACCCCCAGCGACTCCAGCACCTTCAGCCCGGTGCGCGCCATCTCGAGGTCGCGGGCGCCGCGCAGCAGCACCATCAGCCCACCGGCCTGCTCGTACTCGAGGCCGAGCGACGCGGTCAGCGCGTCCAGGCGCTCGCGGCTGAAGCGGGCGAGTCCGTACATGGCGCCGCGGTTGCGGCCATGGACCTCGGGCCGGCAGGCGCGCCACCAGCGCCAGATCCAGGGCAGCTGCGCGATCGCGCCGCGTCCCAGGCGCACCGGTGCGTGCCGGCTCGCCAGGTGGCTGATCACCTTCCACGGCATGCCGGGAGCCGCCCACGGCGTGACATACCCGGGCGCGACGACGCCGGCGTTGGCGAAGCTGGCCTGCGTCGCGACCGCGGCGCGGCGCTCGAGCACCGTGACCTCGTGACCCGCCTCGGCCAGTTCGAATGCGGTGGTGACGCCGACGATGCCGGCGCCGACGACAGCGATGCGCAAGATCAGTGCCCCCCGGTCGCGAGGGCGTTCTCGATCGCCAGTGACACTTCGAGGATCGTGTCGTCCGTCATCGCCGGGCCCCAGGCCATCAGGCCCACCGGCATCTCCCCTGGCGCGTGACAGGGCAGGGAGATGGCGCAGCCGTCGAGGAAGTTGACGGCCGACGGGTTGCGCAGCAGGCGCGCGTTGGTGGCGAAGAATGCGCCGTCCTCGGCCAGGTCGGCGATGCGGGGTGCCACCAGTGGCGTGGTTGGCGAGAGCATGGCGTCGAATCCGCGCAGCGCGGCCTGCATGTCGTCGATCCAGCGTCGCCGTGCCTGCAGCAGCTCGATGTAGTCGGCCGCACCCATGGCCTCGCCGCGCCGGATGCGCACGGCCACGCGCGGGTCGTAGCGTGCGCCGTCGCGGGCGATCAACTCGCGGTGCCAGTGCCAGGCCTCGGCCGCCGAGAAGCCGCCCTTGGCGTTGAGCGACGAGAGTTCGCGCAGCAGCGGCAGCTCGATGCTCTCGATGCGTGCACCCGCGGCTGCCAGGCGCGACAGCGCGCGCTCGAAGCACGATGCGACGGCGGGCTCGAGGTCGTCGAGCATCACTGCCTGCGGCACCGCCAGCCGCAGTGCGGACAGGGGCCGGTCGCGCAGGATGCTGCTGCGTGCGGCGATCACCTCGTGCACCAGCCGCGCATCGCGCACCGATCGCGTGATCGCGCAAGCCGTGTCGAGCGTGGTCGACAGCGGCACGCTGCCGGCCAGCGGCACCAGGCGCTGCGTGCACTTGAAGCCGACGAGGCCGTGCAGTGCTGCGGGGATGCGGATCGAGCCCCCGGTGTCCGAGCCGAGCGCGGCCCAGGCCGCGCCCGCGGCCACCGAGACGGCACCGCCCGAGGTCGAGCCGCCGGGGATGCGGGGCTCGTGGTCGAGCGCCGCCGTCGCGGCGTTGGCCGGCGTGCCCCAGTGCGGGTTGATGCCGACGCCCGAGAACGCGAACTCGGTCATGTTGGTGTGCCCGACGATCGCCGCACCAGCCCGGCGCAGCCGCGCCACCGCGGGCGCGTCGGCGGTGGCGGCCGGCGCCTCGGTGAGCACGACGGAGCCGGCGGTGGTCACGGCGCCGCCAACGTCGAACAGGTCCTTGACCGACACCGCCAGCCCGGCCAGCGCAGGGGCGGGCGTGCCTGCGCGGCGCAGGGTGTCGACGGCGTCGGCGGCGGCTCGTGCCGTGTCGTCGAAGCGCCGCACGAAGGCGTGCCGGGCGGCGGGGCCTTCGGCGGCGTGGAGGGCTTGCTCGAGGGCGTCGCGCGCCGAGATGCGGCCTTGCAGGATGCTTTCGCGGGCCGCGCAGAGGTCGGCCTGGGCCGGGCGTGTTAAACTCATCGGGTTTGTCTCAGGGGCGTCCTGCAAGCACTGGAGTCTGTGCGGTGTGCAGGTCGTCACCGGTTGCACGTGGTGTCAGGGTGTGGGGGTGTCGTGGTGTGGGGCGGATGCGCCGCGCCGGAACCTTCCACCCGACCGCTGTGGCCGGCGGGACAGGCGAATCGCGAACCCGGCATTCCCGAGGTGTCGGGGGCTTCATCCAGGGCGGCTGCAAGGCTGCCGTCAGAGGCCCCCGATCGGCGCCGGGATTCTAGACCCAACCTTCGGAGTCTCCATGACTGTCTCCATGCGTGAAATGCTGGAAGCGGGTGTCCATTTCGGCCACCAGACGCGCTTCTGGAACCCCAAGATGGCCCCGTTCATCTACGGCCATCGCAACAAGATCCACATCATCAACCTCGAGAAGACGCAGCCGCTCTTCAACGACGCGATGAAGTTCGTGCGCCAGCTGGCCAGCCGGCGCGGCACGATCCTGATGGTGGGCACCAAGCGCCAGGCGCGCGAAGTCGTCGCCCTCGAGGCGCAGCGCTGCGGCATGCCCTACGTCGACCAGCGCTGGCTCGGCGGCATGCTGACCAACTTCAAGACGGTCAAGGGCTCGCTGAAGAAGCTCAAGGAGATGCAGACCACCCGCGAGGGCGGCCTGGATCAGATGACCAAGAAGGAAGGCCTGCTGTTCGAGCGCGAGATCGCCAAGCTCGAGAAGGACATCGGCGGCATCCAGGACATGAACGCGCTGCCCGACGCGATCTTCGTCATCGACGTCGGTTATCACAAGATCGCCATCTCCGAGGCGAAGAAGCTGGGCATCCCGGTGATCGGCGTCGTCGACACCAACCACTCGCCGGTGGGCATCGACTACGTGATCCCCGGCAACGACGACTCGGCCAAGGCCGTTGCGCTGTACGCTCGTGCCGTGGCCGACGCCGTGCTCGACGGCAAGGCCAACGCCACGAACGAGCTGGTGCAGGCCGTCTCGTCGGCCGACGAGTTCGTCGAGGTCCGCGAGGACTGATGCCCGCGGGCGCCCGCGTGGCGCCCGTCTGCGCGGTGCCCCGGGGCGCCCGCGCCGTGCCGGTGGCCCCGATGGGTGCCGGCGCGCTCCCCATCCTCATCACCTGCCGCCCGTGCCCCTGCGCGGCCGGGAGGCACAAGGAGAAACACGATGCCCGCAATCACCGCAAGCATGGTCGCCGAACTGCGCGCCAAGACCGACGCGCCGATGATGGAGTGCAAGAAGGCACTCACCGAGGCCGAGGGCGACATGGCTCGCGCCGAGGAGATTCTGCGCGTCAAGCTCGGCAACAAGGCTGGCAAGGCGGCCGCCCGCATCACCGCGGAAGGCGTGGTCGCCGCCAGCGTCGCCGACTCGACCGGCGCGCTCGTCGAGATCAACTGCGAGACCGACTTCGTCTCGAAGAACGAGTCGTTCCTGGCGTTCGCGAACGCCTGCGCCCGTCTCGTGGCCCAGGGCAACCCGGCCGACATCGCGGCCCTGTCGGCCATGGCCTACGAGCAGGACGGCTTCGGCCCCACGATCGAGGACGTGCGCAAGGGCCTGATCGGCAAGATCGGCGAGAACATGACGATCCGCCGCTTCAGGCGCTACGCCGACGGTGGCCGTCTGGCCCACTACCTGCACGGCACCCGCATCGGCGTGGTCGTCGAGTTCGACGGTGACGATGTCGCCGCCAAGGACGTCGCGATGCACGTCGCCGCGATGAAGCCGGCCGCGCTGTCGTCCAGCGAGGTGCCCGCCGAGATCGTCGAGAAGGAGCGCCGCATTGCTGCGGAGAAGGCTGCCGAGTCGGGCAAGCCGGCCGACATCGTCGCGAAGATGGTCGAGGGCTCGGTGCAGAAGTTCCTCAAGGAAGTCTCCCTGGTCGACCAGGTCTTCGTGAAGGCGGCGGATGGCAAGCAGACCGTCGGCGCGATGCTCAAGGACAAGAAGACGACCGTGAAGGGATTCACCCTCTACGTCGTCGGAGAGGGCATCGAGAAGAAGGCGGACGACTTCGCCGCCGAGGTCGCGGCGCAGGTCGCGGCCGCCAAGGGGCAGTAACAGGCTCGGCCGGGGTCGGGGGGCGCCAGCCGTCGCCCTTAAACTCCGGTCATGTACAGCATGGGAGTCCGCTGAATGCCGGCGTACAAGCGCATCCTGCTCAAGCTCTCGGGCGAGGCCCTGATGGGGGACGACGCCTTCGGGATCAACCGCGCCACCATCGTGCGCATGGTGCGCGAGGTGCAGGAAGTGACCGCCATGGGCTGCGAGGTCGCGGTCGTCATCGGCGGTGGCAACATCTTCCGCGGCGTGGCTGGCGGCTCGGTGGGCATGGACCGTGCCACCGCCGACTACATGGGCATGCTGGCCACCGTGATGAACTCGCTGGCCCTTGCCGACACCATGCGCCAGGAAGGCATGACCGCGCGCGTCATGTCGGCGATCGGCATCGAGCAGGTCGTCGAGCCCTACGTGCGCCCCAAGGCGCTGCAGTACCTCGAGGAAGGCAAGGTCGTCGTCTTCGCAGCGGGCACCGGCAACCCCTTCTTCACCACCGACACCGCCGCGGCCTTGCGCGGCGCCGAGGTCGGCGCCGAGGTGGTTCTCAAGGCGACCAAGGTCGACGGTGTCTACACCGCCGACCCCAACAAGGACCCGGCGGCGACGCGATACGCCACCATCAGTTTCGACGAGGCGATCTCGAAGAACCTCCAGGTGATGGACGCGACCGCCTTCGCACTGTGCCGCGACCAGAAGCTGCCCATCAAGGTGTTCAGCATCTTCAAGCCCGGCGCGCTCAAGCGCGTGGTCCAGGGCGAGGATGAAGGCACGCTCGTTCACGTTTGAGGAGGCCCGGCCCCCATGACGATCGCAGACATCCGCAAGACCGCCGAGCAGAAGATGGGCAAGTCGGTCGAGGCGTTCAAGAACGAACTTCACAAGATCCGCACCGGGCGCGCCCACCCGGGCCTTCTCGACCAGGTGCACGTCGACTACTACGGCTCGATGGTGCCTATCAGCCAGGTTGCCAACGTGTCGCTGCTCGACGCCCGCACGATCAGCGTGCAGCCCTGGGAAAAGGGCATGGGCGCGAAGATCGAGAAGGCGATCCGCGAGTCGGACCTCGGGCTGAACCCTTCCTCGCAGGGCGACCTGCTGCGCGTGCCGATGCCGGCGCTGACCGAGGAACGGCGCCGTGAGCTGACCAAGGTGGTGCGCCACGCCGGCGAGGAGGCGAAGATCGCCGTGCGCGCCGTGCGCCGCGACGCGAACGAGCAGCTGAAGAAGCTGCTCAAGGACAAGCTCGCGACCGAGGACGAGGAGCGCCGGGCGCAGGACGAGGTCCAGAAGCTCACCGACCGCACCATCGCCGAGATCGACCGCCTGGTGCAGGGCAAGGAAGCCGAGGTGATGGCCGTCTGAGCGATGCCCGACCCACACATCCACCTGCCCATGTCGCACCTGCCGGTCAGCCCACCCGTCGTTCCCGCCGCCGCCGTCGAGGCGGGCACCGTGCCGCGCCACGTGGCGGTCGTGATGGACGGCAACGGCCGGTGGGCGAGGCAGCGCCACATGCCCCGCTTCTTCGGCCACAAGCAGGGTGTCGACACCCTCGTGCGCGCCATCGACGCCTTCGCCGCGCGCGGCGTCGAGTACCTCACCGTCTTCGCCTTCTCCTCGGAGAATTGGAAGAGGCCTTCCGACGAGGTCTCGGGCCTGATGGGGCTCGTGCTCGTGGCCGTCTCCAAGTACCTGGGGAAGATGGTCGGCGACGGCGTGCGCATCCGCATCATCGGCGACCGTGACGCCGTCTCCGAAAGGCTGCGGCGGACCTGGGAGCGCGCCGAGGAACTGACCCGCCACAACCGCCGGATCACCTTGTCGGTCGCCTTCAACTACGGCGGCCGCTGGGATGTCGTCCAGGCGTGCCGGCAGGCTTTCGCCGAGGGCGTGGCGCCCGAGCAGATCGACGAGGACTGGCTGTCCCGCCACATGGCGCTGGCCTTCGCGCCCGACCCGGATCTCTTCATCCGCACCGGCGGCGAGATGCGCATGAGCAACTTCCTGCTCTGGCAGGCGGCGTATTCCGAGCTCTTCTTCACCGAGTGCCTCTGGCCCGACTTCGGTGAAGCAGAGATCGACGCCGCGCTCGCGGCCTACGCGCAACGCGATCGCCGCTTCGGCGCCCTGCGGCCCCTCCAGGTGGTGCCCGAGGGCACCTGAGCAGCGGAAGATCACGCGATGCTGCGGCAGCGTGTCATCACCGCCGTCGTGCTGCTGGTGCTGCTGGTCACGGCGCTTTCGGCGGCGAGTCACTGGCCGTTCGCGTTGCTCACGCTCGCGCTGGTCTCGGCCGCGGGCTGGGAGTGGGGGCGCCTCAACGCGGCTGGAAGCGCCGGTTCCTTCGCGATGGCCGGTCTTCTCGGCGCGGGCTGCCTGGCTTCCTTGCTGGCCGGCTGGGCCGAGCACACGCCGCTTGCCGCCTGGTGGCTGGCGACGGCGGTGTGGGTGTTTGGCGGCGCGGTCGCGCTGCGTGCCGGGCCTGCCGGATGGCCTCACCTGGCACGCGGTGCGCGCTGGGCGCTCGGGCTTGTGGGTCTTTGGGCGGCGTGGCTCGCGATGTCGCACGCGCGTATCGTCGGCCTGAACTTCCTTCTGTCCATCTTCTGCCTGGTCTGGGTGGCCGACATCGCGGCCTATTTCGGCGGACGGCAGTTCGGCCGCCGCAAGCTCGCCCCCTCGATCAGCCCGGGCAAGAGCTGGGAGGGCGTGTGGTCGGGCATGATCGGCGTGTTGCTGCTCGCTGCCGCCTGGAGCGGGCTCGAAGGGCGGCTCGGTGCCGACAGCCCCAGTCTCTTTTCCCGTCTCGGTGAGGAACTCGGAGGGGTCGGCGCCGTGCTGGCCATCGCTGCGCTGGCCATGCTCAGCGTGGTGGGCGATCTCGTCGAATCGCTGGTCAAGCGTGCCGCCGGGGCCAAGGACAGCAGCCGCCTGCTGCCCGGGCACGGCGGTGTCCTCGATCGCGTCGACGCGCTGCTGCCGGTGTTCCCCATCGCGTTGGCGCTCACCCGCCTGTAGCGCGGCCTCATCGCGCCCGGAGAAGTGAACTTGCAGTCCCCCCAGCGTCTGGCGATCGTCGGTTCCACCGGCTCGATCGGCACCAGCACCCTCGACGTCGTTGCACGTCACCCCGAGCGTTTCGAGGTCGTCGGGCTGACCGCCTACCAGCGCGTCGACCTGCTGATCGAGCAATGCCTGCGCTGGCGCCCCCGGGTGGCCGTGGTGCCGACCGAGGCGCGCGCGCAGGTCGTGCGCGATGCGCTGGCTGCCGCCGGGGTGCCCACCGAGGTCGAGGTCGGCCCCGAGGCGCTGTGCCGCTTGGCGGGTGCCGACGACGTCGACAGCGTGATGGCCGCGATCGTCGGTGCCGCCGGCTTGCCGGCCTGCATGGCGGCGGCGCGTGCCGGCAAGCGCCTGCTGCTGGCCAACAAGGAGGCGCTGGTCGTCGGCGGCGCGCTGTTCATGCAGGCAGTCGAGGAGGGCGGGGCGCTGCTGCTGCCGATCGACAGCGAGCACTCGGCGATCTTCCAGTGTCTGCCCGAGGACCGTTCGGCCTGGAACGCGCGCATCGACCACATCGTGCTGACCGCCAGCGGCGGGCCGTTCCGCCAGCGCGACCCGGACACGCTGGCCGCGGTCACGCCCGAGCAGGCCGTGGCCCATCCCAACTGGGTCATGGGCCGCAAGATCTCCGTCGACTCCGCGACGATGATGAACAAGGCCCTCGAGGTGATCGAGGCGCGCTGGCTGTTCGGCCTCGAGCCGTCGCGCATCCGCGTGGTCATCCACCCGCAGAGCATCATCCACTCGATGGTCGTCTGCCGCGATGCATCGGTGTTGGCGCAGCTCGGCACGCCCGACATGCGGGTGCCGATCGCCTACGGGCTTTCGTTCCCCGGGCGCATCGAGTCCGGGGCGTCCCGGCTCGATTTCCTGCAGCTCTCGGCGCTCACCTTCGAGCCGCCGAATCCCCGCCGCTTCCCGGGCCTGCAGCTGGCCTGGGAGCTGCTCGACGCGCCGGTGGGCGCGACGGCCGTGCTCAATGCCGCCAACGAGGAAGCCGTTGCCGCGTTCCTCGAGCGTCGCATCGGCTTCACCGCCATCCACGAAGTCAACGCGCGCACGGTGGACGCCGTCGGTCGCCGCCTGGGGGCGATCGGATCGATCGAGGACCTCCTCGACCTCGACCGCGAGTCGCGCGCGGCGGCGCAGGGCTTCGTGTCGGAGCTTGCGCCGTGACCACGGTCCTGGCGTTCCTGCTGACGCTGGGCGTGCTCATCGTCATCCACGAGTACGGCCACTACCGTGTCGCCGTGGCCTGCGGCGTGCGCGTGCTGCGGTTCTCCGTCGGCTTTGGCCGCGTGCTCTGGCGCTGGCAGCGCAGCCCCGACTCGACGGAGTTCGTCGTCTGCGCACTGCCGCTGGGTGGCTACGTGCGCATGCTCGACGAGCGCGAGATGCCGGTGACGCCTTCCGAACGTGGCCGCGCGTTCAACAACCAGCCGCTCGCGCGCCGCGCTGCCATCGTCGCGGCCGGCCCGCTCGCCAACCTGGGGCTGGCCGTGCTGCTGTATGCGGCCGCGCACTGGATCGGTGTCGACGAGCCGAAGGCCGTGCTGGGCCCCTCGGTCGCCTCCACCCCGGCCGAGCGCGCCGGCCTGCGGGCGGGCGAATGGGTGCGTGCGCTGGCGCCCGCCAACGGGGCCGACGCGCAGTGGCGCGACGTGGCCTCCATGACCGACCTGCGATGGCAGCTCACGCAGGCCGTGCTGGAGGGCCAGTCGCTGCGGCTGCAGGTCAGCGACCGCGACGGCCGGGGCTCGCGCACCGTGCTGCTCGACCTCTCCTCGGTGCCGCCTGGCGATGTCGACGCCGCGCTGATGCGCCGGATCGGCATCGGCGCGCCGTTCAGCGACCCCGTGATGGGTCAGGCCCAGCCTGGCGGACCTGCGGCGGCGGCTGGCCTGCGGACGGGCGACCGCGTTCTGGCGGTCGACGGCGTGGCCATCGCGGACGCGCAGACGCTGCGCGAGCAGATCCGCGCGCAGCCGGGGATCGAGCAGCGCTGGCAGATCGAGCGCGACGGTCGGCGCCTGGAGGTCACGGTCGTCCCGCGCGGCGCGGAGCAGGCCGGCCGCACCATCGGGCGCATCGACGCCTTCGTCGGCGCAAGGCCCGAGATGGTGACGGTTCGCCTGGATGCGCTCGAAGGCCTCGCCCGCGGTGCCGAGCGCACCTGGGAGGTCTCGGCGCTGACGGTGACGATGCTCGGCCGGATGCTGGTCGGCGAGGCGTCGCTGAAGAACCTCAGCGGGCCGCTGACCATCGCCGACTACGCCGGCCAGTCGGTGCAGCAGGGCCTGGCCTACTACCTCGGTTTCCTCGCCCTCGTCAGTGTCAGCCTGGGCGTGCTCAACCTGCTGCCGCTGCCCATGCTCGATGGCGGGCACCTCATGTATTACATTTTCGAGGGCATCACGGGGCGGCCGCTTCCGGACGTCTGGCTCGAGCGGCTGCAGCGCGGCGGTTTCGCGCTGCTGCTGCTGATGATGTCGGTCGCCCTCTTCAACGACGTGGCCCGCCTGCTGGGCCTGCACTGAATCCATGCTGCCTGTCTCCCCGATCGCTCCGCTGCGCCCCGCGGTCGTCCTCGTGGCCGTTGCCGCGGCGGCGGCGTTCTCGCCGTCGGCGCGCGCCGTCACCCCCTTCCTCATCAAGGACATCCGCGTCGAGGGCCTGCAACGGACCGACCCGGGCACCGTCTTCGCGGCGCTGCCGTTCCGCATCGGCGACACCTACAGCGACGAGAAGGGTGCTGCGGCGCTGCGGTCGCTCTTCGCCACGGGCCTGTTCAACGACGTGCGCATCGAGATCGAGGGCGACGTCACCGTCGTCATCGTCGACGAGCGCCCGATCGTGGCCACAGTGAACTTCGTCGGCCTCAAGGAGTTCGAGCGTGAAGCCATCCTCAAGGCCCTGAAGGACGCCGGCATTGGCGAGGGCTTGGCCTTCGACCGTGCGCTGGTCGACCGCGCCGAGCAGGAGATCAAGCGCCAGTACCTCTCGCGCAGCCTCTACGGCGCCGAGGTGGTGACCACGGTCACCCCCCTGGAGCGCAACCGCGTCGGTATCAGCTTCACGATCGACGAAGGCGAGGCAGCGCGGATCAAGGACATCCGCATCGTCGGGGCGAAAGCCTTCTCGGAGTCGACGCTGGTGAGCCAGTTCGAGCTCACGACCGGGGGCTGGCTGACCTGGTACACCAAGTCCGATCGTTACGCGCGCAGCAAGCTCAACGCCGACCTGGAGACCCTGCGGGCCTGGTACGTGAACCGCGGCTACCTCGAGTTCGCGGTCGAGTCGACCCAGGTGACGATCTCGCCCGACAAGCAGGAGATCTCGATCACCATCTCGATCCGCGAGGGCCAGCCCTACACGGTGACGGCTGTCAAGCTCGAGGGCGACTACCTCGGCAAGGACGACGAGTTCCGGGCCCGCGTGCAGATCCGGCCCGGCCAGCCCTACCGCGGCGACGCCGTGACCGAGACCGTGCGCCGCTTCACCGAGCTCTATGGCCTGCTCGGCTATGCGTTCGCCCGCGTCGAGCCGCGTCCCGAGATCGATCGTGCGACGGGGCAGGTGGTGGTGGCGCTCGCGGCCGACCCGCAGCGTCGCGTGTACGTGCGCCGCATCGAGGTCCAGGGCAATGCGCGCACGCGCGACGAGGTCGTCCGCCGCGAGTTCCGGCAGCTCGAGTCCTCGTGGTACGACGGCGGGCGCATCAAGCTCTCGCGTGACCGCGTCGACCGGCTCGGCTTCTTCTCGGAAGTCACGGTCGACACCGAGGAAGTGCCCGGCTCGCCCGACCAGGTCGACCTGGTCGTCAAGGTGACCGAGAAGCCCACCGGCAACCTGCTGATCGGCGCCGGCTACTCGAATGCCGAGAAGCTCTCCTTCACCGCGTCGATCAAGCAGGACAACGTCTTCGGCTCGGGCAACTACCTCGGCATCGAGCTCAACACGAGCAAGACCAACCGCACGCTTGTGCTCAGCACCGTCGACCCGTACTTCACGACCGACGGCATCTCGCGCGCGCTCGACCTGTACTACCGCACCAGCCGGCCGCTGAACAGCCTGGGCGACGAGTACCAGCTGGCCACCCCGGGTGCCTCGGTGCGCTTCGGCGTGCCGTTCTCGGACTTCGACACCGTCTTCTTCGGCGTCGGTGTCGAGCAGACCAAGATCGGCACCTCGACCGGCCTGCCGCTGAGCTACCTGAACTACCGTGCGCTGTACGGCGAGACCAGCACCTCGGCCCCTTTCACCATCGGCTGGCAGCGTGACCAGCGCGACAGCGCGCTGGTGCCCACGGCCGGCCGCTACCAGCGCGTGAACCTCGACTGGAGCTTCGCCGGCGACGTGCGCTACCTGCGTGCGAACATGCAGGTCCAGCAGTACTGGCCGCTGCCGGCGCGGATGTCGCTGGGGGTCAATGCGGAGCTCGGCATCGGCAAGGGCCTGGGCGGCAAGCCGTTCCCGATCTTCAAGAACTTCTTCGGTGGCGGTCTCGGATCCGTGCGGGCCTTCGAGCAGGGGTCTCTCGGCGCGATCGACCCGACGGGCGCCTACATCGGCGGTGCGCGGCGGCTCAACGTCAACACCGAGCTCTACCTGCCGGTGCCGGGCAGCGGCAACGACAAGACCCTGCGCGTGTTCGCCTTCGGCGATGTCGGCAACGTGTGGCGCGAGGACGAGACGTTCGAGCTCTCCAGCCTGCGCGCCTCGGCCGGCCTGGGCCTGTCCTGGATCTCGCCGGTCGGTCCGCTCAAGCTCAGCTGGGGTGCGCCGATCCGCGTCCAGCGCAACGATAGAATCCAGCGTTTTCAATTCCAGATCGGGACAGCGTTCTGATGAAGATGTCGCACGTCAAGTCGTTGGGCATGGTCGCCGCGCTGCTCGTCTCCTCGGTCGTCGTGGCCACGCCTGCGGTCGCGCAGGACCTCAAGATCGGCTACGTCAACAGCGAGCGCGTGCTGCGCGAAGCCCAGCCCGCCAAGGCCGCGCAGGCCAAGCTGGAGACCGAGTTCGGCAAGCGCGAGAAGGAGCTCGCCGACCAGGCGCAGCGCCTGAAGGCCGCGGCGGACAAGCTCGACAAGGAGGCGCCCACGCTTTCCGAGAGCGAGCGCAACCGCCGCCAGCGCGAGCTCGTCGAGCAGGACCGCGACCTGCAGCGCAAGCGCCGCGAGTTCCAGGAAGACCTCAACCAGCGCCGCAACGAGGAACTCGCAGCGGTCGTCGAGCGTGCCAACCGCGCGATCAAGCAGATCTTCGACCAGGAGAAGTACGACGTCATCCTCCAGGAGGTCATCTTCGCCGGACCCCGCGTAGACATCACCGAGAAGGTGATCCGCGCGCTCAACGGGCAGGCCCCGAAGTGATCCGGCGGGCTTGCCGTGCAGGCCCGTCTTGCTGACCTCGCGGCCCTGCTCGGCGGCGAACTCCGTGGTGACGGCGAGGTCGTCGTCACCCGGATCGGGGCGCTGGACCGTGCGGATGCGCAGACCATCAGCTTCCTCGCCCATCCGCGCTACCAGTCGCAGTTGCAGACCACGCACGCGGGCTGCGTGATCGTCGGGCCCGCGCAGCGCGAGGCTGCCGCGGCGCGCGGGGCGGCGATCGTCTGCGACGACCCTTACCTCGCGTTCGCTCGCCTCACCCAGTGGTGGGCGCGCCAGTCGCGTCCTCCGGTCACCCAGGGCATCCACCCGAGTGCGGTGGTCGAGCAGGGCGCCTTCATCCATCCCGGCGCCAGCATCGGTGCGATGGCCTACGTCGGCGCCGGCACGCGTATCGCGTCGGGCGCGGTCGTCTGTGCCCAGGCCTACGTGGGCGAGGGCGCCTCGGTGGGCGAGGCCACGGTGCTCAAGCCCCGTGTCGTCCTCGGTGACGGCTGCCGCATCGGCGCGCGGGGCATCGTCCATTCGGGGGCCGTCATCGGCGCCGACGGCTTCGGCTTCGCGCCGGCGGGTGCGCCGACGGGCTCGCGCTGGGAGAAGATCGAGCAACTGGGCGCGGTCGCGATCGGCGACGACGTCGAGATCGGCGCCAACACCTGCATCGACCGCGGCGCGCTCGAGGACACGGTGATCGAGGACGGCGTCAAGCTCGACAACCTCGTGCAGATCGGCCACAACGTCCGCGTCGGCGCCCACACCGCTTTCGCGGGCTGCGTCGGCGTTGCCGGCAGCGCGCGCATCGGGCGCCACTGCACGGCCGGCGGCGGGGCGATCATCCTCGGGCATCTGGAGATCGTCGACCACGTTCACGTCACCGCAGCGACGGTGATCACGCGCTCGATCCTCAAGCCGGGCCAGTACAGCGGCCTGTTCCCCTTCGACGACAATGCGTCCTGGGAGAAGAACGCTGCCACGCTGCGTCAGCTGCACTCGCTGCGCGAGCGCCTGCGTGCCCTCGAGAAGAAGACACCATGACCGCACCCGTCCTCGACATCCACAAGATCCTGCGCAAGCTGCCGCACCGCTACCCGATCCTGCTCGTCGACCGCGTGATCGAGTTCGAGAAGGACGTGCGCATCAAGGCGCTAAAGAACGTCACCATCAACGAACCATTCTTCACCGGGCACTTCCCGTCGCGGCCGGTGATGCCCGGCGTGCTGATGCTCGAGGCGCTGGCGCAGACCGCCGCGCTGCTGTCGTTCGAGTCGGCAGGCACCGAGCCGGGCGACGACACCGTGGTCTACTTCGTCGGCATCGACGGTGCGCGCTTCAAGCGCCCGGTCGAACCCGGTGACCAGCTGATCCTCGAGGCCTCGATCGAGCGCGCCCGCGCTGGCATCGTCAAGTACAAGGCACACGCCAGCGTCGACGGCGAGACCGCCGTCGAGGCCGAGCTGATGTGCACGATGCGCAAGGTCGCCTGAGCGCGATGGCCTCCATCCACCCGAGCGCGATCGTCGATCCGGCGGCCGAGCTGGCCGGCTCGGTGTCCGTGGGTCCGTACGCCGTGATCGGTCCCAACGTGCGCATCGGCGCGGGCACCTCGATCGGGGCGCACACGGTCGTCGAGGGTCACACCACCATCGGCCGGGACAACCGCGTCTTCCAGTTCTGCTCCATCGGGGCTGCCCCGCAGGACAAGAAGTACGCCGGTGAGCCGACGCGGCTGGAGATCGGCGACGGCAACACCTTCCGCGAGTTCTGCACCGTCAACACCGGCACCGTGCAGGATGATGGGGTCACCCGCGTCGGCGACGACAACTGGGTGATGGCCTACGTGCACGTGGCCCACGACTGTCGGGTCGGCAGCCACACCATCCTGGCCAACGCCGTGCAGCTGGCGGGACACGTGCATGTCGGCGACTGGGCCATCCTCGGCGGCTTGACGGGGGTGCACCAGTTCACCCGCATCGGCGCCCACGCCATGGCGGGCTTCTCGACCCGCCTGGCGCAGGACCTGCCTCCGTTCATGATGGCCGCCGGCAACCCGGCCCAGGCCCAGGGCTTCAACCAGGAAGGCCTGCGCCGTCGTGGCTGGAGTGCCGACCGCCTGGGCGTGGTCAAGCAGATCCACCGCGCGCTCTATCGCAAGGGTCTGACGCTCGACGCCGCCCGCGCCGAGATCGAGGCGCTGCGCGGCCAGGTGCCGGCAGCCGACGTCGACGTCGACATGATGCTCGGCTTCCTCGCCGATGCCAGCCGCGGCATCGTGCGCTAGCGGCGGCGTGATGTCCCCCGGCGCGCTGCGGCTGGCGATGGTCGCCGGTGAAGCCTCGGGCGACCTGCTCGCCAGCCTGCTGATCGGCGGCCTGAAGCAGCGCTGGCCCGAGCTTCGGCCGGTCGGCATTGGCGGCCCGAGGATGGTCGCGGCGGGTTTCGAGGCCTGGTGGCCGAGCGACAAGCTCGCCGTGCGCGGCTACGTCGAGGTGCTCAGGCACTATCGCGAGATCTCCGCGATCCGCGATGCGCTGGCCGAGCGTCTGCTCGACCAGCGGCCCGACGTCTTCATCGGGGTCGATGCCCCCGACTTCAACCTCGGCCTCGAGCGTCGGCTCAAGGCGGCCGGCGTGCGCTCGGTGCACTTCGTCTGCCCCTCGATCTGGGCCTGGCGCGGCGGACGCGCGCGCAAGATGGCCTCGAGCTGTGACCACGTGCTGTGCCTGTTCCCGTTCGAACCGGAGCTCCTGGCGCGCCATGGCGTCGCGGCGACCTACGTGGGCCACCCGCTGGCCGACGCGATCCCGCTGCAGGTGCCGCGGGCGGCCGCTCGCAGCAGGCTCGGGCTGGCGGAAGACGATGTCGTGGTCGCGGTGCTGCCGGGCAGCCGGCGCTCCGAGATCCAGTACATCGCGCCGGCGTTCCTCCAGGCGGCGGCGCTGCTCGCGCGGCGTCGCCCGGCGCTGCGTTTCGTTCTGCCCGTCGCCCCCGGCCTGCGGCCGCTGGTGGAGCCCCTGCTCGCGGCGCATGCGCCCGGCACCGCCGTGCAGCTGGTCGACGGTGATTCGCACGCCGTGCTGGCGGCCTGCGACGTGACGCTGATCGCCAGCGGCACCGCCACGCTGGAAGCGGCCCTCTTCAAGCGACCCATGGTCATCGGCTATCGCATGCACGGACTGAGCTGGCAGCTGATGAAGCGCATGGCCTACCAGCCCTGGGTGGGCCTGCCCAACATCCTGCTGCGCGATTTCGCCGTGCCCGAGCTGATCCAGGCGCGCTGCACTCCCGCGGCGCTGGCCGACGAGGCGCTGCGCTGGCTCGACGATCCCGCGGCTGCCGCCGCGCTGGCGACCCGGTTCGAGCAGCTCCACCACTTGCTGCGGCGCGACACTGCCCGCGCGGCCACCGATGCGATCGCGAAAGTCCTCGAAGCCTGAGCAGCTGGGGCTGGTCTGGGACGTGCCCCCGCTGCTGGCCGGCGTCGACGAGGCCGGCCGCGGCCCGCTGGCCGGGCCGGTCGTGGCCGCGGCCGTCATCCTGGACGACCTCGCGCCCATCCGCGGCCTGGCGGACTCCAAGGCGCTGACCGCGCTGCGTCGCGACCGGCTGTACGACGAGGTCCGTGCCAAGGCCCTGTGCGTCTCGGTCGCCGAAGCCAGCGTCGAGGAGATCGACCGCCTCAACATCCTGCAGGCGACGATGCTCGCGATGCGCCGCGCCGTCGAGGGTCTGCGCCTGCCGGCGCAGCGCGTGCTCGTCGACGGCAACCGCGTGCCGGTGCTGCGGGTGCCCGCCGAGGCCATCGTGAAGGGCGACGCGAAGGTCCCGGCCATCTCGGCGGCGTCGATCATCGCCAAGGTGTACCGCGACCGCCTCTGCGCCGAACTGCACGAGCGCTGGCCGCAGTACGGGTTCGACGCCCACAAGGGCTACCCGACGCCCGTGCATCTCGCGGCCCTGCGACTGCACGGCCCCTGCGAGGCCCACCGCCGCAGCTTCGCACCCGTGCGCGAGTTCGCGAACGCGCCGCAGGCGTGACCATGAGCACCGAGCCGCGCCGCATCACCTCGCGCGACAACCCGCTGCTGCAGCGGCTGCGCCGGCTCGTGCAGGACGGCGCTGCGTATCGCCGGCTGGGCAGCGCGTGGCTGGAAGGCGAGCACCTGGGCCTGGCGCTGGCGGCGCGCGGCCGGCGTGCAGAGGAAGCGGTGTTGTCGGAAAGCGGTTGGCGCGACGAGCGCTTGCGCCGCCTGGCCGCGCTGGGCGACCGGGTCAGCGTGGTGCCGGATGCGCTGTTCGCGTCGGCGAGCACGCTGGAGACGCCGGCCCGCATCGGCTTCCTGGTGCCCGTGGCTGGTGACGCCGCCGAGGCCGCCGACACCGCGCTGCGCCCCGGCGTGCCCACCGTCGTGCTCGACCGCCTCCAGGACGCGGGCAACGTGGGCAGCATCCTGCGCAGCGCGGCGGCACTTGGCGTGGCGCAGGTGGTGGCGTTGCGCGGCACGGCGGCGCTGTGGTCGCCCAAGGTTCTTCGCGCCGGAATGGGCGCCCACCTGGCGCTGCACCTCGTCGAGCAGGCGCAAGATGACGCGCTGGACGCGCTGGCGGTGCCCTTGGTGGCCACCAGCTCGCACGGCGGCACGCTGCTGCCCGCTGCGCCGCTGGCGCGGCCCTGCGCATGGGTCTTCGGTCACGAAGGGCAGGGCGTCGGCGCGACGCTGATGGCGCGCTGCGCGCTCACGGTGCGCATCCCGCAGCCCGGGGGCGAGGAGTCGCTGAACGTGGCCGCCGCGGCGGCGATCTGCCTCTACGAGAGCGCGCGCCGCCAGGTTGCGGGCGGTGGGTAGGTCGGCAGCTCAGTAGATCAGGCGGTCCGGCCGGATGTCGCGCAGGATCGTGGTGGCGATCTCCTCGATCGACTTGTGCGTCGACGACAGCCAGGCGATGCCCTCGCGGCGCATCATGGCCTCGGCCTCGTTGACCTCGTAGCGGCAGTTCTCCAGCGCCGCGTAGCGGCTGCCCGGCCTGCGCTCGTGGCGGATCTGCGAGAGCCGCCCCGGGTCGATCGTCAGGCCGAAGCACTTGCGGCGGTGCGGTGCCAGGGCCGAGGGCAGCCGGGCGCGGTCGAAGTCCTCGGGGATGAGGGGATAGTTGGCCGCCTTGATGCCGTGCTGCATCGCCAGGTACAGCGAGGTCGGCGTCTTGCCGCTGCGGCTCACGCCCACCAGGATGACGTCGGCGATGTCGAGGTTGCGGGCCGACTGGCCGTCGTCGTGCGCCAGCGCGAAGTTGATCGCCTCGATGCGGTCGTTGTACTCCTGGCTCTTGCTGGCGTCGGAGAAGCGGCCGATACGGTGGTTGGACGTGACGCCAAGCTCGACCTCCAGCGGCTCGACGAAGGTGCGGAACATGTCCAGCACCAGGCCCTTGCAGCGTTCGCCCACGAGGTTGCGGATCTCGTCGTCGACCAGCGTGATGAAGACGATCGGGCGCTTGCCCTCGCGCTCGGCGACGTCGTTGATCTCGGCCACCACGGCGAGCGCCTTGTCCACGTTGTCGATGAAGGGCTTGCGCACGTGACGGTGGCGTGCCGGGAACTGGGCAAGGATGGAGTTGCCGAAGGTCTCGGCGGTGATGCCGGTGCCGTCGGAAACGAAGAAGACGCTGCGGTCGGGCATGGCGGGCGGGGCGACGGGGTGGGAGATCTGCACGCAAGTCTGCACGCGAGGCCGCACGCGAATCTGCACGCAAGTCGGGGGCTCATCATAAGCACCGAGTCCTTACAATCCACGGGATATTTCCGCCGCCCGGCCAACGACGTGAGCCCCCCCAGCCGACAAGCAGAACAGACAAGCGCTGCAGCGTGGGGCCCGGTCGTGCATGCGGAAGCACCGGTCTTTTCACATCGCGGAGCTTTCCCATGTCCACTTCGGCCCACCTGGCGACCGCCCTGGTCGTACCGTTCGAACAACTGAGGATGACCGACGTCGAGGCGGTCGGCGGCAAGAACGCCAGCCTCGGCGAAATGATCAGCCAGCTCGCTGCCACGGGGGTGCGGGTGCCCGGTGGCTTCGCGACCACGGCGCATGCCTTCCGGGAGTTCCTGCGCCACGGTGGCCTGGCCGCGCGCATCGCGGCGCGGCTCGAGTCACTGGACACCGACGACGTGCGCGCACTGGCCGAGGCCGGCGCGGAGATCCGCCAGTGGGTGGTGGACACACCGTTCCCGGCCGACCTCGAGGCGGCGATCCGCGCCCAGTTCGAGCGCCTGGTCGCCGACAACCCCGGTGCCAGCTTCGCGGTGCGCTCGTCGGCCACCGCCGAGGACCTGCCCGACGCCTCGTTCGCCGGCCAGCAGGAGACCTTCCTGAACGTCAGCGGCATCGACGACGTGCTGCACAAGGTCAAGGAGGTCTTCGCTTCGCTCTACAACGACCGCGCGATCAGCTACCGCGTGCACAAGGGCTTCGCGCACGCCGACGTCGCGCTGTCGGCCGGCGTGCAGCGCATGGTGCGCTCCGACCTCGGCTCGGCCGGCGTGATGTTCACCATCGACACCGAGTCCGGCTTCAAGGACGTGGTCTTCATCACCTCGAGCTACGGTCTGGGCGAGACCGTGGTGCAGGGGGCGGTGAACCCCGACGAGTTCTACGTCCACAAGCCGATGCTCGCCGCCGGCCGGTTCTCCGTCATCCGTCGCGCGCTGGGCTCCAAGCTGCAGCGCATGGAGTTCGCCAGCCCCGAGGAGAAGGCGGCCAGCGGTCGGCTCGTGAAGATCGTCGACACGCCGCCCGAACAGCGCAACCGCTATTCGCTGGCCGATGCGGACGTCATCGAGCTGGCCCGATACGCCCTCATCATCGAGAAGCACTACGCCCGACCGATGGACATCGAGTGGGGCAAGGACGGCGTCGACGGCCGCATCTACATCCTGCAGGCGCGGCCCGAGACGGTGAAGAGCCAGGCCGAAGGCAAGGTCGAGCAGCGCTTCCGCCTCAAGGGCGACCGTTCGAAGAACACCGTGCTGGCCGAGGGCCGCGCGATCGGGCAGAAGATCGGCACCGGCCCCGTGCGCCTGGTGCGCACGACCAGCGAGATGGAGCGCGTGCAGCCTGGCGACGTGCTGGTCACCGACATGACCGACCCGAACTGGGAGCCCGTGATGAAACGCGCCAGCGCGATCGTCACCAACCGTGGCGGGCGCACCTGCCACGCCGCCATCATCGCGCGCGAACTGGGGATCCCGGCGGTCGTGGGCTGCGGCGACGCCACCGAGCACGTCCACGACGGCGCGCTCGTCACCGTCTCGTGCTCCGAGGGCGACACCGGCTACGTCTACGACGGCCTGATCGAGACCGAGATCACCGAGGTGCAGCGCGGCGAGATGCCCTACTCGGCGGTGAAGATCATGATGAACGTCGGCAACCCGCAGCTGGCCTTCGACTTCGCGCAGATGCCGAACTCGGGCGTGGGCCTGGCGCGGCTCGAGTTCATCATCAACAACAACATCGGCGTGCACCCCAAGGCGATCCTCGACTACCCCAACGTCGACCCCGACCTCAAGAAGGCGGTGGAGTCGGTGGCCCGCGGTCACGCGTCGCCGCGTGCCTTCTACGTCGACAAGCTCGCCGAAGGCATCGCCACCATCGCCGCGGCCTTCTGGCCCAAGCCGGTGATCGTGCGCCTGTCGGACTTCAAGAGCAACGAGTACCGCAAGCTCATCGGCGGCACCCGCTACGAACCCGACGAGGAGAACCCGATGCTGGGTTTCCGTGGGGCCAGCCGCTACATCAGCGGCGAGTTCAGCGACGCCTTCGCGATGGAGTGCGAGGCGCTCAAGCGCGTGCGCATCGAGATGGGGCTGACCAACGTCGAGATCATGGTGCCCTTCGTTCGCACGGTGCGGCAGGCCGAGCGCGTGACCCAGATGCTCGCCGAGCGCGGCCTGCAGCGCGGCGTCGACGGCCTGAAGCTGATCATGATGTGCGAGGTGCCGAGCAACGCGATCCTGGCCGACCAGTTCCTGCAGTACTTCGACGGCATGTCGATCGGCTCGAACGACCTGACCCAGCTGACGCTGGGCCTGGACCGCGACTCCGGCCTCGAGCAGCTCGCCGGCGACTTCGACGAGCGCGACCCGGCGGTCAAGGCGATGATCTCGCGCGCCATCGCGGCGTGCCGTGCCACCGGCAAGTACGTCGGCATCTGCGGGCAGGGGCCGAGCGACCACCCGGACTTCGCCGAGTGGCTGGCCGACGAGGGCATCGTGTCGATCTCGCTGAACCCCGACACCGTGGTCGATACCTGGCAGCGGCTCGCGGCGCGCTGACTCCCAGGTCCTGCGGTCCGGCAGTCGAGGGCTTCTTCGGGGGCCCTTCTTCATTGGCCAGCACGACTGCAAGCCCCTGATTAACAATGGGTTTTTGCTAGGGAAACCCCTCTGAGGGGATGCGATGAGACTGACAGGAACTGTCAGAGACCCGTAAGGCCGCGGCAAAAGAGTCGAGCCCGCGATCAAAGCGAGGGTGTCCGCGTGCTTCTGTTCCTGTCTGCCGTGAAGCTGATTGCCGAGATCGCCCTGATGGCGCTGCTCGGGCAGGGGCTGCTTTTCGTGCTGGCCGGGGCGAAGCGCGAGACCAATTTCTTCTATCAGCTGCTGCGCACGCTGACCAAGCCGTTCACGGCCCTCAGCCGGCTGATCACGCCACGCAAGGTGGCCGACCAGCACGTCCCCTTCGTCGCGTTCTTCCTCCTGCTGCTCGTCTGGATCGTGGTCACGATCGAGAAGGTGCGCTACTGCGTCAGCGTCGAGATGGTGGGCTGCCGATGAAGTCGTTCGACTACCTCAGGCTGAAGTGGCGGGCCATCGCCTGGCTGGTGCTCGGGCGCCAGGCGACGGCGCTCGAGTGCTTCGACGAGATGACCCGGCTCTGGCCCGACGATCCGTACGTGCTGGCCAGCCGCGTGCACCTGCTGGGCGAGGCCGGCCGCACGGCGGAGGCGCTGGAAGCTTCGGCGCGGCTCGTCGCCGTCCAGGCCGACAACGCGGGCCACTGGTTCAACCGGGGCTACATGTTCGAGGCCGCCGAGCGATGGGACGACGCCCTGGCGGCATTCCGTCGTGCCGTGGAGCTCAGCCCCAAGCTCGATCGCGCCTGGTACGGCATGGGGCTGGTGCTGATCCGCCTGAAGCGCTACGACGAGGCCGTGGAGGCGCTCAAGCGCAACACCGAACTGCAACCGATGAGCCCCTACGGCTGGTACCAGCTGGCGCGCGTGCACGTCGACCGCCAGGCCCCCGAAGAGGCCATCAGGATCATCAAGCACCTTCAGGGGTTCGAGCCCAAGGTCGCCGCGCAGCTGGCGCGCGAGACCGGGCTCGTGCCGCCGCAGCCCACGCTTTGAGGGAGGGCGGGCCACGACGCGCCGCCACAGGGGTTTCTTGCGAGAGAGACAGGCCCGGTCCGGGTCGAACATTGAAAAGGGGTGACAACCATGCAGGTGAGTGAGAACCACCAGCGATACTGGTCGAAGAACCTCAGGATCACCGCGATCCTGCTGGCGATCTGGTTCGTGGTGACGTACGTGGTCGCGTTCTTCGCGCGCGACCTTAGCTTCAACTTCTTTGGCTGGCCCTTCAGTTTCTGGATGGGTGCGCAGGGTTCGCTCGTGATCTACGTGGCGATCATCTGGTACTACGCCCATTACATGAACAAGCTTGACCAGGAACACGGCGTGGCCGAGGAGGAGTGACATGGCTGGCTTGTCTTTCGAACCCGACACCGGGGTCTCCAACAAGGAGGCCAACGAGGCCTTCAAGAAGGGCCTCAACAAGATCTACGGCTGGTACACCGGCGGCTTCCTGGCGTTCATCATCGTGCTCGCGATCGCCGAGCAGATGGGCCTGAGCCGCCCTGCCATCGGCATCGTGTTCCTGCTGGCCACGGTGGGCCTGTATGCCGGCATCGGCATCATGAGCCGCACCAACGACGCGGCCGAGTACTACGTCGCCGGCCGGCGCGTGCCCGCCGTCTACAACGGCATGGCCACCGGCGCCGACTGGATGTCGGCCGCGTCGTTCATCGGCATGGCCGGCACGCTGTACCTCAGCGGCTACGGCGGCCTGGCCTTCATCATGGGCTGGACCGGCGGCTACTGCCTGGTGGCGCTGTTCCTGGCGCCTTACCTGCGCAAGTTCGGCCAGTTCACGATCCCCGACTTCCTGGGCGCGCGCTACGAAGGCAACGTGGCCCGCTTCGTCGGCATCCTGATCGCGATCCTGGTGTCCTTCGTCTACGTCGTGGCGCAGATCTACGGCGTGGGCCTGATCACCGCGCGACTGACCGGCCTGGCGTTCGAGATCGGCATCTTCGTCGGCCTCGGCGGCATCCTGGTGTGCTCGTTCATGGGTGGCATGCGTGCCGTCACCTGGACGCAGGTCGCCCAGTACATCATCCTGATCATTGCCTACATGATCCCGGTGGTGTGGCTGTCGGTGAAGCAGACCGGCGTGCCGGTGCCGCAGGCCATCTACGGCGCCCAGCTGCAGAAGGTCACCGAGCGCGAGGCCCAGCTGATCGCCGACCCGAAGGAGCAGGAGGTCCGCGCGATCTTCAAGCAGCGCAGCGACGACCTCGCCGCCAAGCTGAAGGACGTGCCCGCCGCCCTGGCTGCCGACCGGGCCGCCGCGCAGAAGAAGCTCGACGAGCTGAAGGCTGCCAACGCCCCGCTGGCCGACGTGCAGGCCGCCGAGAAGGCGCTGGCCGCGCTGCCGAAGGACGAGGCTGCCGCCAAGACCGCCTGGACTGCCGCGAAGGCCGCTGCCGACGCGCGCACCGGTCCGCTGGGCGGCATGCCGCGCCATGCGCAGCAGTACGCCGGCGACCCGAAGGGCGACGCGAAGGCCCAGGCCGCGTACGACACCTCGCGCCGGAACTTCCTGGCCCTGGTGTTCTGCCTGATGGTGGGCACGGCCGCGCTGCCGCACATCCTGATGCGCTACTACACCACGCCGTCGGTGAAGGAAGCGCGCCAGTCGGTGACCTGGTCGCTGTTCTTCATCTTCCTGCTGTACTTCACGGCCCCGGCACTCGCGGTGCTCGTCAAGTACGAGGTGTTCAACGTCCTGGTGGGCACGCCGTTCGACAAGCTGCCGGCCTGGGTGGGCGCCTGGGCGAAGGTGGATCCCTCGCTGCTGTCGATCGCCGACATCAACAAGGACGGCATCTTCCAGCTGGGTGAGATGCGCATCGGTGGCGACATCATCGTGCTGGCCACGCCGGAGATCGCGGGTCTTCCGTACGTGATCTCGGGCATGGTGGCGGCGGGCGGCCTCGCGGCAGCCCTGTCCACCGCCGACGGCCTGCTGCTGACCATCGCCAACGCGCTGAGCCACGACCTGTACTACAAGATGATCGACCCCAACGCGCCCACCGCGCGCCGGGTGATGATCTCGAAGATCCTGCTGCTCGTCGTGGCCCTGGCCGCGGCGTACGTGGCCTCGCTGAAGATGGCCGACATCCTGTTCCTGGTGTCTGCCGCCTTCTCGCTGGCTGCCGCGGGCTTCTTCCCGGCGCTGGTCCTGGGCATCTTCTGGAAGCGCGCCAGCAAGTGGGGCGCGGTGCTGGGCATGCTGTCCGGCGTGAGCATCACGCTGTACTACATGATCACCACCCACCCGTGGATGCGCGGCCTGTTCAACGTGACCGGCCCGGTGGCCGACTACACGTGGTTCGGCATCGCGCCGATCTCGGCGGGCGTCTTCGGCGTGCCGCTGGGCTTCGCGGTGATCATCATCGTGAGCCTGCTGACCAAGGCGCCGAACCGCGAAATCCAGGAACTGGTGGAGCACGTGCGCTACCCGAACCTGAAGAGCGCCTGATCGCGCTCGCGTGAATCCGGGCGGCCCCGAGGGCAGCCCGTTCCAAGGCCCCCGGTGACCCCGGGGGCCTTTTCATTGGGCGGTCCGGGTGGTGCACACCACGGTCGGCCAGCGGCGCGGGTTATACTCGCGGGCTTTCCCTTGCCGCACCCGTGTCTTGACGCATCGGGGCGGCTTCGCGGGATCCGGCGGGTCTTTCGACCCCTTCGGGCCCGAATCCACAAGGAGTGTTCATGCGTCACTACGAGATCGTTCTGCTGATCCACCCGGATCAGAGCGAACAGGTTCCGGCCATGCTGGAACGCTACAAGGGCCTCGTGACCGCCGCGGGCGGCAAGGTGCACCGGGTCGAGGACTGGGGTCGGCGCCAGCTGGCCTACATGATCCAGAAGCTCGCCAAGGCCCACTACCTGTGCCTCAACATCGAGTGCAGCAAGGCCACTCTCGACGAACTCGAGACCGGCTTCCGCTTCAACGATGCCGTGCTTCGGCACCTCACCGTGCGCAAGGACAAGGCCGAGACGACCCCGTCGGTCATGATGAAGGCCGTCGAGCGCGAGGAAGCCCGCAAGGAACGCCAGGAGGCGCAGGCCTGAGCCTGACGGCCGTGCCTGCTGCGGCGGCGCCCGGCATGAACCGTCTGGTTCTGTCGGCGCAGGTGCTGGAGCGAGGCGCGCTGCGCTACACCCCGGCCGGCCTTCCAGCCCTGGACATCGTGCTGAAGCACGAGTCCACGGTCAGCGAGGACGGCCAGCCCCGCAAGGTCTCGATGGAGATCCGGGCGGTGGCGATCGGGGCCGTCACGCAGGCGCTGGGCAACGCGGCGTTGGGCAACGAAGCGCTCTTCGGAGGCTTTCTCGCCAGCGCTCGCAACGGACGCGGTCTGCTGTTCCACATCACCTCGGTCGACCCCAGCGTCTGACCGAACCTGTTCAAGTTCGATACGTATTCACCGGAGGTTCAAATGGCCCCACCTCGTGGCAAGGGACGCGGTTCCAAGGACAAGCGCCCGAAGCGTTCTTCCCAGTCGCTGCTGTTCCGTCGCAAGCGCTTCTGCCGCTTCACCGTGGCCGGCGTCGAGTCCATCGACTACAAGGAGATCGACACGCTGCGCGACTTCGTCTCCGAGAACGGAAAGATCACGCCGGCCCGCCTGACGGGCACGCGCGCGTTCTACCAGCGCCAGCTCACCACGGCCATCAAGCGCGCCCGTTTCCTCGCGCTGCTGCCGTACAGCGATCAACACAAGGTCTGAAGGAGAGCCTGCCATGCAAGTGATCCTGCTGGAAAAGGTCGGCAAGCTCGGCAACCTGGGTGACGTCGTCAAGGTCAAGGATGGCTACGCCCGCAACTTTCTGATCCCGACCAAGCTGGCGCGCCGCGCCACCGACGCCGCGATCAAGGAGTTCGAACAGCGTCGTGCCGACCTCGAGAAGTCCGCCGCCGAGAAGCTCGCCGCCGCCCAGGCCCTGGGCGAGCAGCTGTCGGGCAAGGTCGTCCGCATCGCGCAGAAGGCCGGCGTCGACGGCCGCCTGTTCGGCTCGGTGACCAACCACGACATCGCCGAGGCCCTGTCCAAGATGGGCATGGGTGTCGCGAAGGCGCAGGTGCGCATGCCCAACGGTCCGCTGAAGACGGTGGGCGAGCACGGCGTGCAGGTCGCGCCCCACACCGACGTGGTCGTCGAGGTGACGATCCAGGTGGTTGCGCAGGCCGACTGAGCGAAGTACGCTCTCGGCTCCCAGGCGAAGGCCGGCATCTGCCGGCCTTCGTCGTTTTGGGCGGCAGAGTTTTCCCCAACCGTCCCCCGTCTGTCCACAGGGTTGCACACAGCGCGGACCCTGGCGGGGAGTCGAGTCGCAAGAGGCGCCGAATGTCAGCGATCTTTCCTTCACGCGACGCCGCGGGCCCCCGTGACGACGAGGTGGCGCGGCTGCGCGTGCCGCCGCACTCCGTCGAGGCGGAGCAGAGCGTGCTCGGCGGGCTGCTGCTCGACAACCTGGCGTGGGACCGCGCCGCCGACCTGCTGACCGACAGCGACTTCTATCGGTTCGAGCACCGCCTCATCTTCCAGGCCATCGGCTCGCTCATCGGGGCGAGCAAGCCGGCCGACGTCATCACGGTCTTCGAGCAACTGCAGAGCCACGGCAAGGCCGACGACTGCGGCGGCCTGGCCTACCTCAACGCGCTTGCGCAGAGCGTGCCCAGTGCCGCCAACATGCGTCGCTACGCCGAGATCGTGCGCGAGCGCGCCATCCTGCGAAAGCTGATCGCCGCCAGCGACGAGATCGCCACCACCGCCTTCAACCCGCAGGGCCGCCAGGTGGCGCAGATCCTCGACGAGGCCGAGGGCAAGGTGCTGAAGATCGGCGAGGAGGGCTCGCGCCAGAAGCAGGGCTTCCAGAGCATCGACAAGCTGGTCGTGCAACTCCTGGACCGGGTCAACGAGCTGCACGAGAACGGCGCCGAGGAGGTGACCGGCGTGCGCAGCGGCTTCTTCGACCTCGACCGCATGACCGCCGGCCTGCAGAAGGGCGACCTGGTCATCCTCGCGGCGCGGCCGTCGATGGGCAAGACGGCCTTTGCGCTGAACATCGCCGAGAACGTGGCCGTCCACGAGGGGCTGCCGGTGCTGGTGTTCTCGATGGAAATGGGCGCATCGCAGCTGGCCCTGCGGATGGTGGGCTCGCTCGGCCGCATCGACCAGCAGCACCTGCGCACCGGCGCGCTGAAGAACGACGAGTGGGAGCGCCTGGCCGAGGCGGTGGACCGGCTCGGTCGCGTCTCGGTCTTCATCGACGAGACGCCTGCACTCAACGCGGCCGAGTTGCGTGCCCGGGCCAGGCGCATGGCACGCCAGTTCGGCGGCACGCTGGGGCTGATCGTCGTCGACTACCTGCAGCTCATGAGCGGCAGCAGCTCCGGCGACGAGAACCGCGCCACCGAGATCGGCGAGATCTCCCGCGGCCTGAAGGCGCTGGCCAAGGAGCTGCAGTGCCCGGTGATCGCCCTGTCTCAGCTCAACCGCAGCGTCGAGACCCGCAACGACAAGCGTCCGATGATGAGCGACCTGCGCGAATCGGGCGCCATCGAGCAGGACGCCGACGTGATCCTGTTCATCTACCGGGACGAGTACTACAACAAGGACTCGAAGGAACCGGGCGTGGCCGAGATCATCATCGCCAAGCAGCGAAACGGTCCGGTGGGCACGGTGAAGCTGGCGTTCCTCAAGCCGCTGACGCGCTTCGAGAACCTGGCGCCAGGGGCTGCGGGCGCCGAGTACTGACGCGAGGGGCCGGTTGGCCGTGTCCGTCGTGCCTTGACGAAGCGTCGGCACGCAGGAATACTGTATGCATGAACAGTATTGCTGCCCCCCGCTCGAGGTCTCCACGCGGTGCCGCGACGCCCGCTGCCACGATGGTCTTCGTGCCGCTCAAGGGTCGAGGCACCGCGTGGGCCCTGGAACACCGGTTCAGCCAGAGGTCGCGGGACGACTTCGACGACGGCTGGGGCACCCTCGAGCAGGCAGCCCGCGAGGTGCACGCACCCCCCGGCACCGAGGTGATCGAGGAGGGCGTGCGCAGCATCCTGTCTGGCAACGACTCCCCGGACGTCGGCTTCGACCTGTCCATCAACCCGTACCGGGGCTGCGAGCACGGCTGCATCTACTGCTACGCGCGGCCCAGCCACAGCTACCTCAACCTCTCGCCCGGCCTCGACTTCGAGACCCGCATCGTCGCCAAGGTCAACGCCGCCGAGCGACTGCGCGAGGCGCTCGCCTCGCCCCGCTACACGCCGATGATGCTCAACATCGGTTCGGTGACCGATGCCTACCAGCCCGTCGAGCGCAGGCTGCGCATCACCCGCTCCGTCATCGAGGTGCTGGCGGAGTCGCGGCATGCCTTTTCGATCATCACCAAGTCGTCCGGGATCGAGCGTGACCTCGATCTCATCGGCCCGCTCGCGGCCGAGCGTCTGGCCGCTGTGTACGTGTCGATCACGACGCTGGACCCCAAGCTTGCCCGCGTCCTGGAGCCCCGGGCGGCCTCGCCGCAACGGCGTCTGCAGACCATCGAGGCGCTGTCGCGCGCCGGCGTGCCGGTCGGCGTGAGCGTCTCGCCGGTGATCCCATTCGTCAACGAACCCGAACTCGAGCGCATCCTGGAAGCGGCGACCGAGGCCGGCGCACGGCGGGCGTTCAGCATCGTCCTGCGCCTGCCCTGGGAGGTGAACCCGCTGTTCCAGAGCTGGCTCGAGCAGCACTTCCCCGATCGCGCCGCCCGCGTGATGGCGCGGGTGCGCGAGATGCGCGGCGGTCGCGACAACGACAGCCGCTTCGGGTCGCGGATGACGGGGCAGGGGGTCTGGGCCGAACTGCTGCGGCAGCGCTTCGACAAGGCCTGCGCCCGCTTCGGCCTCGACCGCGAGCGCTTCGAACTCGATCTGGCACGCTTCCGGAGGCCCGCCGCGGCCCCGGCGCAAGGCAGCCTCTTCTAGCCGCCAGCCGCGCCACGCGCAGTCGGCGCGACTACTTGAACAAGTCCTTGACCCGGTCAGTCCAGCTCTTGGCGTTCGGCGAATGCCGGTCGCCCGCCTTGCGGAAGGACTCGTCGAGCTCCTTGAGGAGCTTGCGCTGGTGCTCGGTGAGCTTGACCGGCGTCTCGACCGTCACGTGGCAGTAGAGGTCACCCGGGTAGCTGGAGCGGATGCCCTTGACACCCTTGCCGCGAAGCCGGAAGGTCTTGCCGTGCTGGGTGCCTTCGGGCAACTCGATCTCGGCCTTGCCGCCCAGCGTGGGCACCTCGATCGCACCGCCGAGTGCGGCCGTGGTCAGGCTCACCGGCACGGTGCAGTGCAGGTCGTCGCCGTCACGCTCGAAGATCTCGTGCGGCCTGATCCGGATCTCGATGTAGAGGTCGCCGGGCGGGCCCCCGTTGGTCCCCGGCTCGCCGTTGCCGGCCGAGCGGATGCGCATGCCCTCGTTGATGCCGGCGGGGATCTTCACCTCCAGGGTCTTCTGCTTCTTGATGCGGCCCGCGCCGTTGCAGGTGGTGCAGGGTTCCGGGATGATCTTCCCGGTGCCGTGGCAGTGCGGGCAGGTCTGCTGGATGCTGAAGAAGCCCTGGCGAAGGTGCACCGTGCCCGAGCCGCTGCAGGTCGGGCAACTCTTGGGGCTCGTTCCCGGCTTGGCGCCGGAGCCGTGGCAGGTCTCGCAGGTCTCCCAGCTCGGGATGCGGATCTGCGTTTCCTTGCCGGAAGCGGCTTCCTCGAGCGTGATCTCCATCGCATAGCTCAGATCGCTGCCACGGTAGACCTGTGCGCCGCCGCCACGGCGGCCGCCGGCGCCGCCGCCGCCGAAGATGTCGCCGAAGATGTCGCCGAAGGCCTCGGCGAAGCCGCCGAAGCCCTCGGGGCCCGGACCGCCGCGGCCGCCAGCCATGCTCGGGTCGACGCCCGCGTGGCCGTACTGGTCGTAGGCCGCGCGCTTCTGGGCGTCGGAGAGCATCTCGTAGGCTTCCTTGGCCTCCTTGAACTTCTCCTCGGCCTTCTTGGCGTCCTCACCCTGGTTGCGGTCAGGGTGGTGCTTCATGGCCAGCTTGCGGTAGGCCTTCTTGATGTCCTCGTCGGACGCGTTCTTCGCCACGCCGAGGATCTCGTAGTAGTCGCGCTTCGCCATCGGGGCTCTCGCTCGCCAGGGACTGCTGGAAACTGAACCGCCGCGCCTCGGTGCGGAAGGTCTCCGTCACCTCGTGCGCGGCGCAGGGAACCGGACGGCCGCGTGGTGCGGCCGTGCCGGAGGGCATCACTTCTTGACTTCCTTGAACTCGGCGTCGACCACGTTGTCGTCGGCGGGCTTCGAGGTACCGTTGCCGGCGCCCTGGGCCACGTCGGGGCCTGCGCCCGCGCCCGCGGCTCCGGCCGCCGCCGCGGCCGCCTGCGCGTCGGCGTACATCTTCTCGCCGAGCTTCTGGCTGGCTGTCATCAGCACCTCGGTCTTCGCCTCGATCGTGGCCTTGTCGTCGCCCTTGATCGCCTCCTCGGCGTCCTTCAGGGCAGCCTCGATCTTCTCCTTCTCGCCGGCGTCGAGCTTGTCGCCGTGCTCGGCCAGGCTCTTCCTGACCGAGTGCACCATGGCATCGGCCTGGTTGCGGGCCTGGACCAGCTCGAGCTTCTTCTTGTCCTCGGCGGCGTTGGCCTCGGCGTCCTTCACCATCTTCTCGATCTCGGCTTCCGACAGGCCCGAGTTCGCCTTGATGGTGATCTTGTTCTCCTTGCCGGTGCCCTTGTCCTTGGCGTTGACGTGCAGGATGCCGTTGGCGTCGATGTCGAAGGTGACCTCGATCTGCGGCAGGCCGCGCGGCGCCGGCGGGATGCCCTCGAGGTTGAACTCGCCCAGGCTCTTGTTGCCGGACGCCATCTCGCGCTCGCCCTGGTAGACCTTGATCGTCACCGCCGGCTGGTTGTCGTCGGCGGTCGAGAACACCTGCGAGAACTTGGTCGGGATCGTGGTGTTCTTCTTGATCATCTTGGTCATGACGCCGCCCAGGGTCTCGATGCCCAGGGACAGCGGCGTGACGTCCAGCAGCAGCACGTCCTTGCGCTCGCCCCCGAGCACCTGGCCCTGGATGGCGGCACCGACCGCGACGGCCTCGTCGGGGTTGACGTCCTTGCGCGGCTCCTTGCCGAAGAACTCCTTGACCTTCTCCTGCACCTTGGGCATGCGCGTCATGCCGCCGACCAGGATCACGTCGTCGATCTCGCCGACCTTCACGCCGGCATCCTTGATCGCGATGCGGCAGGGCTCGATCGTGCGCTCCACGAGTTCCTCGACCAGGGCCTCCAGCTTGGCACGCGTGAGCTTGATGTTCAGGTGCTTCGGCCCCGAGGCGTCGGCCGTGATGTAGGGCAGGTTGACGTCGGTCTGCGTGCTGTTGGACAGCTCGATCTTGGCCTTCTCGGCCGCTTCCTTCAGGCGCTGCAGCGCCAGCACGTCCTTGGTCAGGTCCACGCCCTGG